>CALCKX010000062.1 GCA_937966115.1 uncultured Chloracidobacterium sp. | reverse complement strand
TTCCTGAATGGTGGTTTCCTTGCGGAAGCGGTTGAGGTTCATCTGGGTGGCGGCTTCCGTGCCGAGCGAGACGTGAACCAGACCCGCCTTGCGATAGAGCGGCAGGAGATGCTCGTCGCGCAGGATGTCGGTCACGCGCGTATTGATCCCCCAGTGAACGTCCAGCTTGCGGGCGATCAGCGCCTCGCACAGCGCCACGAACTTCTTCTGATTGATGGTCGGCTCCTCGTCGGCCAGGATGAAAAAGCCAACCTGATGGTCCTTGACCAGCGTCTCGATCTCGTCCACGAACTTTTCCGGCGAGCGCGTCCGGTACTTGCGCCAGAACTTCCACTGCGAGCAGAAGCGGCAGGTGAACGGGCAGCCGCGGGCGAAATTCGGCACGGCGACGCGGACGTTGAGCGGAATGTAGATGTACTGGCTCCAGTCCAGCGCGCTCCAGTCGGGCGTCAGGGAATCGAGATCGGCAATCGGCGGATGGGCCGGCGTGGCGATGACATTCCCCTCGTCGCTCAGAAACGCCAGCCCGCGAATTTCGTGGCGCGCGCGGCGGTCGTCGCCGGCTTCGATGGCGCGCAGCAGGTTAACGATGATTTCCTCGCCTTCGCCGCGCACGATGTAGTCAATCCACGGGGCTTCCGCCAGCACCTGCCCATACATGAAGCTTGGGTGAATGCCGCCCAGAATGGCGATGGTCGCCGGATTGATGTCCTTGACCAGCTTGAGGGTGGACTGCGCCTTGTAAATCATCGGCGTAATGGCCGTTGCCATGACGATGTCGGGCTGGTTGGCGCGAATGAGATCCGCGAGCGCCGCGTCGGAAAGGTCGAGCGCCATGGCGTCCACGAAGCGGTAGTTTGTGTATCCGGCATGCTTGAGCGCCCCGCCGATGTAAGCTGACCAGCTCGGCGGCCAGTTGCCGGCAATTTCAGCCCCGCCGCAGTGATAGTTGGGTTGGATCAGGAGAATTTTCATGGCGCGCCCACCTCGTAGGAAAAGCAATGGCAAAAAAGCGGATTGAGCCGGAAAGCGAAGGGCGGGGACTGTGGACCGTCACAGATTCCGTTCTTTTCCCAAGGTACATCGCGGGCGGTTTCTAGCTAGAGGAATTTTCGAGTCGGGTTCAGGTTTCTGGACGCGTCTGCGCAGGGCGCAGGCGATTGTCGCCGGACGAGCGCGCGGCTTCAGTCCGCAGGGCGGGAGCGCTTTTCAGACGCCTTCCATCGGCGTACCTTTAGGCAAGCGTGACGACCCCCATCGCGCCGTCCGCTACAAGGAGGCATGTCGTTGATGCTTCGTCTGCTGCCCACGCGAGAACACGTTTTGTCCGAGCTGGACGCCCTCGTGCAACAGGGCGCGATGCTTTACCAGGCCACCGCCAACGGGAACGTCCGCGTTTTGGCCGGCTTGCTTGGCCCGGCGTACCGCGGCTTGATTCAAAAGCGCGGCAAGCGCGAGGATGCCACGTCGCTGCCGGTTGGCTACCCGGCTAATTTCGATTGGCGCTATGAGCGCAATCAGCCCGAAATTCGGCGGCTTACGGAAGCCGCCAAGACCGCCCAGTGGAACGCGACCACTGACTTGAACTGGCGCCAGCCGGTTGACCCGCATGATCCGGCGACGGAGCTGCTTCCCGAAAAGTTCCATCCGGCCTACTGGTTACCGTTGTGGTCGAAGCTGACCGAGCGCGAGCGCCACGAGCAAGTTCACGCGCTGACCAGTTGGCTGCTAAGCCAGTTCTTACACGGCGAGCAAGGGGCGCTCTACGCCGCCGCCCTGACGACGACGGCCGTTCCCTGGCTCGACGCCAAGCTCTACGGCGGGACGCAGGTGATGGACGAAAGCCGGCACGTCGAAGCCTTTCATGCCTACCTGACGACGAAGCTCGAAAAGCTCTACGACATCAACGACAACCTCTACGTCGTCATTGACGCCCTCATGACCGACTCGCGCTGGGACGTGAAGTTCTTGGGCATGCAAATCATGATCGAGGGCTTGGCGCTGGGGGCCTTTACCACGCTGCGCCAGCTTTCGGGCGAGCCGCTGCTGCGCGACTTGCTCAAAATGGTCATCACCGACGAAGCCCGCCATGTACACTTTGGCGTCTTGGCGCTCGGCGAGTTTTATCTGAAGGAAGTCAGCGAGCGCGAGCGCCGCGACCGCGAGGACTGGGCCTTTGAAATGGCCGTGCTGCTGCGCAACCGCTTTCTGCTCCATGAAATCTATGACGAGCATTTCGCCCATCGGATTCGCCGCTCGCAATGGAACCGGCTGGTGCTTCACTCGGACATGATGGCGATGTTCCGGCGGACAATGTTCCGGCGCATCATCCCGAATCTGAAGCGCATCGGCTTGCTCAGCGACCGCATCCGCCCGCATTACGCGCAGCTTGGCTTGCTGGCTTTTGAAAACGAGCGCGCCGCGCCGGAACTCACCGCGCAGGACCTGCTCAACGATGCATAGCGACCAGCTCGCTCAAGCCCTCTTCAAACGTCACGGTCGGGGCATAGCCCAAGACGCGCTTGGCCTTGTCAATGTCGGCCAGCGAGTGGGCGATGTCGCCCGACCGGGGCGGGGCATGGATTGGCTCGAGGCTAGTTCCGAGCAGTTGGTTAAGCTGCTGGGCGAGCCTGGCGATTGAAATCTGGCGACCGCAGGCGATGTTGAACGGCTCGCCCTGGAAGCTTCCCGGGCTGGTCATCGCCAGCAGGTTAGCCGCGACGGCGTTGGCGACGGGCGTGAAATCGCGCGTCGCCGTCCCATCGCCGTAAATCGTCGGGCGCTCGCCGCGCGTCATGACGGCGACGAATTTGGCGATGACGCCGGCGTACTGATTGGTCGGGTCCTGCCGCGGCCCGAACACGTTGAAGTAGCGCAGGCACAGCGTATCCATGCCGGACAACGCCGCGTAAGCTGTCATGTAGCCCTCGCCCGCCAGCTTGGTCGCCGCATAGGGGCTCAGGGGGCGCGGCGGCATCGTTTCCGCCTTGGGCAGGGTCGGCGTATCCCCGTAGATGCTCGACGATGAAGCGTAAATAACGCGCCGCGCCCCGGCGCGCGCCGCCGCCTGGAGCAGCGTCAGCGTCGCCACTTCGCCACACCGCTGCGACGCCAGCGGGTCGAGCACCGAGCGCGGCACGCTCGGCAGCGCCGCCTGGTGAAAAATGACCTCGACGCCGGCCACGGCGCGCGCCGCGATGGCTGGGTTCTCCAGCGCGCCCTCGATAAACTCGATGTCCTGGGCGACGGGCGCTAAATTGCGGCGAAAGCCGGTGCTCAGGTTATCCGCCACGCGAACCCGGTGTCCGTCGCGGACGAGCCGTTCCGCGAGGTGGCTCCCAATGAAGCCGGCGCCGCCCGTCACGAGACATCTGACGCTCATGCGCGTTTCCCGACAACGGCGTAGAGCGGATCGCCCCCGCCGGGGCTGCGGTCAAGCGTCTGGATGTCGCGCCAGACGCCGGCGGCCTGAAGGAAGCCGGCGACTAACTGACAGCGCTGACGGTCATCGAGCGCCAGCCAGATGGCAATGGCCTTGGTTGGGAAACAGCGATTGGAAAAGCTGATGACGAGCGGCCCGCCGGGGCGCAGCGCGCGCCCGATGTCGCGCAGGACGGCGACCGGATTGGTCAGGTAATCCACCGAGACGCACAGCCCGGCCGCGTCCAGGCAGGCGTCGGCGAGGGGCAAGCGCGGGTCGGCGTTGAGGTCATGCGCGAGCCGCCGGGTCAGGCGGGGATTGGCGGCTAGCTCGGCGGCGTTCATCCCGACGCCAATCACTTCGCGGTAGGTGACTTCTTCGGGCAAATGACTGACCCAGCTTGAGCAGACATCGAGAATGTCGCCGCCGGGCGGGAAAAACTCGCGGTAAAGCTGCGTGACGGCGGCTGTCGCCCCGGCATCGATGTGCGTGACGAAGCGCGGCGCGGCGTAAAACCAGGCGTCCGGCGTTTCGTCCAAGCGCCGAAACGCTTCCGGCGGCAACTGCGTGACGTCGAGCATAGCGCCTACCTTCGCAAGCCCAGGATTTCAACCGTCGGACGCTCGAGCGTTCCGGTGACGCGAACCGGAACGAGCTGGCGCTCGCCGAGCGCATCCAATACCGGCAGCGTCCCGCCGCCGGTAAGAAATGTCAATGGAAACTGGAGGTCGAAGTCAATCCGGGATGGACGCTCGGCGAGCGAAATCGCGCCGCGGCCCGTGACCTGCCGTCCTCCCTCGATGTCGCAGGTCAGCCCGTCGAGCTTGACGGTCGCGCCTTCCAGCGCGAAGCGAAACGCTAGTTGCTGAAACGCCAGCCCTTCATCCGTCGCCGGCGCCGCCTGGGACGGCGCCTCGGAGGCGGGCGGCGGCGCGCCCAGCCATCGCTCGCGCAGCGGACTCAGGTCGAAGCCGCCAATTTGCGCGGGGAGCGAAGGGGGCGTCATCGTTCGCCCGATAGCCCCCGGTCGAATGCGGGTCAGGCGGCCATCGCGCAGCGCCGCGTCGCCCGAGCCGTCGAGGCTTTCAAAGGACTGGGTCGCGTAGGCGTACTGTCCCGCGACATCCATTCGAAAGGTCCCGACGCCGATCACGGCGGGCGTTTCCGGCGGAGTCGTCAGCTTTTCAACCGCGATGTCCGCGAGTCGTCCCGTGACAGCGAAGCGGAGTCGCGTCGGCTCGAAGGTCAGGCGAATGGCGCTAGCCTCCAGCGCGCCGCCCAGCCAGGCGGCGGTCGAGCGCCCGAGCGCGACTTCGCGCCCCTGAACGCGCCCTTCCGTTTCCAGGCGCTCAAAGGCCAACGGGGCGCTCATCCACTGCAAGCGGCTGTTGCGCACCCTGAGCCGCTCGATGGCGAAGGCTTCGCTGCCTTCGTCAGCCGGCGCGGCGGCGCGCAGCCACAGGGCAGCCGGCCAGGCCGTCGGTCGGGCCCGTGGCGACCGCTGCGCCGCCGGCGCGCTGGTCGCCGCGCCGCTGGCTAGTCGGAGGTCGGCTTCCGTCAGCGTCAAGTGCGTGAAGGTCGGGCGCCGGCGGAAAAGGTCGAGCCAGCCGATGCCAAACTCGGCGCGCCGGATGGCGCCGGCCAGCCGGTCCGCGGGGCGGTTTTGCCCAAGCGTGACATCCCGAACTTCAATCGTGAGCGGAAGAAATGAGGTCGCCTGCGCGTCGGCGATGCGAACTGGAACGCCGAGCGCCCGACTCAGCAGGCTCTCTAGGCGCGGGATGAGCCAGCCGCTCGGGATGAGCCGCGGCGCGGCGAAGAGGAGGAGAAGCGATAGCGTCGGGACGGCCGCGCCGACCAGCGCCAGCCGCCGCCAGCGGCGCGACCTGGAAGCCGGGGGCGGCGCCTCAGCGGCTGTCATGGTCTCCGACCTCGGACTTGAGTCGCTCAAGGGCCATGGCGGCGGCGACCTGTTCCGCCGCCTTGCGACTGGAGCCGCGCCCTTCGCCAAGCCGGCGGCCCTCAATGGCTATGGTGACGTGAAAGGTCGGCTGGTGCGACTGCCCTTCAATGGCGATGGTCTCGTAAGCGGGCAGCGGCCGCCGCTGGAGACGCAGCCAGTCCTGGAGCGCGGTTTTGGCGTCGAGCGCGGCGATGCGCGCAAAATCGAGCGCGGCGATGTCCGCGGCGAAAATCCGCCGCGCCGCCTGCGTGGCGACAGCGATGCCCCCGTCGAGATAAAGGGCCGCGATGACGGCTTCAAAGGCGTTTTCGAGAATGGTTTGCTTGAGGCGCCCGCCCTGCCGCTCCTCGTTGCGTCCCATGCGGAGGGCGTCCCCTAGCCCAATCCGCTCCGCGGCGCGGGCTAGCTGGGCGGATGCCGCCAGGTGTCCCTTGGCCTTGGCCAGCTCGCCTTCGCTCGCGCGCGGGAACTGCTCGACGAGCCAGGCGCAAAGAATGAACCCCAGCACGGCGTCGCCGAGAAATTCGAGGCGCTCATTGTGCGGGGTCGGCGGGTGTTCCGCGGCGTATGAGCGGTGCGTGATGGCTTCCGCCAGCAGCTCGCGCCGGGCAAACGAATGGCCCAGCCTGGCTTCAAGCTGGGCCATCTGATCGTCGAAAGCTTTGCTGCCACGCTTCATCGGTCGTAACCCGTCATGAGCGGCAACCGGCCACCCGCCCCGGCGCTATGGCTGGCAGCTCGACTTGAAGCTCATCGAGTAGTCGTCCAGCCCGTCCTTTTTGCCATCGTTCCAAATTTCGTAGGCTTCCTCAAGCTCCTTGCGGGCGTTGGCGACAACCGTCTTGTAAGCGTCCTTGTTTGGCGACGCCTCGGCAATGAGGATGCCGCGGGCGAAAAATTCAGACGCTTTCTTGGCCTCATCCTTGGCCGTCTGCAAAAGCTGCTGTCCTTTCTCGCCGGCTTGGGCCTCCGCGTCCAGCTTGTTGAACGCTTCCGCCTTCTCGTCATACCGGGCGTTGTGGATTTGCCCGAGCAGAAAGTACACATCCGGGTAGGCGTCGCACTTCGCCGCGATGGAGGCGAGAAGCTCCTTTTCAGCCTCCTCGTTGCGCTTGGCCGTGAAGTGGGCGAGCGCCTGAAGGCGATGGAAGTAGGCGACGAAGCCTGGCTTGACCTTGTCCCACGTCGTGGTCTTGGCGTCATAAAGCATGGCCTCGCTCTTGTTTTCCTCGACCACCAGCTTGAGCGACTTGGCGGCATGCTTGGCGGCTTCGGCCCAATCCCCCGCTGCCGCCGCCGAAACGCCCTTCTTAAGGGCTTTGCTTTCGGCCAGGGTTGTCAGTTGAAAGGCGAAGAAAAGGTCGGTTTCGGGCACCGACGCCACATACTCGTCGGCAATCTTGGCGGCATTGGGCAGATCGCCAGCTTCCTTGTAGCGGGTGAAAAGCGCGTAACGAGCGGCATTGACCTGTCCCTGGACGTATTTGACATAGGTCGGCGTCGGGTCAGCCTCGAAGAAGGCGCGCGCCATCTCGAGCTTTCTGACCGGATCCTGCTCGGCTTCGATCTTCTTATATTCGTCGTACTCTTTTCGCTGCTTGGCGGCGTTGTCTTGTTCCTGCGCCGCCCGGGCTGTGCGAGCGATAGCGGCGGAACCAAGCGGCCCCACGGTCAGCGCAAGGCTCAGGACGGCAATCGAAACGGTCTTCATGGCAAATAAGCTCTCCTAGAGTGGTTCAGTGGGTAGGGCGCGGGCCGGCCGCGTTGTTTGGACTCGACGACGCTCCCGGCTCAACCGGGCCAGGAGTGTCTGGAGACAGCCGATACCAGAAATTCGACGAAGCTCTGATGCTGACAAGCGGGCTTGGGTTTGTCAAACGCCGGTCAAAGTGCGAAAGTGACAGCCCGAGACCCGCGTCCCCGCGCGCCGATAAATCGGGGTTGACGCGCGACGGCGGTGATGTATAACGCGCGCTGTTCACGTCTGCGCTCCTCGACCTTGCATTCTTGATCCCAAGGAGAACTAACTATGGCCTCTGTGCGCGTTCCATACAGTAAAGAAGATGACTATGCCGAGGAAATCATTCGGCAGCGGCAGGACCTGGTTCAGCAGCGGATAGGCGAGCCGCTCCGGCACGTCAGCCATTACTCATTCGATCCGCACATATGTCGCGGCAACATCGAGAGCTTCATTGGCGTCGCGCAGGTGCCAATTGGGCTGGCCGGGCCAATTCTCATTCACGGCGAGCATGCGCAGGGCGAGTTTCTCGTGCCGCTGGCGACTTCGGAAGGAACGCTCGTGGCGAGCTACAACCGCGGCATGAAGGCGCTGACCATGTCCGGCGGCGTGACCTGCACGGTCTCGGCGGACCAAATGCAGCGCGCGCCGGTGTTCATTTTCCAAAACGCCCGCGACGCCCGCGATTTCGCCAAGTGGCTGCGCGAGAACTTCGACCAGGTCAAGGCGGCGGCTGAATCCACGACTCGGATTGGCAAGCTGCTCAATATCGAGTTTTATCAGTCGAACAAGTTTCTTTACACGCGCTTCAATTACGCGACCGGCGACGCCGCCGGGCAAAACATGGTGGGCCGCGCGACCTACGTCGCCTGTCAGTGGATTGTGCAAAATCACGGCAAGGTCGTCCGGTGGTTTTTGGAGTCGAACTTCGCCACGGACAAAAAAGCCTCGCAAATCAACAGCATCATGACGCGGGGCAAGCGGGTTACGGCGGAAGCGACAATTCCCGGCGACCTGCTGCGGCAGGTGATGCGCACCTCGCCGGAGTCGCTGCACTATCACTTCCAGGTGCAGTCCATCGGCGGCTTCATGTCGGGCGTCAATAACAATGGCGCCCATTCGGCCAATGGCGTGACCGCGATGTTCATCGCGACGGGGCAGGACGTCGCCAATGTGTCGGAGTCGTCGGCCGCCATTCTATACTGCGAGCGAACTCCGGAAGACGCGCTCTACCTCTCGATCACGATCCCGTCGCTCATCGTCGCGACCTATGGCGGCGGCACCTCGCTGCCGACCCAGAAGGAGTGCCTGAAGCTGCTTGGCTGCGATGGTCCTGGCAATGTCAACAGGCTTGCCGAAATCGTGGCGGCGGTCGTCTTGGCGGGCGAGCTTTCGCTGGCCTCGGCCATCAGCTCCCACGATTGGGTGTCAAGCCACGAGCAATACGGGCGCAACCGATAACCGGTCAGCCGCTGGCTGTCAGCTGGCTGTCAGCCTTGGCGGCTGGCGCGCCCTTTAGACCCGGCGAGTCGCGGCCCGAGCGCTCGCGCCGCGACTCCCGCAACCGTCAAGCCGTTAGCAAGCTTTCTATGAGCGAGTCACAACCATCGTCTGGCTTTCCCGCTGTCTTTCCCGCTGGCATTGACCCGGCATCGCTCAACTCGACGCGGTTCGGCTTGGCGGCCTGTCTGGGAATTGAGTTCACTGAAGCGACGACGACGTTCCTGCAGGCGCGCATGCCGGTGGACGACCGGACGAAGCAGCCCTTTGGCATCCTCCATGGCGGCGCTTCCGTCGCGCTGGCGGAAACGCTCGGCAGCGTCGCGTCGCATCTTGTCGCGCCGGAGCGCCTGATTGTCGGGTTGGAGATCAACGCCAACCATACCCGCGCCGTCCGCGAGGGCTATGTTCAGGGTACGGTGACGGCGCTGCATATTGGGTCAAGCACCCATGTCTGGGACATCAAAATCCGCGATGACGATGGGCGGCTGACGTGCGTCAGTCGCCTCACCATCGCCGTGCTGAATCGCCCGGCCCCGCCGCCCATCCTCTGAGGCGCGCCTCAAGACGCCGCTTTCCCAGTTTTCAAGGCGGGTTGCCGCTGGACGGGGCGCTTGCCGCCCGCCGGCGCCCGGCGCGCGCGCTCGCCCCTGCGCATTCGCTTTATGCCCAAGAAAACCAAAGCTCAAAAACTTCGCGCGCAGCAGCGCCTGGCGACTCGGGAACGGGCGCTGACCAACCCGACCCCTAATCCGAGCGCGCCCCGCCTGGCCTGGGGACGCCACGCGGGCCTGCGCTTTCTGCTCCATGCGACGCCGAGCGAGAATGACCTGCTGGATGTCGCCCTGCTTTGCATTGACGAGCTTCGCGATGGCATCATCAAGGTCTTTTTCGAGCGGTTGACGACGGATGAACTCAGCCGGCGCCTGGATGAAGCGCCCTTTCGCTGGCTGCCGGCCGACCTGGCTCAGGCAGCCCGCGTGCTCGCCTACGGCAAGCGTATCAATGAATACATTGAGAAGCCGCCGCCCGATGATTTCGCCGCCTTTGTGTCTCGGTTTGACGACTTGCCCGCCGTGTCGCTGCCGCCGGGGGCGTTTTTCTGCCCGGTGTCGGACGATCCGCTGCCCAGCGCTTACGCGGAGCAAATCAAGAAAAACGCGCTGGGCGGCCTGGACGCCTATTACATTTCCGACCGAGCGCAGAAAAAGCAGCTTGGCGCTCGCCACCCGCGCTACGCGCTGCCGGCCCATGTCCGATACCGGACGGCGCTCATGGAGTCAGACCGCTTGACCCTGTGTCCGCCTGGATGGGACGCGCCGGTGCGCGCCATCCGGCTCGACGGCATCGAGGATGCCGTCGGGCTGGCGATGACGCAGGATTTGACGCGCGGAACGACGTTTTCCATCGAGCGCCACGTCGCCGACGCCGCCGTTCCCAATCCCGCCATGACGGACGCCGATGTCGAGCAGGCGCTGACGGCAGCGCTGGCGGCGACGGCGCAGGGAGCTGACATTCCGCTCGAAGCCGATGCTGTCGCGGTGGCGTTCATTCTCCAGGCGATTGACGAGGCGGTGGCGCTATGCAGGCAAATCCATCGGGAGAACGTCGAGCGCGAGATGGACGCCGCCATCGTGATCCGCGCTCTCGAGGCCTGCTTGCAAACCCTGCGCCGCCCGCGCGGCGTCGCGCCGGGCGACCGCGCTTACATTGACTACCTCGCGCTAACCTTGCGCTGACTGGCGCGCGGCGGAAGGTCGTTGAAAAACATTGACTTTGCCGGCTTGCAGGCGCACAACTAAAGGCGTCCCGGATGCGGCGCTTGCTGGAAGCCGCGCCGCGATACCGTCTCGCGAGGATTATCATGAAACGCGAATCATACTTGCTATCTAATGGTCGCGGCATCATCTTCACCGACCGCAAGCTCTGGCTGACGCGCGCCGGCGAGCTGATGGATGTTCTGAAATCGCTCATTGCCGTTGGCTTCGCGGTGATTTCCTTTGTCACGACGATGGCGGCGGCGGCCGGGTTGGCGCAGGGATTTTCGCCGGACAGGCTGATCTTTCTCGTAGCGGGCGCGGCTGGGCTTTACACGACCTGGTTGCTTTTCCGCCGGGCGATGGGCGCCATCGCCGGCCTGCCGGAGCTGGTGGTCGAGCGCTCGGGCGACCGCCTGTATGTTTTTGGCGAAGCCTATGATGCGTCCGCGACGCGCTTCTTCGGCGCGTGGGGCGTGATTGGCATTCGGCAGGGCGGCGAGGAGTTATCGCTGTTGACCGGTCTCGACGCCGACGAAGCGTCCTCGCTGGCGACGCATCTGAACGCGACGCTGCTGGGCGACGGGCTTGCGCGCGAGCTGGCGCCGGCCGCCGCCCGGAACGAGACCGCCACGGCGTAATCCGCGCTTGGTCAGGCTTGGCTAAGTCACGGCGCGCCGGTTGTCCGCGGCGCCTTGAAAGGCAAGGATTGCCAAGGGTGATATTTCTCACATAGCATCCGCCTGCGCCCAGCGACGCGCATCGCCGGTCGCTCAGATCTGCGCCATCCCACCCTGGAGCGCGGCGGATGCCCAAGGCCGCGCCGGACGCTGCGAACATGCCTCTCGAACACATTATTCGTAATTGGAAAGTGCGTCACTTGGAACCCTCGCGCCCGGTGATTATCGCCCCGGAAACGTCGCTGGCCGAAGCCATTAAGGCCATGATGGAGGAGCGCGCCGGCTACGCCTTTGTGTGCGTCGAAGGGCGACTGGCGGGCATCGTGACGGAGCGGGATTACCTGCTCAAAGTCATCGGTCTCGACGTCAGTTATGACACGCCGGTGAAAGACGTGATGACGCCGAACCCGATCGCCATTCACGAGGACGCCGCCATTGTGGACGCCATGCGCCTGATGGATGCCGGCAACTACCGCCACTTGCCGGTGCTCGACATGGACGGCGGCATTCTCGGCGTGATTTCCACGCGGCATATCATTAGCTTCATTGTCGAGCATTTCCCGCAGGATGTCGTCAACCTCCCGCCGAAACTGGATCAGAAGAGCCTCACGGTCGAGGGCGGTTGAGCGGCGCCGTCCAGAGACGGCCTTCCCGCGCCGACCCGTCGCGGTCTGCGCGACGCCCGGAAACCCCTTGAAAACGCTCGGAGCATAACCCGATGTCATCCACAGCCATTCTTGGCAATGCCGAAGAAAAGATTCAGGAAGTGACCTCCGTCACCATTCGCTTCGCGGGCGATTCGGGCGACGGCATGCAGTTGACCGGCACGCAGTTCACTAACACGGCCGCGCTCCTTGGCAACGACATCAGCACGCTGCCTGATTTCCCGGCTGAAATCCGCGCGCCGCAGGGCAGCCTGCCCGGCGTGTCAGGCTTTCAGGTCAACTTTTCAAGCCTGGACATTCGCACGCCGGGGGATGAGCCGGATGTCCTGGTAGCCATGAACCCGGCGGCGCTCAAGGTCAATCTGCCGGACCTGCATGAGGGCGGCATCCTGATTGTCAATGAGAACGAGTTCATCAAGTCTAATCTCGACAAGGCGGGCTACGTCTCGAACCCGCTGACGGACGGCTCGCTCAAGGGCTACCGGCTGATCTCGATTCCCATCACCGATCTGACCTACAACGCGCTGACCGAAATCGAGATGACCAAGCGCAACAAGGAGCGCTGCAAAAACTTCTTTGCGCTCGGCATTGTTTTCGCGCTCTTCGACCGCCCGCTGGAGCCGACCTACCGGTGGATTGACCAAAAGTTTGGCGCCAAGCCCGAAATTGCCGAAGCCAACCGGCGAACGCTCAAGGCGGGCTATGACTACGCCGACACCACTGAGATTTTCACCACCCACTACCGGGTGCGGAAAGCCAGCCTGCCGCCGGGCAAGTACCGTAAAATCACCGGCAACGAGGCGACCGCGCTGGGCTTTGTCGCGGCGGCGGAGCTAACTGGGCGCCCGCTGTTTTACGGCAGCTATCCTATTACGCCAGCCTCCGATATCCTGCATGAGCTATCGCGGCTCAAAAATTTTGGCGTCAAGTCCTTTCAGGCCGAGGATGAAATCGCCGCCATGGGCGCGGCCATTGGCGCGGCCTTTGCCGGGCACATCGGGCTGACGGGAACCAGCGGCCCGGGCGTGTGCCTGAAGAGCGAAGCCATCGGCTTGGCGGTGATGACCGAGCTGCCGGTCGTCATCGTCAATGTCCAGCGCGGCGGCCCCTCGACCGGGCTGCCGACCAAGACCGAGCAGGCGGACCTGCTCCAGGCGCTTTATGGTCGCAATGGCGAGTGCCCGGTCGCCGTGGTCGCGCCCGCGTCGCCCAGCGACTGTTTCCACATGGCGGTTGAGGCGGTCCGGCTGGCCGTCACCTTTATGACGCCAGTCTTTTATCTGTCGGATGGCTATATCGCCAACGGGGCCGAGCCGTGGAAGATTCCGCAGCTATCCGAGCTGCCGGCGATGAGGCAAGCCTTGCGCCAAGACCCGACCGGCTTTCTGCCTTACGAGCGCGATGAGCAAACCCTGTCCCGCCCGTGGGCTGTGCCGGGCACGCCGGGACTAGAGCACCGCATCGGCGGGCTGGAAAAGCAGCATCGCACCGGTAACGTGAGCTATGACCCAGCCAACCACGATTTCATGGTGCGGCTGCGCGCCGAGAAGATCGCCCGAATTGCCAACCACATCCCTGACTTGACGGTGGAGGGCGATCCTGAGGGCGACTTGCTGATTCTGGGCTGGGGCGGGACGTATGGGGCCATCGCCACGGCGACGGAAGAGTTGCGCCGGCAGGGGTATCGCGTTTCCAACGCGCACTTGCGCTACCTCAACCCTTTCCCGCGCAACCTGGGCGATGCTCTCAAGCGTTTCAAGCGCGTGGCCGTGGCCGAACTCAATTTAGGTCAGCTCAACCTGCTCATCCGAAGCGCCTTTCTGACGGACACGGTGAGCATCAACAAGGTGGCGGGCAAGCCGTTCAAGATCTCGGAGCTCATCGCGCGCTGCAAAGCCTTGCTATGACTCTGGCATTTGACTTCATCGAGCGCCGCCGCCTCCGGCGCGGCGCGCATAAGGCGACACGATCATGACCGAACCACTCAAGATTGCCGGTGCGTCGGAGACGCCCCTCAACCTGCAACGGACGGACTTCATCTCCGATCAGGAAGTGCGCTGGTGTCCGGGCTGCGGCGACTACTCGATTCTCTTTCAGGTGCAGTCGGTGCTCCCCAAGCTGAACATCCCGCGCGAGAATCTCGTCTTCGTGTCGGGCATCGGCTGTTCCAGCCGTTTCCCGTATTACATGAACACCTACGGCTTCCACACCATTCACGGGCGCGCTCCCACGATTGCCACCGGCATCAAGGTCGCCAACCCCGATCTTTCGGTGTGGATTATCACCGGCGACGGTGACGGCCTCTCGATTGGCGGCAATCACTTCATCCACGCGCTGCGCCGCAACTTGGATGTCAACGTCCTGCTGTTCAACAACCGCATCTACGGCCTCACGAAAGGGCAGTATTCGCCCACCTCGGAGTTCGGCAAGAAAACTAAGTCAAGCCCGATGGGGAGCATCGAGCGCCCGATCAACCCGCTGTGCATGGCCATCGCTTCCGAGGCGACCTTTGTCGCTCGCTCGATTGACGTGGATACCAAGCACTTGGCGGCGACCATCGAGCGGGCGGCGCGGCACAAGGGCGTGTCGTTCATCGAGATTTACCAGAACTGCAATATTTTCAATGACGGGGCTTACAAGCCCATTAGCGACAAGGAAGTGCGGGCGGAGAATATGCTCTATCTGGAGCATGGCAAGCCGATGGTTTTTGGCAGGGACCGCAACAAGGGCATTCGGCTCAACGGCATCAAGCCGGAGGTCGTCACCCTGGGGGAAAACGGCGTGACCGAGGATGACTTGCTCATTCACGATGAAAGCGCTGCCGATCCGACCCTTGCCTACCTGCTCACGCAGATGGATTTTCCCAGTTTCCCGGTGCCCATGGGCGTTTTTCGGAACGTCTTCAAGCCGACTTTCGAGGAGCTGAACGCGCAGCAAATCGAAATGGCGATGGCGCGCGGGAGGGGAAGTCTGGAAAAGCTTCTCAACAGCGGCGATACGTGGGTCATCGAGTAGCCGCCGAGGCCCGATGGCGGCTTAGAGCGGCAAAGACGAGGCAAAAGCGACGAGCGAAAGGGGTTATCCCTTTCGCTCGTCGCTTTTGGTCTGCCTTGCGCGAAAGCCTCGCGTTTGGCAAAGGCGGGCTGGCTCAGATTGCCGCAGCCAAGGCTTTTCCTGCCAGCAAGGCTTTCCAAGCGCGGGCTTGGCGGGCGGTCAGCGCACGCTTGGGTCAACCATAATCGAAGCGGGCGACGTCGGCAGAGCTTCCGGCGGCGTCACCTCCGACAGGACGGAGTCCACGTCCGACTCGGTGAAGTCCAGCTCGCCGACAAACGGCTGCAAAAGCTCTGACAGGCGCTGGCGCTCGGCATTGAGTCGGGCTTCAAACGCCCGCGCCTGTTGCTCGGCTTCCTGCGCCTCTTGCACTAGGCGATCCCGCTCTTCCTCCTGCCGTCGGATGAATTCCAGTCGCTCGGCTTCCATTTCCTTGAACCGCTCGGCATTGCGGCGCTCAAGGCTATCCGCTCGGTTGAGCAGCGTGCCGTGGTAGGCGTCTAGGGCCTTGACCTTGCGGGCGGCGTCGCTTTTCGGCTCTTCAATGGTGTGCCCTTCGCGGTCGAGAGCGAATTTGAGCGCGATGACGCGCGTTTCAGGCGGCGCGTTGGCGATGATGGGGTTGGCGATCATCTTCTCCAACTCATCGACGCCGCAGGGGGAGACAGGCAGGCGGGCGCTGCGGTAGATGGCATCGAAGCTTCGCAGGTGCGGCGGCGCGCTGTCTTCAGAAGGCGAGGGTGGTTCCTGGGGACGCTCGTCCTGGGGGCGACGGTCGCGTTCCTCGCGGTTGTTTTCCGGCTTTGAGCCAAAAATTCTGCCGAGCATGCCAGTTCCGTTGCTCATAGGTGCCTCGTAGCGTCCTAGGGGGCTAGGGCGCGTCCAAATCAACTATACTCTCGCGGGCCCGCTTATTGTGGTGGAAAGCTGCGCGCCGCACAAGTCGCTTTAGGGCAGGGGCGAGCCGGGGCGTGCGCTGTATCACGCTTCAATCAGGCGCAAAGGCGCATAATCGCGTCAGCCCCGCCCATCCTGCCGCCCAGCAGCGATTCACGCCATGCAGCAACCGAAAGTCGCTACCGGATTCAGCGATATTATCATGCGCTTCTCGGTTTTCACCGGGTTTTGGGCCATCGCCTATTTCTTCATGTGTCTGACAGCGTTTGCCGTCGCTCGCCCGCAGTGGACGTTCGTCATCAACGTTCATCACCTGCTGCTTTGGTTTGGCGTCTATATGGGCGCGGCGCTGGCGATCGGCAATCTGATCGGGGTCGTCTCAAACCTCATTCGCCCGCAGGCCGGCACGATGACGCATGGGGATTTCAATGGTCGCTTCGCCGGCAACTGGGCGCAGGTGGCGCAGTTTTGTTTTGGCACGCTCGTTTCCGGCATCGTCTTTCTGGCGCTGGCTCGCGTCACCGCCGGAGTGACCCAGCAGTGGTTTGCCATCCAGCTTGACATTTTGGAAGGGGCTTCCTTCCCTATCGCGGCGGTCGCCGTTGCGGTCGAGAGTCTCGCCACCACGTTGCTGGTGCTGGCGATCATTTTTTATGCCAAAGGTCAACTCGAAGCCGCCTGGAAGGCGCGCCAATCCGCTTAGCGCATCCCTTGGCGCGCCTTCCAAAGGCGACTCTATGGGGTGGCGCTGGCGGGGATGATCGCCGGCCGTCCGGGCAGGCGGGCTTGGCGAGCTGACGACTTGGCGCGGCGCCCTTCGCGTAGGTAAAGTCTCCGGCGTCAAGATTTTTCTGGCGATGCGGAAGGTTTTGCCCGTGAAGAAGCTGTTTCTCCTGCTTGGCTCGCTTTGGCTTGGCGTGGGCGGCGCGCCGTGGCTCGCGGAGCCGCGGGCAAAGGCCGCGCTGGGCGGGGTCGCGGCGACCGATCGGCCGTCCCGCGCCATCGTCGAGCCGAGCTATCCCGACTTGGCGGCCAATGACGAGCCGACGCCGCGTATCAACGGCCCGCGCGTGATTGGAACGACGCCTGGCCGCGAGTTCATCTACCGCCTTCCGGTCACCGGCGCGCCGCCGCTGACCTATGCCGTGACAAACCTGCCACCGGGCCTGAGCTTCGACGCCGCGACCGGCATCATTCGCGGCCGGGTCGAAAGGGAAGGCGCGACGCCGGTTGTGATCACGGCGCGAAATCGCCAGGGCGCGGCGCGGGCGACCATCCGTATCATCGCCGGGAAGCGTCAGCTGGCGCTGACGCCGCCAATGGGCTGGAACTCCTGGAACGTTTGGGGGACGGCGGTTTCCGATGAGAAGATACGCGCGGCGGCGGAAGCCCTCGAGCAAACCGGGCTGGCCGCCTGCGGGTATCGCTACGTGTGCATTGACGATGGCTGGCAGGGGCGGCGCGCGCCAGATGGGACGATGCAGCCCAACGAGCGCTTCCCAGACATGAAGGCGCTGGGCGACTTCCTGCACGCCAAGGGATTGTTGTTCGGCGCCTACACCTCGCCGGGACCCTTCACCTGCGGACGCTACATTGGCAGTTGGCGGCGCGAGGAGGCGGACGCGCAGCTTTACGCAAGCTGGGGCGTGGATTACCTCAAGCATGACTGGTGCTCTTACGATGGCATCGCCCGCCTAAAGACGCTGGAGGCGTTGCAGCAGCCCTACGCGGTGATGCGGGCGGCGCTCGACAAAACCGACCGCGATATGGTTTATGCCATCTGTCAATACGGCCTGGGCGAGGTTTGGACCTGGGCGCGCAAGCCAGCGATTGGCGGCAACCTCTGGCGCACGACCGGCGACATTGAAGACACCTGGGCAAGCGTTTCCGAAATCGGATTTCGGCACTCCCCCCTGGCCGCGTTTGCCGGCCCTGGCGGCTGGAACGATCCGGACATGCTGGTGGTCGGCGCGCTTGGCTGGGGCGAGCCGCCGCGCCCGACGCGCCTGACGCCAGATGAGCAAATCACGCACATGACGCTGTGGGCGCTGCTGGCCGCGCCCCTGATGCTCGGCTGTGACCTGACGCGCCTCAACGAGTTCACGCGCCGCCTGCTGACCAACCCGGAAGTCATCGCCATTGATCAGGACGAGCTGGGCGTCGCGGCGACGCGCCGGGACGCCGCCGCCGATGGAACCGAGGTCTGGGCGCGTCCGCTGGCCGATGGCCGGCTGGCCGTCGGCTTGTTCAACCGCGGCGAGGACATGCAGACGGTCACGGCCAAGTGGAGCGACCTGGGCCTGACGGGCCGCCGCGCCGTCCGCGATGTATGGCAGCGGCGCGACGTCGGCGCGTTCGACCAAGTCTTCGCGGCGCTCGTGCCGCCCCACGGCGCGCGGCTGGTCATCATTGGCGGGCGGCTTCCCTCCGGCCCGGCGCGCCGCAAGGCCGCATCGCCGAGTCAGCCCTGAAGAGCCAAGCCCCGTAAGCCATCTTGCGCCGGAAACCAGGCGTTTCCCCGCTTGCCGCGCGCTGGCGCGTCCATGGATTGACAAGGCTCTCCGTCATCTTGCAGGATTCGTCCGTCATAACGGATGATCTTGACAACCTGACGTGGCGATTTAGGCAACTTGCTCCACGCTAAAAACTGCTAAAGCGCCGGCGGATTCCAACCGTGAACGCCCCGCGCGATTTGGGCAAAGCGCGCGGAGCGAGCGCCTTTTTGACTGCGCGGGTCATTTCACGGAGGATGCCCCCGATGTCGGAATACCGCTTCGATACGCTTGCCATCCACGGCGGCTACGCGCCGGACGCCACGACCAAGGCCCGCGCGCTGCCGATTTACCAGACAACGTCCTACCAGTTCGACGACGCCGACCACGCCGCTCGGCTGTTTGCGCTCGAGGAGTTCGGGAACATCTACACGCGGCTGATGAACCCGACGACCGATGTGTTCGAGAAGCGCATCGCGGCGCTCGAAGGCGGCGTCGCGGCCCTGGCGACGGCGTCGGGGCAGGCGGCGGAAACCCTGGCGATCACGACACTCGCCAGCGCCGGCGACAATATCGTTTCGACGAACTCGCTCTACGGCGGCACCTATAACCTGTTTCGCTACACGCTCCCCAAGCTGGGCATCGCCGTGCAATTCGCGGACGCCGACGACTTTGCCGGGATTGAGCGACTAATTGACGAGCGCACCAGGGCGATTTACTCCGAGACGCTGGGCAATCCGAACTTGCTCGTGACCGACATCGAGCGGCTGGCGGAAATCGCCCGCCGCCATGGCGTGCCGCTCATCATTGATAACACGGCCGTTTCGCCCGCGCTGTGCCGTCCGCTGGCGCACGGCGCGAACATCGTCATCGAGAGCGCGACGAAGTTCATCGGCGGTCACGGCACGAGCATCGGCGGCGTCATCATTGACGGCGGCAACTTCGACTGGAAAGGGTCGGGCCGCTTCCCGGATTTCACGACGCCTGATCCGTCCTACCATGGCATCGTTTACACGGAAGCCTTTGGCAACCTGGCCTTCATCATCAAGGCGCGGGTACAGGGCCTGCGCGACACGGGCGCGGCGCTGTCGCCCTTCAACGCCTTCCTGCTGGCGCAGGGCGCGGAGACGCTGGCGCTGCGCATGGCGCGGCATTCCGAGAACGCGCTCGCCGTGGCGAAGTTTCTCAAGGGCCATCCGCAGGCGGCGTGGGTCAACTATCCGGGGCTGGCGGAAGGCGAGCAAAAGGCGCGGGTCGAAAAGTATCTGCCCAAGGGGGCTGGCGCGCTTGTGACCTTCGGCATTCAGGGCGGGCGCGAAGCCGGCAAGCGCTTCATCAACTCGGTCAAGCTGTTTAGCTTGCTGGCCAACATCGGCGACGCCAAGTCGCTGGTCATTCATCCGGCGTCCACCACCCACTCGCAGCTTTCGGAGGCGGAGCAGGCGGCGACTGGGGTTACGCCGGAGCTGATTCGGCTTTCCGTCGGCATTGAGGACATTCGCGACATCATCGCCGATCTCGAAAACGGATTGCGCGGGGCGGTCATCCCTGAAGCGTCCTCCGCCGCGCAGGCAGCCACGGCCTGAGCGGCTGCGAGCTTCGTCGGCAGGGGCGCTCCTCGATGACGGTTCGGGCTGAGAGATTTCCGTCTGAGCGCCTCGCGTCGGCGATGATTTGGCGTATCCGGCCGTTTCGCTTGCGGCCGGCCGGATACCGCAGCGCCCATTTCATGGATGTGCTTGAACCCGCCAGCGAGCGGGACATAACGCTGGATGAGCGCCCCTTCCGCTTGGAAGCGGGTGGCGAACTGCCGGAGGTCACGCTCCGGTGCGCGCTTTACGGCTGCCCGGAAAGCGCGCCTGGCGGGGCGGTTCTGGTCTGTCATGCCCTGACCGGCTCGGCCCGCGTCGCCGACTGGTGGGGAGGTCTGCTTGGTCCGGGGCGTCCGCTCGACCCGGCGCGCTACGCCATCATCGGCGTCAATGTCCTCGGCTCGTGCTATGGCTCGACCGGCCCGAGCGCCGTCAATCCGGCGACCGGGCGCCCGTATGGCGCGCGGTTTCCGCTGGTCACGATTGGCGACATGACGCGGGCGCAGCGGCTCGCTTTGCGGGCGCTGGGTATCGCGCGCCTGACAGCCGTCATTGGCGGCTCCATCGGCGGCATGCAGGCGTTGCGCTGGGCGACAGACTTTCCCGACGACCTCGATCTGTGCGTCGCCATTGGCGCGACGCCGCTTCCGGCCCTGGGCCTTGCCCTCAACCATCTTCAGCGGCGAGCCATTATGCAGGACCCAACCTGGCAGGGCGGCGACTACGCCGCGCAGCCGGCGGCCGGACTCGCGCTGGCGCGCGCCATCGCGATGTGCAGCTATAAGTCGGCCGCGCTCTTTGACCAGCGCTTTGGTCGCCGCCCGAATCGGTCAGGCGAAGACCCGCGGCGTGCGCTGACCGGGCGCTACGATGTGGCCGGCTACCTTGACCATCAGGGCGAGAAGTTCTTTCGTCGCTTCGACGCCAACAGCTACCTTGCGCTCAGCAAGGCCATGGACACCTTCGACCTCAGCGATGCCGACCTGGCGCGCGTGCGCGCGCGCGCGCATCTCGTCGGGCTGTCCTCTGACTGGCTGTTCCCGGCAGCGGGCGTCCGCGCGCTGGCCGCGCGGCTGCGGGCGGTCAACGCGTCGGCTCGATACGATGAAATCGTCACTGACCACGGCCACGACGGCTTTCTGGCCGAACCCGATGCGGTCGCCCCGCTCCTGCGGGCGGCGCTTGAAAGCATACGTTCATGAACCCTAGCGACTATCCCGATTCCTCAGCGTCGGCGGGCGCTGAACGGCGCCCGACCGTCATGAAGTTCGGCGGCACGTCGGTTCAGGACGCCGCCGCCTTCGCCCGCGTCGCCGCCATCGTCCGCCGCCAGCGACCGCAGCGGCCGGTAGTGGTCGTGTCGGCGATGGCCGGCATGACCGACGCCCTGCTGGCGGCCATCAAGCTCGCGCTCGAAGCGGACACGCCGACCGCCCTTGACTGGCTGGAGTCGCACTTCGGGCGTTACAGCGAAGTCGCGGAGCAGCTCGCCGGCGGCGCGGCCTATGGCGATTTCGTCCGGTTTCTCTATGCCGCCCGCGAGAGCTTGACACGCGCTTTCGACACCATGCGTCGCTATCCCGGGACAATCCCGCCCCTACGGGATGAGGTCGTCGCCTATGGCGAGCGGTTATCGGCGACGCTGATGGCCGCCATTTTGGTCAACGACGGCTTGCCGGGGCGGGCCATGGATGCGCGGGCCTGCATCGTGACGGACGATGTTTACGGCCGCGCGCGTCCCCGCTGGGAAGACACGGTCGCGCGGACGCGCCAGACGCTCCAGGCGGCGCTGGCGGAAGATGTCATTCCGACGCTGGGAGGCTTCATCGGCGCGACGCTCGACGGCGCGACCACCACGCTGGGGCGCGGCGGCTCGGACTACTCGGCGACCCTCATCGGCGCGGCGCTCCAGGCGCGCGAAGTCCAGATTTGGACTGATGTGGCCGGCATTTACTCCGCCGACCCGCGCCTGGCTCCGAACGCGCGCCGGCTGGAAAGCCTGGCCTACGGGGAAGCGACGGATTTGGCGCTCTATGGCGCCAAGGTGCTCCATCCGCGAACCATCGAGCCGGTCGAGCGGCTGCGGATTCCGGTCAGCATACGCAACTCCTATGCCCCGGAGGATGGCTACTCGGTGATCACGCCGGATTCCGGCGCGCCGCCGGGAGCGATTCTGGCGGTCACCCACCGGGCCGGGATGGCCGCCGTCCACGTTCGCCCGTCAGGCGCTTGGCGGGCCGCCGCCGCGTTGGATGATCTCGCCCGGACGCTCAACGCCCACGGCGTTATCGTGGAACACCTCGCCGCCTCGCGCATGGGCCTTGCCGCGACCGTGGAGGATAGCGAGGGGGTGGCCGCCGCTTGCCGCGACCTGCGCGGGGCGGGCGAAGTCCAGGTGGCGACCCAGCGGGCGCTGCTCTGCGTGGTCGGCAACTTTGGCGATGAAGCCACCGAGCTGCACCCGACGGTGAGCGAGGCGCTGGCCGATTTCCGGGTCACGCCTTTGCTGCCGCATCCGTCGCCCTGCTCGCGGCTGTTTCTGATGGCCGAGGCGGACGCCCCGGCCGCGGTGCGGCAGTTGCACGCCCGGTTGGTTGAAAATCTGGCCTGAGCGTGTAGTGTTTGGCTTGGGCGCGGCCGGGCCGCCCTGGCCCCGACCAAGCCCGATCCTGAGGAAGGAGCGTTTGCCCATGGCGGAGCTTTCCGACGCCAGCCTGCTCGTGCGGTCGTTTATGCGGGCGTATCGCTATACGGTATCGAGCTGGCAGCCCGCGCGCCTGACCAAGCCGCTTGCCGAGTGCAATGTCGGTCTCGTCACGACGGCGGCATTTCACCTGCCGACGCAGCCGGGCTTCGAGCTCAAGCTGGCGGGCGATCCGTCGTTTCGCGTCATTCCGACCGAGGTTGACTTGGCGACGCTCAGGGTCGGGCACGTCAGCCCTTCGTTTGACCATACGGGCATCGAGCGCGACCCCAATTTGGCCCTGCCGACGAGCCGCTTTCGGGAGCTGGCGTCCGAGGGCGCGATTGGAAGGCTGAACGGGCGGGCCTGGTCGTTCTGCGGCTCGATTGCCAAGCCGGGCGCGCTCATCAGCCACACCGCGCCGGAGGCCGCCCGCCAAGCGCGGGCCGACGGGGTGGATGTCGCCCTGCTCACCCCTGTCTGACCCATGTGCAATCAGTCGGTCGGACTGATTCAAGCCGCATTCGAAAACGAAGGCATCGTGACGGTTTCAATCTCGCTCTATCGCTTCGTCACCGAGAGAGTCCGCCCGCCGCGCGCGCTCTGCGTCCCGTTCCCGCTGGGCTACCCGCTGGGCGCGCCAAACGATCCGGCGCTCCAGCGGCGCGTCATCCTGGCGGCGCTGGCGTTGCTGACGACGGATGAGCCGCTGCCGCTCGCGCGCGACTTCCGACCATGACCAACTTGCCGCAACTGCTGGCGGGGACGCTGATGATGCGTCCCTATGTCTTTGTCTTTTTGCTGGCCTATCTTTTTCTGGCGGTGGCGCGGATGGGGTGGGCGCGGACGGTCGTCTGGACGGCTTTGGCTTACTTCATCGCCTTCGCCTGCGAGTGGAACTCCGTCCGCAACGGATTTCCCTTCGGGCTGTATCGCTACTTCGACCACACGAGCGACCGCGAGCTGTGGGTGGCCGGCGTGCCGTTTTTCGATTCGCTGTCATTCGCCTTTCTGTCCTTCGTCAGCTTCGAGGCGGCCGTCATCCTGCGAACGCCGTGGGCTTCAGGGCGGGCGGCTTCCGATGACGCCGCCGCTCGGCAGTCGTGGCTGACCATCCTTTACGCCGGACTCCTGATGATGTTTCTCGACATCGTGATTGACCCCGTGACGCTCCAGGGCGAGCGGTGGTTTCTGGGGAAGCTGTATGATTACCCCAGTGGCGGGCCGCACTTCGGGGTCACGATTGAGAACTACCTAGGATGGTTCGTCGTGAGCGTGTTGATCACGACCAGCTTCCGGCTGCTCGACGCGACTGCGCTGCGGAACGTCGCGCGGCGCGGCGCTTTCGCGTTTCCGTTCCAGCCGGTCGCTCCGCTGGGCGTTTACTTTGGGATCTTCGCCTTCAACATCGCCATCGCGTTCTGGATTGGCGAAGCCACGATGGGCTGGGCGGGGGTCTTCATCGCCTTTCTAATCGGCTGGATGTTCTTCCAGCACGCCGTATCGCCCTACCGGCGCTTAGATGGCGCGCGCGCCTGAGGCTTCGGCCCCCGCTCGCGCCATCCAAGCGGGCGCCCGAAAGACAAGAACGGCTCGCCGCCAGCGGAAGCCGACGGCGAGCTGAAAGGCCAGAGGCGCTTGCTGGCCGGTCGCGCAAGACGCGCCCGGAGAGGCTACCAGCTCGCTTTCTTGACGCCTGGAATCTCGCCCCGCAGGGCCAACTCGCGGAACATGATGCGCGATAGCCCGAACTTGCGCAGGTAGCCGCGCGGCCGGCCAGTCAGCGAGCAGCGATTGCGAACGCGCGTCGGCGACGAGTTGCGCGGCAGGTCTTGCAACTTATACTGCGCCTCCTCGCGCTCATCATAGGTCGAGTTGGGGTTGCGGATGATTTCCTTCAGCTTGGCGCGCTTTTCGGCATACTTGGCGACAAGGCGCTTGATTTTCTCGGCTTTGGCGATGCGACTCTTCTTGGCCATCGGTTGCTCTCTATCAATTGCTTGCTTGGTCTCGGTTCGGCTCGCCCGCGTCAACGCCGCGCCAGGCGCGGGCCGATCCCATGCTTTACGTTGGCTGTTACTTTGGCTTGTTGGCCCTGGAGCCGGCTGCGCCGGTCGCGTTCTTGGCGTAGCGCCGGTTGAAGCGATCCACGCGCCCGGCGGTATCCACGAACTTTTGCTTCCCGGTGAAAAACGGGTGCGACGCCGCCGAGATGTCAAGCAGCGCCAGCGGGTATTCTTGCCCGTCAATCGTGATGGTTTTATTGGTTTTGACCGTTGAGCGCACGATGTAGTTCACATCCGCCGACTCGTCGCGAAACACGACCGTTCGGTAATTTGCAGGATGAATGCCTTTTTTCATGACTCGCCTCCCCGCCGGACGCGCCGCGACTTTCGCTGGACGCCGCATCCGGTCTTAGCCGAAACTGTCTTCGCTGGCGCGCAGGACGAACGCCAAGGCGAAACGCCAATCATACACTGAAGGCGCCTCGCTCGCCAAGCGCAAATTCATCAAGCTTGATCGAGTCGCCGCCGGGCGCCGGCGGCTGAAGGCGACGAGCGAAAGCGATGAGCCTATGCCGCTTCAAGAACGAGTCGTTGTCATTACCGGCGCCGCCGGCGGGTTGGGGCAAGCGGTCACGCGGTCTTGCTTGCTGGCCGGCGCCCGGGTGGTCGCCGCCCATCGCGGAGGGCTAGACCGGAACGCTTTCAGCGCCCAGCTTGGCGTGGCCGCGGAGCGGCTCCAGCTTGTGGCGGCCGATCTGACCGATGAAGCCGCCGCCGAAGCCCTGGCGCAGGCCGCCTTGCAAGCGCAGGGCGGCCTGGACGGCTGGCTCAACCTCGCCGGCGGCTACGCGGGCGGCGCGCCGGCGACGGAAGTGACGCTCGCCGACTTCGAGGCCATGTTCGCGCTCAACGCGCGGACGGCCTTTCTCGGCAGTCGCGCCGCGTTGCGCGCCATGCAGCCCCGCCGCCGCGGGAGCATCGTCAATGTCTCCTCGCTCGGCGCGCTGCGCGGAACGGCCGGTCACGCCGGCTACGCCGCGTCTAAGGCGGCGGTCATTCGCCTGACCGAAACTCTGGCTGCCGAGGCCGCCCCGTTCGGGATTCGCGTCAACGTCATTCTGCCGGGCATGATTGATACGCCGGCCAACCGCGCCGCCCTGCCCGACGCTGACCGCTCGACCTGGGTCGCGCCGGACGCCGTTGCCGACGCGCTGGTCTTTTTGCTGTCCGATGCCGCGCGCGGCATCAATGGGGCAAGTCTGCCGGTCGGCGGGTAGGCGCCTGCCGCGCGCGCCGCCTGGCGGGCGCCAGCGCCGGGCGGGCCGCTTGTAGCGCTAGCTTTCGGCGGCGAGATCATACGCGACCGGAATTTCAGAAGCGATGAGATTCCAGGCGTTGAACGACTTCATCATCGCCATGACCAGGCTCATGTTGCCTTCAATCTTGTAGTCCGGCGATGACAGCGCCCGCTGAACCGTGATCTCGCCGCGATTGAGGCGAGCGGCTTTTTCAAAGGTCGTGGTCGTCCGCGAGACAAAGTTGGCGCTAAACGGCTCCTCGCGGAGCGCCTGCCAGGGGGCGGGCTGATCTTCATACTTCCACTCCAGCGCCTTGCCCTGCTTGAATGTCCACTGCGTCCGGCGGTCTTTCCTGTCCGGGCCGTCGTAGATGCGGAAGACAAACGTGCCGTTGAGCTTTTTGCCGTCCGCCAGGAAGCGCGGGTCGGTTTCCATCCGCCGCGCCATTTCATCGAGCCATTCTTTGGAATAAAACTTGATCATCGGGTTTTCGAGCGTCATTCGAGAATCGTGCGAGGCTGGGGGGCGCACAGTCGTTCGCCGGCATCTTCGCGTCAAGTTCTGATCCAAGCAAGTCCAAGCCAGGCGATGTTCGACGTTGCGGGCGGGCCGCGCTTGTGGCACGTCAACGCTGACTTTGAAGCCGAATGGGCGGCGCTTGCCCGCGGGCGCCGCTACGCGCCCGCCGAGCGCTTCGCGGCCCGCAGCCATCTCCTGGCGTACAACCTGCTGAAATACCTGCTGCGTCCTGGCGATGGGCTGCTGACGCCGCGCGGCTGGTTCCCGAGCTTGGCCGCGACGGCGGTCGCCGCCGGCGTCGAGCTGGTGCCGCTCGACCGCCCCGGTGACCAATCGGCGCGGCTGTTCACGCCCTGGGGCTGGACGCCGACGGTCCTGGCGGTCGGCGCGCGCGCCGGAGCCAAGCTGTCGCCGCCGCCGCTGGACGTCGTGGGGCGCGTCAATTCCAAGGCTTATAGCCACGCGCTGGAACGCGAGCTGGGGATTGCCGACGCCCGCGCCCGACTGGTCGCCTCGGAGGGCGAGCTGGCGGCGCAACTCGCGCAGGCCTGCCCGCGGGCGGACGATCTCTGGGTCGTGAAGCACCCGTACGGCGTTGCGGGACGCGAGCGGGCGCTGGGGCGCGGGCCGGTAGCGCCGCCGGCCGCGGCCGCCTGGTGTCGGCGGCGCTTTGCCGCCGGCGACGCTCTCTTGTTCGAGCCGTGGCGACCTGCCGTTCGGGAGTATGGCGTGTGCGGCCTGATTGACGCCGCCGGCGCGGCGACGCTGCTCGGCGTCAGCCGCCCCGTCATGAATGGGGCCGGGACGCTAATCGGCTATGAGCTGACGCCGGCGCCCGCGCCGGAAATCGTCTGGCGCGTCGGAGCGCAAGTCGGGGCCCGCCTGGCGGCCGCAGGCTACCGCGGCCCCTGGGGCTGCGACGCGCTCGAGCACGCCGGCGGATGGCGCCCGCTGCTCGAAATCAACGCCCGGTGGACGGTCGGGTTCCTCGCCCTGGCCGTTGCGGCGCGCCTGCCCGAAGCGCGCTGCCGCTGGCGATTGGAAGCGCCCCCCAAGGCGCCCGCTCCCGCGCCGCCGCCCGCGCGGCGGAATACGGAAGAGCTTTGAAGATTTTTTTGCGGCTCCCTAAATCGTTCTATAGCTTGGTTTCAGGCTCACCCCCCACTGCGACCTTCCCGGCTGACGGTTCTCGGCTGAGAGACGGAAGGCGAGCGTCCCCGAATCGCGTGAGTCCCAGTGTTACCTCCCCTATGACCGCATTCCGGCGGAAAAGCGTTTTTTGGATTCACAAGAGCGTCTTCGGGTATGAAGTTTCTTTTCATTGCATTGGATGGCCAGGCCGACCTGGCTCTTGCCGTCGCCGCCGAACGGGTGCGCGAGCGGCATGGCGTCGATCTGCGCGTCGCCTTCCACATCGCCGCCGAGCTTGACCGCGCTGAAGCGGTCGAAAAGCTCCGGGCCGACGCGGCCGAAGCCGACCTGGTTTTTGTCGTCCACCAGTTTGACGATGAAAAGGTCGCCCTCATTCGCGAGCTGCTCCGCCGCCATGCCGCCCGCTATGAAGCGGTCATCTGCGTGATGTGCGCGCCGTCGCTCATCCGCGAGACGCGCCTTGGCCGGTTCGTCCTCGCCCAGAAGGACGAAGGCGAAACGCCGTGGTACTCGCCGCTGCGCATGATTCGCGCCGTCAAGGATTCCTTCAAGAAAGCCGACGATCCGGCGGAGGAGCCAAAAGGCGCCCAGCCGCCGGGACGGACGATGCTCACGATGCTCAAAAACGCCGGGAAGATCATGAAATATATCCCCGGCACGGCGCAGGACATTCACGCCTACATGATGAGCATCCAGTACTGGCTCAACGCCTCGGCGGACAACCTGGAGCAGTTTCTGCTGTTTCTGCTGACGCGCTATGCCGCGCCCTACAAAGGGCGCTTTAGCCCGAAGCCGCCAATTGAATATCCCGACGTGGGGCTGTTTCATCCGCGCGAGGGGCGCATTGTCGAGTCGCTGAAGGAGTTCCGCGCCCACGCCCCGATGCGTCCGAACGCCCCGACGATTGGCGTGCTGATGCTGCGGTCATACCTGCTTTCCGGCAATCGCGCTCACTACGCGGCGGTCATCGAGGCGCTCGAGGAGCGCGGCGCGAATGTCATTCCAGCCTACGCCTTTGGGCTGGACGGCCGCCCGGCGGTGGAGAAGTACTTCCTGGAGCGCGGCCGCCCCGCCGTGGACGCGGTGCTGTCGCTGACCGGCTTCTCGCTGGTGGGCGGGCCGGCCTACAACGACGCTCAGGCCGCCGAGCGACTGCTCAAGCAGCTCGACGTGCCTTACGTGTGCGCGCCCTCGCTGGAGTTTCAGACGATCGAGGAGTGGCTGGCCGACACGCAGGGTCTCAACCGCCTCCAGGCAACCTTGATGGTTTCCATTCCCGAGCTGGACGGCGCGACCGACCAGGTCGTCTTCGCCGGTAAATCGGGCGCTTCGCGGCTGCTGGAGCCGATTCCCGACCGCGTGGAGCGGCTGACCGGGCGCGTGCTGGCCCGCGCGCGGGCGCGCCGCCTGCCGCCGGCCAAGCGGCGCGTCGGGATTGTCTTGTTCAACTTCCCGCCCAGCCAGGGCAATGTCGGGACGGCGGCGTACCTCGATGTCTGGACGAGTCTGCACCGCCTGCTCGCCAAGATGAAACAGGCGGGCTACGGCGTCGAAGACGCGCCCGCCACGGCGGATGAGCTGCGCGACAGCATCGTTCAGGGCAATGCCGCTCAGTATGGCCAGCCGGCCAATGTGTGCGATTTGTTCCCGCGCCGCGAGTACGAGCGGCTGGCGCCGGCCTACCGCGAAATCGAGCGCGAGTGGGGTCCGGCGCCCGGCGAGAAGAATGTCTATGGCGGCGACTTTGCCATCATGGGGCGGGCGTTTGGCAACGTGGGCGTGTTCGTCCAGCCAAGCTTTGGGTTCGAGGATGACCCGATGCGGCTGTTGTTCTCGCAGGACGCCACGCCGAGCCACGGCTTCGCGGCTTTTTACGCCTATCTCAATCGCGTCTGGGGGGCGGATGCGCTGCTGCACTTCGGCACGCACGGCGCGACGGAATTCATGCCCGGCAAGCAAGTCGGTCTCAGCCGCCACTGCTGGAGCGACCGCCTTATCGGCGACCTGCCGAACATTTACGCCTACTGCGCCAACAATCCGTCGGAGGGGCTGATTGCCAAGCGCCGCGGCTACGCGACGCTCGTCAGCTACCTTAGCCCGCCGATTGAAGCCGCCGGTCTTTACAAGGACTTCGTGACGCTTAAGGAGATGATGGACGGCTTCCGCAATGAGCCGGGGCGACGCCCGGCTTACGTTCCAGGCATCGTCGAGAAAGCCCGCAGCCTGAGCCTGCTCGATCACGACTTCCGGGACGAGGAGCTGACGACGGAGCGCTTTCAGAAGCTCTATGCCGACCTGCTGGAGCTGGAATACAGCCTGATTCCGACCGGTCTCCATACGATGGATGATGGTCTGGACGAGTCCGAGCTGCTCGGCATGCTGCGCGTCGTGGCCGATTTCCCAGTGGCTGAGCGCCGCCTGCCCAGCCTGACCAAAACTGTCATCGCGCACTGGACGCAACGAGCGGCGGGCGCCATTCCGGGCTTCGCGGCATCGGCGGGCGCCGATTTGGCCGCTTTCTCGCGAGCCGTCGAGCTTGAGCGACAAGCCAAGCATTTTATCGGCGAGGCAATCGCGGAGATGCGCCAGAAGCGCTCGGCGAAAGCCGGGGCGGCGCTCCTCGCCAAGCTCTGTCAAGCCAAGCGCAGCGCGTTCGAGGCGCACTTCGAGTTTTTATTCGACCTGCATGAGAAGCTCCGCGCAAACGCCGAGCTGGACGCCATTTTGCGGGCGTTGGATGGCCGCTACATCGAGCCGGTCGCGGGCGGGGATGTCGTGCGCGACCCCAGCATTCTTCCCACCGGGCGTAACTTGCACGCCATTGACCCCTATCGGATGCCGACCTGCGCCGCGACCCGCGAGGCGCAGGCCGCCGTGGAGCAGTTGCTTGACCGCTACGCGCGCGAGCATGCCGGGGCGCTGCCGAGCAGCGTCGCCCTGGTCCTGTGGGGCACGGACAACCTGAAAAGCGGCGGCGTGGGCGTCGCGCAGGCGCTGTGGCTGCTGGGCGCCCGGGCGACCGCCGACGAAATGGGGCGCATCGCCAATGTGGAGCTGGTTTCGCTCGCCGAGCTGGGCCGCCCGCGCATCGATGTAGTGCTGACGCTGTCCGGCATCTTCCGCGATGTGCTCCCGCAGCAAATGCGGCTTCTGGACCGCGCCGTTCGGCTGGCGGCGCAGGCGGATGAGCCGCCAGAGCGGAACTTCGTTCGGGCGCATGTGCAGGAGATGCTCCGGCAAGGCGTCGCCTTCGAGGACGCCGTCCGGCGGATTTTCTCAAACGCCGCGGGCAGCTACGGGGCGAATGTGAATCATCTCGTGGACTCGGCGACTTGGGAAAGCGACGGCGAAATCGCCCAGACGTTCCTTGCGCGCAAGGGGTTCGCCTATGACGCGAGCGGGCAGTTCGTCGAGGCGCGCGCCGATTATGAGCGCGTCCTGGGCGGCGTCACGCTGGCGTTCCAAAACGTGGACTCCACCGAGATGAACATCGCCGACATTGACCACTACTACGAGTATCTCGGCGGCGTCGCCAGCGCCGTCAAGCATCTCCGCGGCGAAGCGTCCGCGCCGGCGGTGCTGCTGGCCGACGCCACGGGCGCGGAAGCCAAAGTGCGCAGCCTCGAGGAAGCGGTACGCCTCGAATCCCGGACAAAGCTCCTGAACCCCAAGTGGTATGAGGCCATGCTGGCAAGCGGCTACGCCGGCGTCAGCCAGATAGAGCGGCAGGTTTCCAATACCTTTGGCTGGAGCGCCACCTGCCAAGCCGTGGACGACTGGGTGTATGACGGCGTCGCGCAGACTTATGTCCTCGACGAAGCCATGCGCGCGCGCTTGCAGCGGCTCAATCCAAGCAGCTTGTCGAAGCTAACCCGCCGGTTGCTCGAAGCCAACGGGCGCGGCTTGTGGAAGACGGACGAGGCGACGCTCGAGCAACTGCGTGAGGCCTACGCCCAAATGGAAGACGCCCTCGAAAACGTGACCTTGTGACGCGCGTTCGTCAGTTGGCGAACCCTGACTTCCCTGGGACTGACCACCATGAAGTTTGTACTTGTCGGACTCAATCACCACACCGCGCCTGTCGCCGTACGCGAACGTTTCGCTTTCAGCAAGCACTATCTGCCGGAAGCGCTCAACCTCTTCGTGGATGGTCAAAACATCGTCGAGGGCATGATCTTATCCACCTGTAACCGCGTCGAGTTGCTTGCCGTCACTCCGCGCGAGGGGGCGGAGGCGATCAACTGCGTCAAGAATTTCCTCAAGGCGATTCATCAGAAGTGCGATGGCTATGACGAGCACCTCTATTACTACACGGATCAGGATGTCGCGCGTCATGTGTTTCGGGTCGCGTCAAGCCTCGACTCGATGATCCTTGGCGAGCCGCAAATTCTCGGTCAGGTCAAGGACGCTTACGCCACGGCGCAGTCGCTCAACAAGACGGGGACGCTGCTCAATAAGCTCATGCACAAGGCGTTCAATGTCGCCAAGCGCGTTCGCACTGAGACGAAAATCGGCGCCAACGCCATTTCCGTCAGCTACGCCGCCGTCGAGCTGGCGCGACGCATTTTCACCAGCCTCGAAGGGCAGACCGTCATGCTGGTCGGGGCCGGCGAAATGGCCGAGCTGGCGGCGACGCACCTGATGAATGCGGGCGCGAGTCGCATCGTGGTGGCGAGTCGGTCGTATGAGAAAGCCGTGCAACTGGCGACCAAATTCAATGGCTCGGCCGTCATTTTCGACCGCTTTCGGGAGCGCCTGCCAGAAGCGGACATCTTGATTTTCGCCACTGCCGCGCCGCATTTCGTCGTTCGCGTCGCCGATGTGGCGACGGCGATGGAGCGGCGGCGCCACCGCCCGATGTTCATTATCGATATTTCGGTTCCGCGCAACGTCGATCCGTCCATCAATGACCTGGAGCAGGTGTTCGTCTATGACGTGGACGATCTCCAGTCGGTCGTCGAGGGTAACCTGCGCGAGCGGAAGCTCGAAGCTGAGCGCGCCAGCAATATCGTTGAAGAAGAGCTAGCCGCCTTTGTCGCTGAATGGCGCGCCATGGCCGCCGCCCCCTTCATCGCGGCGCTCAATGCCCATTTGGCGGAACTCGCCCAGGCGGAATACGAGCGGCATCGCAAGCGGATCGAGCGCCTAGGCGGCATGTCGCCTGAAGTCGAGCGCTATGTGCGCGAGGTCATCATTACTTCGATTCTGCGCAAGTTCGCGCATCCGCTCATCGAAAACATCCGCGAGTCGGCGGCGCAGGGCGAGCAGAGTCGTCTGTGCGAAACCTTCGGGCTTGAAGTCCGTGTCAGCGGCTTTCAAGTCCAGCGAGCGCGATTGGCGCGCTCAGCTTGAGACTCAGTCCGCGATGGAGGGTTGGAAGCGGCCCTTCGTCCCCCAAGGCTTTCCTTATCATTCCAACCCAAGGCGAGGTTTGACACATGATCGTTTCAATCTACGGCAAGGGCGGCATCGGCAAATCCACGACGTCCTCCAATATCGCGATTGCCATGGCGAAGCGCGGCGCGCGCGTTCTCCAAGTCGGCTGCGACCCCAAGCACGATTCAACCTTTACCATCACCAAGCGCATGATCCCGACGCTGGTCGAAATTCTGGAGGAGTTCGACTACCACCACGAGGAAATCGAGCCATCGGACGTGATCTTCAAGGGCAAGATGGGCGTGGACGCCATGGAGTCGGGCGGGCCAGCGGCCGGGGCCGGCTGCGGCGGCTATGTCACGGGCGAGGCCGTGAAGTTCTTGCGCGACCACAAGCTCATGGATGAATACGACGTGGTGATCTTCGACGTGCTAGGCGACGTGGTGTGCGGCGGCTTCGCTACGCCGCTCAATCACTCCGACTTCGCCTGCGTCGTAACGGCCAACGATTTCGATTCGCTCTTCGCCGCCAACCGCATCTGCGCGGCGGTGATGGCCAAGACCAAGAACTATCCAATCTACATCGCCGGGCTGATTGTGAACCGCTGCCCCGACACCGACCACGTCGAGCGATTCTGCGACCGCACCGGGGCGCGCATCGTCGGTCACGTCCCGCAGATTGACGAGATTCGGCGGTCGCGCCTGGCCGGCGTCTCGATCTTCGAGATGAAGCGCATCGGCGGCATCGCCTTGGCGCAGGATCGGTATCTCGAAATTGCCGACTACCTGCTGTCCGAGCCGGAAGCCCTGAAGGTGAAGCCGCTGTCCGACCGCGAGGTGTTTGAGCACCTGCGCAGCGAGTACATCAACATCAGCGTCCAGCGCTTCAACGCGGAAGACCTCGAATTGCTTGAGGATCCCTCCTGCTTGGCCTTGAGTTGATCGAGTCGTCAAGGCGCTCGCGATGCTCGCGTCCGCGCTTGCGCGCGCGCCGGGAACGCTTTGGCGGCTACACCGGCCCGGGCGCGCCCGCCTTCAGGCAGCCGCCAGCTTAGGAAAAACATTATGGCAACCCCACTGCCCATCGCGAAGCCAGACCCCGCCGAGCGCTTTTCGAGGATTTGCAGCGACTGCGGCATCTGCACGTCCAGCTTGCGCCCGCATGTCAAGGAGGCCTGCGCCTTTCTGGTGCAGAAGTACGACGAGCTGGAAATCGCCGTTCAGGGTCACGCCCGCCAGACGGGGACGGATGAGCTGTACTTCGGACCATACGAGAAAATTTTTCGCGTTCGGCGGCAGCGCCCGATTGCCGGCGCTCAGTGGACGGGCGTCGTGACGACGGTCGCCATGCGGGCGCTCGAGCGCGGGCTGGTCGAGGGCGTGATTCTCGCCGGGACGGAACCAGGGACGCTCAACAAGCCGATGCCGGTCTTGGCGCGGACGCCGGAGGAGGTCCTGGCCTGCCGGGGCAACAAGTTCGGACTCTCGCCGACGCTTGAAAAGATTGATGACGCGGTCGCCGCCGGCCTCAAGCGCGTCATGGTCGTGGGCACGCCCTGTCAGTTTCACGCCCTGCGCGTCATCGAGCCGACGCTCCCCTTTGACGACCTGTGGTGTCTGGGCATTCTGTGCAGCGATAACACGACGCATGAGAACTACCAGACGTTTCTCAGGTCGGTGAGTCGGTCGCCGGAGACGGTTGTGCACATGGAGTTCATGCCCGACTTTCGGCTCTGGATGCGGCATGTCAACGGCGACATCGAGAAGCTCAACTTTGTCGAGATTCCGATGCATGAAATCGGCCCGGACCTCATCGCGCCGTCGTGTCGAGTGTGTTTCAACTACACGAACTCGCTGGCCGATTTATCGGTGGGCTACATGGGCGGGGGGCTGCCGGACATCCAGTGGCTGCTTATCCGCAACGCCAAGGGATGGCGCCTGCTGGACCTAATCCGCGACGACGTGGAGCTGACCGAGCCGACGGAAAGCGGCAACCGGGCGCTCGCGATGAAAGGCTTCCTGAGCCAGCTTGGCAAGCCCTACACGAAGGGCGCCCCGCGGCCGGTCAAGAAGCTCATCGCGTTTCTTCAGCGACGCATCGGGCCGCGCGGGCTGGAGTTTGCCCGGACGCGGATTGAAATGAAGCTGGCCGAGGGGCTGTTCACCGTGCGTCGGAAAGCCGCCCACCGCGAATCGCTGCTGGTGCCGCGTTACGCCTACGCGCCCCTTGAAAAATACGTTCTGCCGGGCGAAACCCGCCCGCCAGCGCCGCCGGCCGCGAAGCGTCCCGGACGGCGCGCGACAGCGAGCCAGACTGCAAAAGCCCTAGACCCAGTCAGCATTGGCTGAGGGGAGGCATTATTAGCATACGCCAATCGGGAGGTAGCCGTGTCGACCTACACCCAGGAGCAGATGCTCCGCCGTCAGAAAAGCAAGTGGATGCCAGTGCAGGCGTTTCTGGCCCCGGTGCAGTTCGTGATTTTTTTCTTTAGCTTGGCGCTCATCATCTACTTCATTATGACCGGCAACGGATTTTGGATTGCCAATATCAGCGTGATGGTCAAGGTTTTCGTGCTGTGGGTGATGGCTGTGACCGGCGCCTTTTGGGAGAAGGATGTCTTTGGGCATTACGCTTTCGCCAAGGAGTTTTGGTGGGAAGATTTCTTCTCGACCTTCGTGCTGATTTCGCACACGCTTTATGTCATTGGCTTTTTCTTGAAGTGGGAGGAGATGACGCTGGCCTACATCGCCCTTGTCGCCTATCTCACCTACTGCGTCAACGCCTATCAGTTCGTGCGTAAATACGTCATCAATCGGCGCGAGCTGAAAAGCCATGGCTACACCATTGCGGGCGACGTCCCGTGGGCTTCCTGAACGCTGTCGCTGACGAGAAGGGTCCGTTGCCTATGCCAGTGCTACAAGCCGTTGAACGATTGGAACGCTACGCCCCTGGCGGGACGGATACCGACACGCCAAGCTGGGGGCGCGAGGGCGCAATCGCGCTCTATTGGCTGGGCGCGCTCGCGCTGACGCTACTGCTGCGTCTCCCAGAGCCGTTCGCCTTCAATGTCGCCCAAACCGTGGCCTCGGTTTGGGGCATCGCCCTGCTAATCGCGACGCTGGCTTTTTCCCAGTGGCTTTACGCGCAAGTCGCCATTCACGAGGAGCGGCCGCTCAATCTGATCGGCACGCCGATTTTCATCATCGGCAACAGCCTTGGCGAAACGCTGGCGTTTTTGCTGGTCTTCAGGCTAGGGGCTTTTATCGGGGGCTGGAGCGCGCAGCTCCTGGGCTTGACCGGAGGCTTGTCGCACTGGGTTATTTTTGGCAGCGGGTTCTTCGCGTTCCTGATTTATGGGGGTGCCATTCACGGGCTTTTTTGGATGCGCATTTTTCCGCCTCATTTCCGAGAAGATGAGCGGGCGCGCAAAATTCGCAAGTTCCGCCTTTGGTCGGAAAGCGCGCTTTCACTTTCCTGGTGTCTGACGTTTTACGTCTTTGAAGATTTTTGGAGCGTCGTGATTTTCCACGCCATTGTGGATACGGTATTGATGCTCCGCGTGCGTCCGCGGATTTTTCGCTTTGCTCCGAGCGCTTCCGGTGTTACTTCTTAAAAAAAGAGGCAATCGGCAATCCGCGCTCAAAGTCGCCAATGATTTAGCTTAGCCCAATCGTAAATCGCATGGCGCGAACGCGCCAGGAGAAGACAGCCCTATGAAAAAGCCCAAGTGTCTATTCGTCAATCCCCCCGTCATAGAAAAGGTCGCCGAGCGCTTCAGCTTCATAAGCATGCCATTGGCGATTCTTTACATTGGGACTTTCATTCAGTCGCAGGGCTATGAAGTCGAGCTGTGTGACATGAACGCTGGTCAGCAGCCAGTTTTTGGCGACGACATTGACATCGTGGGGATTTCGTGCGACACGGTGAAATACACCGTTGGCATGCGCGTCGCCAAGGCGGCCAAAGCGGCAGGGAAATATGTCGTCATGGGCGGCACGCACCCGACATTTGATGATGAAGCCACGCTGCGCTCCGGCTATGTGGATGTCGTGGTTCGGAGCGAGGGCGAATATCAAATGCTGGAAATCGTCAGGCAGTTTGAAGCCAACGGCAAGGTCGATCCCTCAACCATCAAGGGCGTGGCCTGGCTGGATGGCGACGCCTTCATCCGCAATCCGGCCATGCCGTTCATCAAGGACTTGGATAGCCTGCCAATTCCGAACCGCGAGTTGCTTGATGTGCCCCGTTACTGGCAGCAAACCCGCTCCTGGCTCGGCAAGTTCGCCGATCCGGTTTACAACATTTCCGGATCGCGGGGATGCCCTTATGATTGCTCGTTCTGCATTGTGACCGCCAACTATGGCGCGAAGTGGCGCTATCGCTCGGTGGACTCGATCATGCAGGAGATCGAGGAAGGCTTCTACAAGTATAACTATCGCACGTTTTTCTTCACTGACGACATTTTCAACGCCAGCCCGAAGCGCGCCATGGCCATTTCGCAAGCCATTATCGACGCTGGTCTTGCCGACAAAATCAAATGGACCGCTCAGTGCGTGACGAACATTTTTGTCAAGTTTCCTGAAGTTGTCGAAGTCATGGCCGCGGCCGGTTGCATGGGCGTCATCATGGGCATTGAATCCATGGATCCAGAGACGCTCAAGGATTACAACAAAACCGCGACCAGCGACGACAACGCGCAGTGCATTCGCTTGCTCAAGAAAAACGGCATCGCTTCCATGGCCTCGATCATCATCGGGCATCCAAAGGAAACCCGCGAATCGCTGCAAGCGACGATGAAGTACATGTGCGATCTGAATCCCGAAATGCTTTGGATTAATATTCTGACACCATACGTGGGGACGACCATGCGGCGGGAATTCATTCAATCTGGGCGGTTACTGCCGAATTTGTCTTGGGAGGATTATGACATTTCGCACGTAACCTTCAAGCTGGATCACCTTGAGGCGTGGGAAATTGAGGTCACGCGCAAAGCGATGACGGCGATGTATTACACGCGCCCGAAGTACCTTATGGAAAATCTGCCGCGCTTGTTTTTCGGGAAGACGCCGACGCCCGTGGCGAAGCCGGCGGCTTGCTGATTTCTTAACTGACAAGGCGCTCGATCTTCTTGACTTTCAAAGTTTCTGCATACTTGAAGGAGACCCCTCGTTCCATGCCTGTCGTCGTTCAAATCAAGCGTCGCAAGAAGCTCGGTCAGCATCGTCCTCTGAATATCCTGCTGGTTTTGCCCCGGTACTACAACCCGGAAAAAGGACAGCGCCATAAGCCGTTCATGATTTTCCCGAATATCGTTTTGCCGACGCTGGCGGCGATTACGCCGCCGCCGCATAAGGTGACGATTTTGGACGAAAACGTCGAGCCGCTGCATATTCCAGATGACACTGACTTGGTCGCCATCACGGCTTACACTCGAAATGTACAGCGCGGCTACCAGATTGCGGATGACTGCCGCTCGCGCAACATCCCGGTGATCATGGGCGGCATTCACGTCAGCTTTATGATTGAGGAGGCGCTTCAGCACTGCGACGCGGTGGTCTCGGGCGAAGGCGAGGCGCTGTGGCCGACCATCCTCAACGATGTGCAGAATGACGACCTCAAGCCGGTTTATCAGGGCGGGCAGTCGCAGGACCTGAATGAGTTGCCGGTGCCGCGCTGGGATCTCCTCAAGCTGGAGCGCTATTTCAAACCCATTCCGACGCTCAAGATGCCGATTATGAGCATCCAGACCTCGCGCGGGTGTCCGCACAAGTGTGACTTCTGCACCGTGCCGGTCTTTGCCGGCGGCAAGATGCGTTACCGCGATCCGGCGCATCTGCTGCGCGAGATTGACGCTTACGGAGCGGAGTTTTTCTCCATCGCCGATGACAACCTCATCGTCAACCCGGATGCCGCCGCCGATCTGTTCAAGACGTTGGCCAAGCGCAAGCTCAGTTGGTTTGGCTTTTTCGACACCCAGACGCTCAAGCGCCCGGAGCTGGTCGAGCTGGCGGCCAAATCGGGCTGTCGCCGCGCTTTTCTCGGTATTGAAAGCATTCACCCGAATGAACTCGCCACGGTGAACAAAAAGTTCAATCGACCGGAAAAGTACGACGATCTCATTCGGCTGTTCCATCGGAATGGCATCGCCGTGGACGTTGGCATCCTCTTTGGCTTCGAGGACGAGACAATCGAAAGCACGCTCCAGACCATCGAGGAGTTGAAGCGATGCAACGTCGAGACGGCGATCTTCTCCGTGATGACCCCGTTTCCCGGCACGGCGCTCTACAATCGCACCAAGGACAAGCTGCTGCACCTGGACTGGGACCGCTACACCGGCGAGGAAGTCGTCTGGGCGCGCGAGGGCACGGACGCCGAAGAGACTCGCCGCTTGCTTCAGCTCGCCTTTGAGCGGTTTTATTCCGTCCCGTCCATTTACAAGCGCGTCTTGTCGCCGCGCTCGCATGCGCAGCGAAAGCTGCTGGCGACCATCTCCAACCTGCGCTTCCGCAGCATCATCAAGCATCGCTTCCCGGAACCGCTGCCGCCGGACTTCCTGCGCAGCGCCCGCCAGGCTCGCCCGGCTTACGCCTAATCGCCGCGTTACCGCGCGCGGGTTCGGGGGCAGCGCCTGAAAGCCTTTTCGCCCGCGTCGCTCGGACCTTATCTGCGACGCGGGCTTTTCATCGGGCCGACGCGACCGGCGAGCGGCTGAAAGAGCCTGCGCCGCCATAGGTCGGCGCGCGCGAGGGGCGCTCCCGCCGCCCAGGCTCGGGGTCGAGCTTTTAGCGGGGTCGAGCTTTCAGCGCAGAGGCGGGCTTTCTCGCGCATCGCTCGCCGAGACATCGCTCTAATCGAGACATCTGGGGCGCCGCGGGCGGCGACCTGAGCCGCGGGCCCTGACCTGAGCTTCCTTTGGACGCAAGAAAGCGCCCGGAAACCAGTTGCGGTTTGACTGAAGCGCGTCGCTCCGACTAAGTTGCGCCAACACCTTCGCTGGCGACGCGCTAAGCTGGAACATGCGGCTTGCTAAGCGCCTCGCTCCCCATTGCCTTATGAAGAACAGCCACGCCGCGAAAATGGACGCGATGTATCGGCGGCAGCGATACATCTATGACCTATCTCGAAAGTACTTCTTGTTTGGGCGCGACACCTTGCTGGAGCGCCTGCCGGTTCGCCCGGCGGCGCGCGTCGTGGAAATTGGCTGCGGCACGGCGCGCAACCTGGTTATTCTGGGGAGTCGCTACCCGCAGGCGCAGTTTTATGGGGTGGATATCTCCAGCGAGATGCTCATCTCGTCGCGCGCCAACATCCGTCGCCGCCGACTGGAGAATGTCGCCGTTGCCGTCGCCGCCGCCGAAGCGCTTGATCACCAGGCGATTTTCGGGCTGGACGCGCCTTTCGACATCGCGTTTTTTTCCTACTCGCTCTCCATGATTCCTGACTGGCGAACGGCTATCGCCGCCGCCCTGTCCAATCTCGGCCCCGGCGGCTGCCTGGCAATGGTGGATTTCTGGGATCAGAAAGAGCTGCCGACCTGGTTTGAAAAGCTATTGGGCGCTTGGGTTCGGCGCTTTGACGTGACGCCGCGCCCGGAAATCCTCGATGATCTCGCGGCCCGCCGCGATCGGGGCGAGGGAAAGCTCACAGTCGAAGCGGTGGGCGGGCGCTACGCTTTCATCGCGCTTTTCGAAACGCCGGCGCCGGACGCCCTGGGGCGCGCATCTTGAACGCTTTTTGCGAGGCACATCGCTGTGGCCACTGATACAGCCCAACTTCTCCGCGCGGCGGTTCACCAAAGCCCAATCACCTCGAGGCAAGGGCTTCTGGAGCGCCTCTTCACGGTTTACTTCGATGCTTTCGTCTATAACCAGATTTGGGAAGACCCGCGGGTTGACCTGGCCGCGCTGGAGCTGACGCCAGCGAGTCGGATTCTGACCATTTCCTCCGGCGGCTGTAACGTTCTGAATTACCTTGCGCGCAGCCCGGCGCACATCACGGCCGTTGACCTGAACCGCTACCATCTCGCGCTGTTGCGGCTGAAGCTCGCCGCTGTGCGGCGCCTGCCGGATTACGAGTCATTCTTTCGGATGTTTGGCGAGGCCAACGACCTGCGCAACGTCGAGGCTTACGACGCCTATTTGAGCGCGCATCTGGACAGCGCGACCCGCGCCTTTTGGGAAGGTCTGACAATGTTCGGAAAGCGACGCATACACTTCTTCGCGGACAATCTCTACGACCACGCGCGCAACGGGTTCTATCTCCGCTTTTTGGAAAAGCTCGCCCATCTGATGGGCATTTATCCCGACCGCTTGACGCGGCTGACCGACCCGGTCGAGCGTGGGCGAGCGTTCGACGAAACCATTGGCGTTTATTTCGATCACTGGCTGGTGCGGGCCCTCTCGAAGTTGCCGTTCATCGTTTTCGGACTCGGCATCCCGCCCCGTCAGTACGAGGCCATGCGCCGCGAAACGCCGGAAAACATCCTCGCTATGTATCGGCGGCGCGTGCGGCGCTTCGTCTGCGATTTTCCCATCGAGGAGAACTACTTTGCCTGGCAGGCGCTGACGCGCCGCTACGACACCGAGCATCGCCGGGCCATCCCTGAGTATCTGAAGGCGGAAAACTTCGAGACGCTGCGCGCCAACATCTCGCGAGTGACGACGGAAGTCGCTTCGTTGACCGCGCACTTGCGCCAGCAGCCGGCCGGAGCTTACGACCGCTTTGTGTTCCTCGATGCGCAGGATTGGATGAAGGATGAAGAAATTGCCGCGCTATGGCGCGAAGTCGTCCGGGTCGCGCCGTCGGGCGCGCGGGTCATTTTCCGCACAGCCCCGGAGACCTCGCCGGTGGAGGCCGCCTTGCCGCCGGACTTGCGGGCGCGCGTCCGGTATGAGCGGGAGCGCTCGCTTGAACTCTTCGCCGAGGATCGCTTTGCCATCTACGGCGGCTTTCACCTTTACCTGGTGAACTAGCGGGCGCGGCTCGGCCAGGCGAGACAGGCGGGCGAGACCGGGCCGGGCGCGTCAATCCGGCGAAGCCCCCGCATCCGCCGGCGATGGCGGCTGCCGCGCCGCCCGCCGCTCGCCTGCAACCGCGGCGTAGAGGCTTGGCAGCGCCAGCAGGGTCAGCGCCAGCGCCGAGACCAGCCCCCCGACGACAACTGTCGCCAGCGGGCGCTGGACATCTGAGCCAATCCCGACGGCGCGCGCTGCGGGGATCAT
>CALCKX010000061.1 GCA_937966115.1 uncultured Chloracidobacterium sp. | reverse complement strand
GTTGGCGGCAAGTCAGTCGAGCGATGACCGTTATCTTGGCCGCCGCGCCCGCCGCTTGCGGTCAGGGTTGGCGTTCGGCGTTGAGCCTGGCGAGGGTTATCATCAGCGGATGCGCGCGGCGCAACCGAAACCATCAGCCCGCCGACCGCCAAAAGGGCGGCGACAGACAGCGTGCGGATTGAATGCCTAAACATCATGGTAGAATCTCCTATAAAGTGTTAGCTACAAACAGCGTGTTAGCTCAAAGGCATACATTCGATTTTTGGCGGGACGTGGCGCGCTAGGCGCGCCGACGCCTGTCCGCCGCTTCTTTAGAAACGCGCCCCTGGAGCATTGCCATTTTTGATGCAAGGTCGCCACAAAGGACAGCTCGAATCAGATTTTTGGCAAATGCTCAGGGATTATCGGCGCCAAGGTGAAAAAGCTTACTCAAGTCTAGGTCAGCTTTCTGGGAAAAGCGACAAAAAATGAAGCGCTACAAGCCTCTTCTTGAGCGCGCCCTTCGCCAGGCGGAAGCGTTCGCCGGACGGGAGCCGCCGCTGGCGCCGAGTCGGGCGGACCTTACGCCGCCAGCCGTCCGCCGCCCTGCGGCAGGGCGATGCGCCCGATAGGCTGGATGGTCAAATCCGGCGATAGCTCTTGATACGAGAGCACCGACACATTCGGAAACTCCACTTCCACGAGTTTGCGGACAAACCGCCGAATGTCCATATCCGTCACGATGACCGGCTTTTGCGCCGTCGGCGGCAAGAGTCCGATTTCCTCGCGCAGCGCCGCCAGAATGTCGTTGCTGATGGCGGGGTCGAGGGCCAGAAACGCCGCCGTCGAGGTGCGCCGAATCGAGCCGCGGATGATGTCCTCAATTTCCGGGTCGAGCAGGTACACGAAGAGCGTTCCCTTGCCGCCCGACGCCTTGAACGAGATGATTCGCTTCAGCGACGCCCGCACGTATTCGGTCAACTGCGCCGGGTCTTTCTCGATGCGCCCCCATTCGGCGAGCGCGTCCAAAATGGACTTCACATCGCGGATGGAAACGCCTTCCTGCACTAGCCGCTGCAACACGTCGGTGAAGAGATGCAGCGAGACGATCTTGGGCACGACTTCCTCGACAAGCTTGGGGGCGCCGCGCCCGACGAAATCCAGCAGCGCCTGCGCTTCCTGGATGCCGACATACTCGTGGGCATGCCGGCGCAGAATGTTGGAGATATGGAGCAGGAGGAAATCGCTCGGCTCCCAGACCTTAAGGCCAGCAACCGTCGCCAGCAGGCGGAAGTCGTCTGGGACCCACGCGCCGGGGCGCAGGTCGGCCGGGTTGCGGACCTCCTCGCCCTCGATGCCGAAGACTTTGATGTTCTCGACGGAGTCGTTGACGTAAAAATGAAACGGCTTGACGACGCCCTGCGCGACCGGAATCTCCTTGACGGCGAATACGTAGTGGAACGGCTCGAGCGGCGCGTTGCCGGTGACGTAAATCTGCGGCATCAGCACGCCCGTGTCGTAATACATCGAGTTGCGCAGCGCCGTCAGGCCCTCGCGGAACTTGGCGCCCGTTGGGAACTCCGGGTTGATGTAGGGGGCCAGCTCGGCGCTGGTGACGATGGCCATCGGAACGGTGTAGGATGGCTGCACGTCCTCATCTTCGGCGACTTCCTCGGCGGCGGTCTGCTTTTCGGCCTGCTTGGCCGCCAGCGCTTGTTGGCGCTTGCGCAGGCTCAGGGCCAGCGGCGCGGCGACGGCAGCGACGATGAGGACCGGAATGGCGACGTCGCTGCCGGCCAGCACGGCGATCAGCGCCATCGCGCCCAGCAGGCCCGACACCACGAGCAACGGCTTGGGGTTGGCCAGCATTTGGGCGCTCATGTCCGCGCCGACGTTGCCGCCTTCCTCGGCGTCGTCGCCGGCGACGCGCGTCACGACCAGCCCGGCGGAAATAGCGATGAAGATGGAGGCGAAGATCGCTCCCAATCCGTCGCCGATTGTAAGAATGAGATACTTCTTGGCCGCCGCCGCCGGGGCGAGGCCCTTGTACAAAACGCCGATGGTCATCCCGGCGACGATGTTGACGACCGCGATGATGATGGTGGCGATGGAGTCGCCTTTGACGAACTTCATCGCGCCGTCCATCGCGCCGTAGAGCCGCGATTCCTTGGCCAGGTTGGAGCGCAGCTTCTTGGCGACATCCATCGTGATCAGCCCTGACCGCATATCGGCGTCAATGGCCATTTGCTTGCCCGGCAGCGCGTCGAGCGTGAAGCGGGCGGCGACTTCCGCGACGCGCTCCGCGCCCTTGGCCACGACCAGGAACTGCACCACCAGCAGGATGACAAACATCACGAATCCGACCACCAAGTTGCCCTGCGCCGTGATCTCGCCCAGCGCCTTGATGACATCGCCCGCGTCGCCCTTGGTCAGGATGCTGCGCGTGCAGGAAATGCTGAGCGCCAGCCGAAACAGCGTCGTCAGCAGCAGGATGGTCGGGTAAGTCGAAAGTTGCAGCGGCGTCGAAATGTAAAGCGACACCATCATGACGGCGAGCGAGATGGTGATGTTGACCACCACCAGCACCGAGATGATAAAGGTCGGGACCGGGACGATGATCGTTCCAATGAGGACGATCATCCCAGCCGCGATGAGCAGATCGCTGTTTTTCGAGAGCGCCGCGGCGAAGTCGATGCCGCTGATGGCTTTCACCTGGTCGGTCAGCGCGTTCATAGCGATGCGGTGGCGCGGGCATGCCGCCCGGCGGGATGGAGAAGCGCTAGGCCCCCGCCAAATGAGCCGCGGCGGTCACAGCGTTTCAAGAATGACATAGACAACCAGCGCGCCAAGCAGCGTGCCGAAAACCATGATCATCAGCTCGACGCCGGTAAAATAACCCAAATAGTAGGTCTTGCCACCCCCGGCCACGCTTGCCGGCGGCGGCGCGGCCGGCGGCGGCTTGGAGCGCATGTCGTCATCCGTCGGCGCCGGCATTTCCACGACCTGCCGCAGCGGCGGCGCGGCTTCCGGCGCGGCTTGAAGCGCCGGCGAGTTGGCGGGGGGCGAGTCAGCCGGCGGCGGCGGGGGCGCGGCCGCGACGGCTTCAGTCAGAATGGAAAGCGTCGTCGGCGTCCGAAAGACGAGTGTCGGGAGCGGGCGCTCCAGCGGGCGTGAAAGCGGCGACGCAAAGCGAATCCGGTCCCCGTCGGCAAGCTCGCGCGGCGCGGCCACCGGCTCGTCATTCACCGTCAGCCGGTGCTCGGCTGTCACCGGGTGCAGCGTCACGCAGTCGCCGCTCTTGCGGACGAGCGCGCAGTAGGTCGCCAGCTCCGATTGACTCATCGTGACGCGCAGCCCCGACGCTTCCCAGCCAAGCGGCGCTTCGGCGTCGCCGGCGGGTAGGGAGAGCGCCACGTTGGGCTGGTAGCCGCCCTCGATGACAAAGCGAAAGCTGTCTTCCGGCGCGACCAGCGCGTCCAGAATCTGGGCGAAGCTCGCGTTTTCGGGGATTTCCAGCGACTTGCGGTTGCCGGAGGAGCGAAACGCCGCCGGCAGAATGCTGTCGAGATCGAACTTCAAGCCGCTGGTGAATAGCTCGCGGGTGGCGGCTTGCAGCAGGCCCGTCGCGCGCGGATCGTCGAGCTTGACCGCTGGCGCGTTGCCGTCCAGCACCGTCACGACGTAGTTGCCAATGTGGATGCGGTCGCCAAAGGTGATGGCGCGGCGATCGCCGACGCGCAGGGGCAGCCCGTTCAGGCGCGTCCCATCGCCGTGATTGGTAAAGCTGACGCGCCCGTTTTCCTCAAACAAAACGACGTGTTCCGCCGCGATGCCGAGGCCCGTCAGGCGCAGCGTCGCCTGGGGACTGCTCCCAAGGCTAAGCACGCTCGTGCGCCAGACGTCCTCCAGCAACGGCTTCGCGGCCGGCGGAGCGCCAACCTCGCGCACGATGAGTTTGACTTCCATCCAAAGCTCCTCTGGTTGACGACAAGCGTCGCTCCGCCCGTCAGGCGCGGTCGGCGCAGGCTTGTTTCAGCAACCAACGTTCGGTCATGCTAGATAGCGCATGTAAACTTCGCGTTAGGTCGCGGCCAATGTTACGTCGCCGTAACTTGGATTTTCACCCGTCGCGTCACAAACGCGAATCGGAAATTCCAGAATTTTTCTTCCGCCCCGGACGCAACACGACGCAGCCCCTTCCGATAACGAGGATGCAAGCGGGAAGCTTCGCAGCCGCGTCCGAATCCGATGAACACGAACGAGTTAGAGGAGACCATCCCCATGAGCGCCAACGGAAACGAAACGCCGCGTCAGCAGCTCGGCATTACGGACGAAGACTTCCAGCAAATGGGCGAGATCGGCGCTATGTATTATGAGCAGGGCGACCTCAAGCGCGCTCGGACGATTTTCGAGGGCCTCGTTGAAGTCGATCCGACCAGCGCGGCGGCGCACGCCGCGCTCGGCGCGCTCTACACTCGCACGCAGGAAGACGAGCTAGCGCTCGCCAGTTTGGAACAGGCGATTGCGCTCGACCCGCAAATGATTGCCCCCTACGTCAACCGCGCGGAAGTATTTCTGCGCATGGAGCGCTATGAAGAAGCTATCGCCGATTTACAGCGCGCCATTGACCTCGATCCCGACGAGCAAGACCCCGGCGCGAACCGCGCCCGGGCGATCGCTCTCGGCATCCACCAAATCGTGCAGGAAGCCGCCGAGCAGGGCGGCGACAGCATCCAGTGAGTCTTTGACCTTTTACTACTTCACCTAGAGAAAGGAACCTCGACCGCCATGTCAAACTTCGGACTTCCGCCAAAGCCAACCATGCCCGGCTCCAACGCTTCGGACACCGACCGCCTCAAGTACCAGCAGGACATGCAGAACTACCAGTTTGCGCTCCAGCAGGCGATGAACGCCATCACGCAGGAAGGCGCGACGAAGTCGAACCTTCAGAAAGCCGCCCACGACGCCATCATGGCGATGATCAACAACCTGCGCTAAGCGCTAGAGGCCTGGGTCGCCCAGGCCTTCCTTGACCAAGGAGAATCGCCATGCCTATCGGGAAGATTTTCAAGGGCATCGCCCGGATCGCCACGCCGCTGCTCAGCACCATCGCCGGCGCCAACCCGCTGCTCAACATTGCCACCTCGTTTCTGAAGGGCGGCGGCATCGGCAAGGCGCTGACGAGCCTGGTGCAGCGCATCAGCGGCTCATTCCTCAACGGCGGCATTGCCAACATCGCCAAGAACCCGCCCCTTGGACCCTTCGGTCGCGCGACCAACTTCATTGACCGCGCCGCCCAGGGCTTGAGCAACTTCGCCCAGCGCCTCCAGCAGATCAGCCAGCGGATGCAAAACATCTCGAATGCGCTGAACAAGTTCAATGAAGCCCTCAAGACGCTGCGGGACGCCATCGCCGGCCGGACCGCAGTGGAAGACAAAGTCAAGCAAGCGCAAGTTTCATCGCCTTCGACGGGGCAACCGTCCGCGACGGGGCCACCCGCTTCCTCATCGCCGTCCACGGCGGTCGCGCCGCGCGCGAACAGCAGCGAGTTCGGGTTGCCGGAAAAGCCGTCCATGCCCGGTCCGAACGCCTCCGATGAAGATCGCCTGCGCTATCAGCAGAAGATGCAGGAATACCAGTTCGCCCTCCAGATGATGATGAATGCCATCACGCAGGAAGGCGCGACGAAGTCAAACCTGCAAAAAGCCATGAACGACGCCGTGATGCAGGCGCTCAACAACCTGCGGTAGTCAAGCCGCGCAGACATACTTAGGAGGTACTCTGATCATGCCACTCCCGCTTATTGCTGGTCTTGCGAAAGTCGCCCTGCCCATGCTCAAGGGCGTCGCCATGAACGCGGTCAAAGGCTTGGCCACGTCTTTCCTGAGCAACGGCATCAAGGGCGCGCTCTCCAGCCTCGTGCAGCGCATCGGCTCTTCCTTGCTCAACGGCGGCAATACGAACATTGCCAAGAATCCGCCGCTCGGACCCTTTGGGCAGGCGTCAAATGGAATTGGCCGCGCGGCCGATGGCCTGAGCCGGTTCGCCCAGCGGTTGCAGAGCTTTGCCGAGCGCTTGCAGAACATCGCGTCGGCGCTAACCAAGTTCAACGACGCCCTCAAGGCGCTGATGGACGCTGTGACCGGCCGCGATATGGTCGCCGACAAAGTCAAGCAAGCCCAGATTGCGATGTAGTCCCGCTCCCAGAGTCGCTGAACGCTCAAGTTCGGCGACTTCGCCCGATTGGAAGCGCGCCCAAGCCGGCGCGCTTTACTTTTTCCCGTCGAGCGTCGGCGCCTTTAGGGTCGTCGCCGGCGCGCTGCCAGCGGCGCAGCCGTAGCTCACCTTGCGGCGCCCAAGGTCAGGGCCAAATGTCAGGGCCAAAGCTCAGGGCAGCGGCTCGAAAATTCTGACGACCGGATAGGCGTCCTTGTCCGCTTCGT
>CALCKX010000060.1 GCA_937966115.1 uncultured Chloracidobacterium sp. | reverse complement strand
GCGCTCACGCGCCTGACGCCGCGCGCGCTCCAGGGCAAGGCGGAAGTCGTAGCCATGGCCGACCTGCGGGCGTTTCAGCTTCGCGCGGGACGCGCGACGGGCAAACTCGCCGCGAGCTTTGAGGCAATGTACGCCCAGGCGGTGGCCGACGCCCTGGGCGGAACGGGGCAGGATGCGCTGGAAGCCGTCCGGTTTCTCAAGCGAGCCGATCCGGCGCGCTTTCAGCCGGAAAACGGCGCGACCTACCCAAGCTCGCCGCTCGGCAACGCGCTGCGGCAGGCGGCGCAGCTCATCAAAGCCGATGTTGGCCTCGAAATCGCGTTTGTCGAGTGCGGCGGATGGGACACCCATGCCAACCAAGGCGCGCCGGGACAGCCGTTCGGGCAGCTCAATCGGCTGCTGGCGGATTTCGGCGCAGCGCTCGCCGCGTTTGCGCAGGACCTAGGGCCGGCGCGCATGCGGGATACACTGGCGCTGACGATGACCGAGTTCGGGCGCGCGGCGCGCCAAAACGGGGCGGGCGGCACCGACCACGGGCGGGCGTCGTGCATGTTCGCGCTGGGGGGCGGCGCGCGCGGCGGACGGGTGTACGGCGACGTGCCCAAGCTAACGCCGACCAATCTGGAAGACGGGCGCGACTTGCCGGTGACGACCGATTTTCGCGCCGTTTTGGCGGAAGTCCTCACGCGCCACCTCGGGCTGGCTCAGCCCGGCTCGACGCTGCCCGGCTACGCTATCAACCCGTCCAGCTTCGTCGGCTTCCTCGACCGACAGGGATAGCGGGCGCAATCGGACGGACGCCTTCCACCCTGGCGACTTGACAGCCCAGGCGGCTTCTCCGAATGATGCGCCCGAATTCGCGCCCATTCTCTGTTTGCTCGATACGGAAGGAACGCCATCGGCCATGCATCAGCCTGACCTCAAAACGGATGTCTTCTCCCCGCTCAAGCTCTTCACGCACATGGACGTGATGCATGACTGGTGGCAGGGCAAGAACGTCTATCCGATCACCATGGAGCTTAGCCCCTCGACCATCTGCAATCACTTCTGCACGTGGTGCATGCACGGCGGCTACTTTGGCTCGCACAAAGGCGACGACAAAGCCAAGAAAGCGAACCCGGACGCGAGCATCATGCCGCTGCCGTTTTATCGGGCGCTGCTGGATGAACTCGTCACGCTCGGCACCAAGAGCATGATTTTTTCGGGAAGCGGCGAGCCGTTCGTCAACCCGAGCCTAATGGAGTTCGTCGAATACGCCGCCCATAAAGGCGTGGACTCGGCCATCATTACGCATGGGGGCTTGCTCACGCCGGAAAAAGCGAAGGTCGTCGCCCGGCGCTGCACGTGGATTCGCATCTCGCTCAATGCCGGCACGCCCGAAACCCGCGAGAAGATTCACAAAGTCAACGATTTCGAGAAGGTGCTGGGCAACCTCGCCAACTTGGCCGAAGAGAAGCGTCGGCAGGGGGCGAAGACGCAGATTGGCGCGCAGATTTCCGTCGAGCCGACGAACATTGCCGAAATCGACGAAGCGGCGCGGCGCGTCAAGGAAACCGGCATTGACTATTTCCAGATCAAGCCGGTCATCCTGCATCCGAAGTCATCGAGCAAGTTTTACGACCGCGACTTTTACCTCGACGCGCTCTATCGCGCCCGCGCCGCCAAGCAAATGCACGAGACCGAGACGTTTCGCGTCTTCGTCAAGGAAGACCAGTTCGCCGGCGTCCTTTCGCCGGATTTGGAGCGCAGCGCCTACCGGAAGTGCTATGCCACGTTCTTCCCCGTCATCGAGGCGAACAAGAAGGTGTATTACTGCTCGCAGACGCGCGGACAGGAAGACTTCTGCCTCGGCGACCTCAGCGAGCAAACGTTCAAGGAGATTTGGGAAAGCGAGCGGCGGCGGCAAGTTATCGCGGCCATCAACGTGGACGAGTGCCAGCCGATTTGCCGGTGTCATCCCATTAACAAGACCCTTTGGGCGCTGCGTCATCCGGGTAACAATCCCAACTTCGTGTGACGCTCCATGACGGCGCTCGCTGCTAGCCGCACCGCCGAGGAGCCAGCCGTCGCCGGCCGCGATTGGACGGGCCGCCTGTTTTGGCTTGGCGTGCTGCCGCTGGCGATTGGCTTGCGACTGTGGGGCATCGAGACGCAAAATCTCTGGCTCGACGAGCTGTATTCGCTCGATGTCGCCCGCAAGTCGCTCGGCGAGATTGTGGAGTGTGCGGCGGCGGATGTGCATCCGCCGCTGTTTTACTTTGTCCTCAAAGCGTGGACGCGGCTGTTTGGCGACAGCGCGGCGGCGGCGCGGTCGCTTTCCGCAGTCGCCAGCGTCGCGGCCCTGATTTCCACGTTTCGCTTGATCGCGCCGCGCTACGGCGGCGGCCCGGCGCTGACGACCGCGCTGCTGATGGCGGTCTCGGCGCACCAGATTTTTTTCGCGCAAGAGGCGCGGATGTACGCCTTGGTAATGGCGCTGACGCTGGGCGCCCTGCGCGGCTACGCGCTCTGGCGCGAGATGGGCGTCGAGCGCGGGCTGGCCATTTACTTTTGGTGCTCGCTGGCGGCGCTCTATTGCCACTATTTCGCGGCGCTGGCCGTTTTGGCGCTCAACGCGCATTTCCTGCTCTCGGCCTTTGGCCCGACGCGCGCCGCGACGCGCCGGCAAGCGCGGCGCTGGCTGGGCGCGCAGGGCGCGCTGGCGTTGCTTTACGCCCCGTGGGTCGAGGTCATGCTCGCGCAGTTGCGGCGGGGACAAGCCTGGCGCAAGCCGCTGACCGTGACGGACGCCGCTTGGCAGGCGCTGGGGTACGCGCAGGAAATGACGCTCGGCCATGCCGCGTATCTCGATCACATCCGCGAGTGGCTCGCGCGACTGGTCGCGGAGCATGTCGCGCTGCCGCGCAGCTTCTTCCTGCAACCGCTGGCGTTCAACGTCTGCCTGATTCTGCTTTTCGCCGGACTCATGGCGCAGGGCCTGTGGCATTGCCTGCGGCTGGCGCGGACGGATGCGCGGGCGGCGCTGCCCATCCTCTTCCTGGCGCTGCCGCTTTTGGCCGCGAGCGCCCTGTCGCTGCGCAAAGGCGGTCTGGAGCTGGCGCGCTACCTATTGTTCACGACGCCCGCCGCCTGGTTTTTCATCGCGGCGGCGCTCCACCGAATCGGCGCGCCGCGGCTGCGCGTCGCCCTGATCGCTTTCTGCGCCGGCAGCCTGTTTTGGCAGGGCGCGCGCATCCACTACGCGACGACAGCGCGCGACAGCGACTTGCGCCCGGCGCTGGCGTTCATTCGGCAGCGCGCCCAGCCGGGCGACCGCTTGGCGATTGACCCAGACGCGGTGGACGTATGCCTGACGTACTACGCGCCGCGCTACGGGCTTGGGGAAGCGATCTATCCGCCGCAGCGGGTGCCGACGGGCGAGCCGACCGGACACAGCCAACTCGACCGGCTGGCGCGCGAAGCCGCCGTTCGGCGGGCGTGGGTAATTCTGGATTACCGGTCGGAGCGATTCGACGCCCTCGCCGCGCCTGGCTTTCGCATCGAGCGGATTGTAGATTTTCCGAGCGATTACCCGAAGACGCGGGTCGTAGAGCTGACGAGATAACCTGGCAATGCTGCTAACGCTAGCGCTGTGGGCGCTGATGGCCGGGATCGCTTACGCGGCAGGGATTGGCATCGTATCGCCATCCGCCCTGACGCGCGCTGGCGACCGGCTCATGGCCGCTCTCTGGATTGGCTTTGTCGTCGTTTCCAATTGCTGGCTGGCGCTGGCGCTGGCAATGCCGCTGACCTTTTGGCGAACGCTGGCGATCACGGCGCTTGGCATTGGCGGCGCGTGGCTTTAC
>CALCKX010000059.1 GCA_937966115.1 uncultured Chloracidobacterium sp. | reverse complement strand
CCGGATAGACCAGCTCATCAAAGGCGTCCGAGGCCACCGCCCGGGCATCATCGCTCCGCGCCCGCAGTTGCGCCAGTCGTCGCGCCTGACACTGGGCGAACCGGTCTTCAGGAAAGCGGCTATGGCGCAGCAAGTCGGCCGCAATCGCCATCAGTTGCGGGAAATCATCCCGCAGCGCGGTCAGACTCAACCCGCTCCGGGCGTAGCCGCCAAAGGTATTGAGGCGCCCGCCGGTCGCCTCGATGGCCAGGGCGATGTCTTGCGCCGTTCGACTTTCCGTTCCCTCGTCGAGCAAGTCGCCAACCAGCGAGGCCAGCCCGGCTTGCGCGTCCGACTCATAGCGCGAGCCGTAGGCGACAATGGCGTACATGGCGACGACCGGCAGGCTAGGCTGCTCAGCCAGCGCGGCGACGCATCCGTTTGGCAGAACGATACGGCGGACAGGTTGCTCGATGGGCATGGCGGGGCGATTTGATGCAAGCCACAATGACTGGCTCGCCTGTCACACATCCGGACTGTGACACATCTTGCTGGATGGCGAGGCTTGGGTCTATTCTGGCGGCGTGAACAGTCTCAGCCAGACGCAAAAATTGCAAGCCAACCCGCTTGCTCGCCCGCGGCAGGCCTGGCCGGCGCTTGTTCACATGCGGGGCGATTATCTGGGCAGCTCCATGCGCATCGAGCGCAAGGTGCTGCGCATCGGCCGCGGCTCGGACGCCGAGCTGCGACTTGAAAACGACGATGAGGCGTCGCGGCTGCACGCGAAAGTCGAACGCCGCGAGACCCCGACCGGGCACCTTCAATACTGGCTCACCGACCTGCGCAGCACGAACGGCACGCAGCTCAACGGCATTCCGCTCGTGCCGGGAGAGCCAGCGCTGCTGCACGATGGGGATAAGTTTTCCATTGGCCGTCACATCCTCAAGTTTACGTTTCTGGACGACATTGACGAGGAATTTCACCGCCGCATCACTGACCTGATCACGCACGACGATCTCACCGGGCTGCTCACGCGCAAGAGCTTCATTCTGGAAATGGAGCGCGAAATGGCTCGCTCCACGCGCTACGGACACTCCTTTGGCTTGCTGATGATGGACATTGACTACTTCAAGCGGGTCAACGACACCTACGGACACCTCGTCGGCAGTCAAGCGCTGCGCGAAGTGGCGACCGTTATCCGGCAGACGCTGCGGGATTCCGACATCGCCGGCCGCTATGGCGGGGAGGAATACATCGCGCTGCTGCCTGAAACCGACCGCGTCCGGGCGCACGAAGCCGCCGAGCGAATTCGCCTGGCTATTGAGAGCTTTCCCTTCACCGCGTCGCTGCATGACCCGCAGGCCAAGCTGCGCTTGACGATCAGCATCGGAATTTCGAGCTATCCAAGCAGCGCGACGCGGGTCAACGACTTGATTGAGCGCGCTGACGAGGCCATGTATGAGGCCAAGCGCCGGGGGCGCAACTTGGTTCAAGTGAGCGGCCAGTCGTCGGCGACGCGGGCGACGCCCCCCTCCGTCCCGACGCATCCGCCGGCAACGGCGCGCGAGGCGGACGGCGCGGCGGAACACCACACCATCGAGCAGCCGCGACCAGCCGGAGAGTCATAGCCGGGAAGCCATAGGCGGCGCGCCCGCCCTCAGGTCGCGCTTTCGCCCGGCGGCGCGGCGTCAGCGCTCAACTCCGCCGCCAGCCGATGGGGGTCGAAGGGGTTGAGCGAAAACATCCGGTCGCCGATTTCGATGACTGGCACCTTTGCCGACCGGCCAAGACGCTCGATGATATGTGACTTGGCCGCCGGATGGCTCTCAAGCAGGACATCCTCAAAGGCCACGCCGCGCTGCTTGAGGAACTGCTTGACGAGCATGCAGTCGGTGCACCACTTGGTGGAATAAACTTTCAAAGCGCCCCTCAACCACTAACGAGCTTGCCAATATCTTTCAACAGCCTAGCCATTCGCCAGGCGGCGCGCAACCAGCGCGCTCCGCCCAGGTTTGCAAATGAGAGCAAACCGGTCATGATGGCCCGGCGCGCCGATGGCGGCCGCCTCGCTGCGGCGAACGGCTTCCAGGCATTTCAAGGAAACGTTTCAAGGAAATCAGACAAACTCAAGGGAACTGACAAGCCTCGACCACGTTCGACGCACTAACGCCGCTTCCGCCGCTGCGCAGCCGCCCTAGGACGGAACGCGGTTGAGCGCCTCATCCATGACGACCGCTTACATCTATCGCCTCAACCTTTCAGCGACGCCGTTTCGCAATCGGCGGCTTTTCTGGCTCGGACTCGCGCTCGCCTTCGGGGCGCTCTTGACGGTCGTCGCCCTGACCAGTCAGCGTTACGCGCAACTGGCCAGTGACGAGCAGCGCTACATTGAGCTTCGCAACGCCTCGCGCGCGATGCTGGAGCGCGAGCAGGACCAGTTAGCGAAAGCGCGCGCGCAAAGCGCCGCCGCCGGGCTACAGCCGTCGCCGGAACAGGCGCGCGCCATGCGCGAGGCGCTCTATCTGCTCGAGCGGAGAAAGCTTTCGTGGTCGCGCCTGCTGCTTCAACTGGAACAGCAGCTCCCTGCCGATATCCGCGCCATGCAGATCGCTTTCGTCAATGATGACAGCGTCTCGGCGGCCGCGCCCGGCAGGCAGTCCGCCGCGGAAAAGAATCTTGACCTGCCCCCGCCAGTCTCGATGGAAGTGCCATTTACCATGACCATCCGGGCGCGCAAGCCGGAAGCGGTGACAGCCTTCATTCGCGCCTGTGACCAGCGGGGAGTCTTCTATTTCGACCCCAATACGCAGGCGAATCCCAACGATGAGCGATCATCGGGAGGAAAAAAGGAGGTCGAATTCGTCTTGCGCGGTCGCTACCGCCCTGGCGGGTCCAGCCTGGCGTCAGACGCGCCGGCGCTTTTGGAGGCGAAGCGATGAACCAGCTCAGGCGATATTCGCTGGCTTGGCGGTGGCGGAACGGCACGGTGACGCGCCGCAGCTACCTGCGCTTGCCGGAATGGCTTGGGATTGTCTTTTTCTCGCTGTGCTTAGCGGGCGCGATTTTGGGTTACAATAGGCTGGTTTTGCCGCTCAGCCAGCGCATTAGCGGCATTTCGCGCGAGACTAGCGATCTTCGCCGCCAGGCCGAGGTCGCGCGAATCGAGCGGCAGCGAGTCGAGCGCGAGGCGGCGGCTTTTGCCGGCGCAATGGAAAACTGGCTTCGCTTCGAGCGGGAGCGGCTTCGGGACGCCCGCATTGGACAGCTCGCGCTGATTGATGAAATCAACGCGCTGGCCCGCAAGCATGAGGTCAAGCTCGCCGATACAGTCGCTTTCGCGATGACCGACCGGGATGCCGGGGGCGGCGCGGCAGCGGGCAGCCGGCCAAGCCAAGATGTTCAGAGCTATCCGGCGCTTGACGTCCGCTTCGGCATTTCCGGGCAATATCGGAACATTCGGCGCTTTGTCCAATCGCTCGAGCAGAGCCGTCAGTTTCTCTTGCTACGACTTCTGAGCTTCCTGCCCAGCGAAGGCGAAGCCAGGCCCGGCGGGATGGTCGCCCCGGAGACAACCGAGCTGCCAACGGCGGCGCCTGGAGAGACGACGGTGACGCTCGCCTTGACGGCCTATTTTCGGCCAGATCCGCCGGCGCTCTCCTCCGGCTATGCTTCCCCAGCGCGCGGGCCGCGGCCCGTCGTCGCGCAACCGGCAGGTCGGCAGCCATGAATCAAGCCCAGAAAACTGTCATCGTTGGCGCGCTCTTTGTCGGCTCGCTGGCCGCCTTGCTTTACGTTTGGCTTGGCGCCGGGGACGCGCCCTCGGGCGGGACCGCCCCGCTTCGCCCAGGTCTCATCCGAGCCGCCGACCTAGAGCAAGGGGCAGGCGCGAAGCGGGAAACAGGCGCGCCAGCGGCGGGGACCGCGGACGGCATTCTGGTCCGCATGGCGCGCGCGCCCCTTGATTCGCTCGCGCCGCCCGTCGTGCCAGACGCCCCGCGCAACATCTTTGAATATCCGCCGCCGCCGCCGCCCAAGCCCGTTCCGCCGCCGCCGCCGCCGCCCATCACGCTCCAATCGCTCTCGCCGCAACGGGTGTATGCGCGCTCGACGCTCAACTATGAGCTTCTCGTTCAGGGACATCCCCTGCCGGAGGGCGCGCGCATCGTGATAGATGGGCAGCTCATGCCTTCCGAGCGAGCGGCCGACAACCAGCTCCGGGCGCGCTTGACGCCGGATATGACGGCGCAGGCGCGCAACGTCGCCGTGCGCGTCATCGTCCCGGGACAGGAGGCGAAATGGTATTCCAATGACCTGACGCTGCTGGTTGAAGCCCCGCCCAATCCCAACGACCAATACCGCTACATTGGCCTCGTGACGGATGCTGGCGGCCAGAATCCGCGCGCGGTGCTGTCCACCGACACCGAATATCAAACCGTTCGCCCCAGCGAGCCGTTCGGGCGATTTCGGGTCAAAACCGTCACGCGCGAGCAAGTCGTCGTGGAAGACACTCAACTGCCCGGGGTGAGCCACGCCTTGCCGTTGTCGAGCGGCCCGCCCATGGCCGGCGGCGGGATGAATCCGCCGCCGGCGAGCGGTTATCCGCAGCCAAGCTATCCAGCGCCGGCTTACCAAGCGCCGCAGCCCTATCAACCGTCAACGCAGTACAACCCGCAAGGACAACCGCAACCTGCCGGGCAGCCAGATGCTAAGCCGCAGCCGGGCGTCACCCTCCAGCCGGGACTGAAGCCGCAGGGCGCCCTACAGATGCTCATTGACCCCGCCACCGGGCTGCCGTCCAATAGCGACCAGCAACCGAATGGAGGGCAACCGGCGCGCCCCTTCAACCGGGCGCGAGCGCCGCGTTAGCAGCCGGCCGACCGCCCCAGATAACCGTCTTTCGAGTCAACTCATCCATATGCCCCACGCCCAGGCCAGGCGGATTATGCGGCAAAGCCGCGCCAGCGGGCGGCTCGCCCGCCGGCGCGAGCGCGGCTATTTGCTGCTGTCTCTCATTTTCGCCCTGGCGGCCATGGCCATTCTGCTGACAATGACTGCCGACACCAGTCAGGCCGAGCGGCAGCGCGAGCGCGAAGCGGAGTTTATCGTTCGCGGGTGCGCCGTGGCGCGGGCCATTGCCCGCTACAACAACGCGGGACGCATCGCGCCGCTCAACCCGAGCGCGCCCTTCCCGCTCAAGCTCAGCGACCTCATCAAGGAAGTCAACGTCAATGGCCTGCGCCTGCGCCTCCTGCGCCCGTCAGCTATCAACGACCCGTTCACAGGCAGCGAATGGCGAGCGGTACGCATTGGCGATCCGCTGATTCGCCGCTACCTCGAGCGCTGGTCATCCTTCACCGGCCAGCCGGTCCCGGCCAACTACGTCGCCCTCACCGCCAGCGCGCTAGCTCAGGGAAGCTTCGGCGGCGACTTCAATCCGCTCGGCGGAAGCCCGCTGGGCGGAATGGCGGAGCCACTCGACGACGATGACGATGGCGGCTTTAGCGACCAAAGGCCGATTGTCGGCGTCGTCGGGCGCTCGCCCAAGCCGGCGTTCACGACGCTGCTTGGAGAGGATGTCGCCTATGACGAATGGCTCTTCATCTATGGCCCGCTTGTCACGCAGCCGGATGGAAGGGCGCTCATTGGGACGCCTTGCGAGCGAGCGGTCCTGCCGCCTCCGTGAATTTGCCGCTGACGACTGGACGCTCCGCGCCCGACATGTGATAAACGTAAAGCGTAACAAACAAGCAGCCTGGCGCCCAACTTCGAGAAAGCCTTCAATCCGCGCCGACGACTCGGCCCAGCGCCAATCCGTCGCGACCACATATGAAAGAGTGTCCCAAGTGCAAACGCTGCTTTGAGGATCACCTGGCGGTCTGCCCTCACGACGGCGAGACTCTCGCTCAGTCGCTCCGCGGCGGGGTGCTCCTTGACAATAAGTACCAGCTTGAAAAATGCCTTGGCCGGGGCGGCATGGGCGCGGTCTATCGCGCCAAGCATATCCATTTGGGACGCACGATTGCCGTCAAAACGCTCCTTCAGGAATACGCCGCCACGGACGCCACTGCCGCGAGCCGGTTTCAGCGCGAGGCGCGGGCGGCGAGCGCTATCGAGCACCCAAACGTCGTTCGGGCGCTCGATTTCGGCGTTACGGCGGACGGGACGCGCTACATCGTCATGGAGTATGCCGAGGGGCGCCCTCTCAACGAGATCATTTTCCGCGAAGCCCCGCTGTCGCCAACGCGGGCGCTCAAGATCTTGAGGCAAGCGATTGCCGGCATCGCCGCGGCGCATGACCTGAAGCTCGTCCACCGCGACCTCAAGCCGGCCAACATCATGGTTTACGAGCCGACCGGGGCGCGGCCACTGGAAGACCTGGGACTTGTGTTCGGAGACGCGCCCGCGCCCGAAGAGCCGGAAATGATCGTCAAGGTGCTCGACTTTGGGTTGGCGAAGATTCTCAATGACGAGATTCTGGGCGATGACCGCGCCGATCTGAAGACAGGCATCATGGGCACGCCATTTTACATGTCCCCGGAGCAATGCTCTTCCAAGCCGGTGGACGCCCGCTCGGATATCTACAGCCTGGGCGTGATTCTTTACCAGATGCTCACCAAGGATGTGCCATTTCGCGGGGATTCGTTCGCGGCCATCGTCTCCGGTCACTTGACGCAGACGCCGGCCAGCATACGCGCGCGCAACCCGGACGTATCGGCGGAGCTCGAGTCGGTCATCCTGCGCGCCCTGGCGAAAAACCCGGCCAACCGACAATCCAGCGCCCGCGAGCTCCTGGCTGAGCTGGAAGCGGCGATTCTGCCTAAAGCCGCGACGAGCGCCGCCGAGCGGGCGCAAGCCGCCGCGCCGACCCTGTTGATCAGCAGCGTTCCAGGCAACTGCAATGTCGAAGTGGACGGCGACTTTCGCGGCAAGACCAATGCGAACGGCAAGCTGGAGTTGCGCTTGCCGCCGGGCGAATACCGCATTCGCTTTACGGCGCCGGGCTGGAATGACCAAGCGCGGACAGTCGTGATGGGGAGCGGCGACCAGACGCTGGACATCAAGCTCACCCACAAGACATCCATCATGTCGCCAGCGGAGGTTTTGACGCCGCCGCGCCCGCTGACAGGCAGCTTTGCCCCAGCGACGAGCGCTTCGATGACGAGCGCTGGCGGCTTGCGAGCGCCAGTCGGAAGCCCATCCGGGCTGTCAGCCGCCAACGCATCCGGCGCCGCGCTTCCTGGCGCAACGCTCAATTCCAGTCTCAATATCGCGCTGGATATCCTGCTGACCATTGTCGGGATCATGGCCGGGATCGCCGCCTTCACAGCTTTTCCGCCCGACCCGCTTTCAGAGCGATGGAATAAAACCGTCATGGCAGGCATCTCCGGCTGGATTAGCTTGGCTGGCCTCATTTCCACGGCGGCAATGCCAATTTGCCTGCTGCTGGCGGATTATATCTATCCCCACCGCCCCGCGCCGCTCCTCGTGACCATTTTCAACGTCGCGCGCATTGGCTTTTTGGGCGTTCTGGCCGGCGGCACGCTCATCGCGGCGCTGGGCGCGTTGACCGACAACTGGCCCTGGCTGCCAGTCGCGTGGTTTGGCATCCGCGGCGTGTCCATCGTCGCGCTGACGATACTCTACAGCCGGATCGCCGCCCGGCGGCGCGCGGTCATTGCCTGAAGGGCGTTACCAAACGTAACACATCCTTGCGCCGCCACGCGCGACCGCCCGCGCCCGCCGTCAGACTTCCTCAAACAAGTCTTTTCCTGTCAAGGCTTTGCCCAAGGCGGCCCAGTGTCCGCGGGGTTTGGCATACGGCTTGTCTCCATAGGGAGCGCAAAGTATGCCACCGCGCGAGGTCAGTATGCACCGCAATCGTCACCGGCTTGGTCTTGGTCGCTCGGAACGCGGCTATTCGCTCATTGAAATTATCGTCGTCGCCGCGCTCATCGGCATTTTGGCTGCCATCTCGGGCATTTTCGTTCTTTCCTATCGCAAGGCCGTCGCCGCCGACTCCGCCGGGAGCGAGCTTGCCGCCGCGATCCGCGAAACCCGCGCAACGGCGATGGGACAGCGCAACACATACCAGATGATACTCTTTCGCCGGCCAGGCGAAATCTCTGACGGGTATGTCGTCATTCGCTACGTCAACGACGCCCGCAACGTGTCCGCGGACGGCACGCCATACACCACCACGGCGACGGTGGTCAGCCGGAACAGCTTGCCGCCGGACTACCGGTTCGGGCGCTTTACGGAAACCGGCGTCGGCATCCCGACCCCGCCCCCTACGGTGCTGAACTTGCCCGAGCTGCCGTTCACAAGCAATACCTTCGCGTTTCTGACCGGTCTCGGCGTGGACATCGGCATGAGCGGCGAGAGCGCTATTTTGACGTTCAAAAGCGATGGCTCGATCATCAACACGCCGCCGAACGCCGATCCGACCTCGAACTTGAACAACGCGCCGTTCAATGGCGTCATTTTCCTCAACAACAGCTTGGGCAGCGCCAAGGAGCGAGGCTTCAATGCGCGCGCCCTAACCGTTTTCGGACTGACCGGGCGGGTCACGATGTGGAAGAACGCGGCTGGCGACGACGCCAACCCAGGCATTTGGGTCAGCGGCTCGCGCGAAGCCAGACAGTAGCGCGCCGCTGACCCATCCGGCGCGACCGACCCCGCGCCAAGCGGCTGGCGCTTTAGATAGCCAGCGTTTCAGGGGAAACCGACAAGCTCATTCTCTCGCCCAGCTAACCTCGATTTTTGGAGACCCGCATGCCATCTCCCAAGCGATTTCACTCTAGCGCTCTTTGGCGGGCGCGCCGTCAAGCGGCCGGCTTCTCGCTGGTCGAACTGTTGGTCGTCGCCGGCATCTTGACCATCGCCATGGCGGCCGTGATGGGCACGCTGTCGCTGGCGCTTCAGACCAGCCGCAACAACTCCGCGCTGGTCGAAGCCAACAACAACGTCCGAGCGGCCGTGAACTTTATCAAAAACGACCTGGACAACGTGGGCGAGCTGCCATTGACGAGCGTTTCCTTCGCCACGCCGGACCCGAATCCAACCCTGGGTGCGCCGGCGGTCTATGTGGGCGGGGGATTTTTAGCGGCGCGCGGCTTTCCGGTTGGCACCGGCTCTACGCCGCCGCAGCGGATCGGCAACATTCAGCCGCAACTCGCCCTCGGTCCGCTTCCGACGGCCTGCGACGTTCTTTCGCCTATCCAAGCGTGGACCGCTGCTACCAACGGCGCCGCCCCGGTTGGAACGTTTGCCGCGCCATCCATCGTCGCTAACCAAGGCTACGCGGATACCGCTGGAACGCCAGCCGCGACGCGCTACCCAGGCCTGCGCGTCTATCCCGGCGCCTGCGACCGGACGGAAGTGGCGACGGCCTATGGCAATGGCAGCCACCAGCTCATCACCCTGCAGGTCAATCCCGTGCCGGTGGCGCTGCGCGTGACCGTCCCCGATCCGTCCACGCCCGGCGGCACAATTGTTCAACAGCAGATCTTTCCCGTCGAAGCCACGTTCTCGGCGATCGCGCAGGTGACTGGCACAAGACTTACCTTGAGGCCGGAAAACACTACGGCGACTGATCCGACCTATGGCGGAAGCCTGCCGCCTGGAAGCCCCATCAACCTGAATCCGCGCCGCGTCGCCCCCAACGTGATTACCGACGCCTATCCGTTCGTGAATCCGGGCGACCATCTCCTGGCGAGACGTCTGCGACCCTATGTGGACACGCTCCTGCTGACTTACCAATACACGCAAACGCCGCCCGGCGGGCCGCCGACGCCCACGGTGCTTTGCGTCCTTGGGCTAGTCACGGGAATTACTGGCGACGACATCATTCTCGACGGCGGCGACTTGGCCCAAATCAATCCCAACTGGCCCGCGATTATTCAGACCAACGTGCCCGTTACGGTCACGCGCATGCGCCTGTCGCACTACTTCGTGGGCTGGAACGGCAGAGATGACGCGCCGCCCATCCTGTTTTGCCGGCAGGGCGGGCTGCTGGCTCCGCTCGCGTTCGATATTGAAAACCTCCGCCTGAGTTTCATGATCGCCAACGAAAACACGGTGAATGCCGCCGGCGACCCGGTGCAAGGCCAGATGGTCATTGTTGGTGATATCGGCGGGCCATTGCCTTTGCCGCCCGGATCCGACCCGCTGTCAAACCCGACGCGCTCGCCGCTGACAACCAAAACCCAGTTGCGCACGGTCGGAATCACTCTTTACGGGCGCGCCAGCGAGCGCGAGCGAGCGCTTATCAACGCCGACGCCGCGATTCCCGATCCCTTCAATCGGGGCTATTTCCACGTGACCGAGCGCACAACCGTCGGGCTGCGCAACTTAGCGCCCCAGTAACCGCCAGCAAGCGTCAGCGAAACGCTTTCGCCCCTGATCGGCCATTCTTTGTAACCTATTTGCGAGGACGAATTTCGCCATGAAACCACGATTTGCCAAAGCCCTGCGTCAGAAAGCCCGTCATCGGGAGCGCGGCGTGGCGCTCGCCATCGCGCTCGTCTTGCTTGGCGTGCTGCTTGTTTTCACGTCGGTTTCCGCGACGCTGATGACGACGGAAGCCCGCCAGACGGCGGCGGAATACCAGAAGACGCGCACGTTCAACGCCGCTATCGCCTATCTGGAAACCATCACGGCGAACGTCAACCGCATTCTCTCGCGGTCGCCAAACATCACGGCGGATGACCTCGGGCCGACCGGTATCACCAGCAACTTCCCGCCTTTCGTTTCCGAGAGCGGACAGCCGCTTTACACCTTTACGGCCGACACGCCGTTCGTCCCGCCGGGAGCCAACTCCCAGACCACGGTGACGGTCAATGACGCGCCCTTCAACGGGATGACCGCGCTGCGCCGCCAATTCGTTTTAGGCGCCGCGGCCAGGGCCAATGACGCCAACGAGGAAGCGCGCCTCATTCGACAGGTCAATTTCTACCAAATCCCGGCCTTTCAGTTCGCGGTC
>CALCKX010000058.1 GCA_937966115.1 uncultured Chloracidobacterium sp. | reverse complement strand
GCGGGGCATCTACATCGTGGATGACCTGACGCCGCTGCGACAGCTCACGCCGGACCGGCTGGAGCGGGAAGTCGCCTTTCTGGAGACGCGCCCCTCCGGGCTGAGGACGCCGGTCATCAGCCAGAGCTTTTCCGGCGATGACGAGTTTCGCGGCGCGGCGCTGCCTGACGCGGCCATCATCGCCTATTACCTCAGGGAGCGCCATGTGGTGGGCGACTTCCGGGTGGAAATCTACGACCCGGCCGGTAAGTTGATAACAACGCTGCCGGGCGGCAAGCGCAAAGGCGTCAATCGCGTTGAGTGGCCGACGCGCCTCAAGCCGCCGCGCGTGCCGCGCTCCGAGTCGGCGCCGTTTCCGCTGCCAGGGCCGTCCGTGCTGGAGGGGACATACGCCGTCAAGCTCATCAAGGACAAGCAGGCGTACACCGGCGCGATCACGCTTGTGGCCGATCCGTCCGCGCCGCATCGGCCGGCCGACCGACAGTTGAAGCAACAGACGCAGCTTGAGCTGTACGCCTTGCTGGAGCGGCTGGCCTATGTGGATGCCGCGCTGACCGACGCCCGCGACGCGGCGCGCGCGCGCGCCAAAGGGCTGCCCGCCGATGACGCGCTGGCCAAGCAGTTGACGGCGTTTGCCGAGCGTTGTCAGGCGCTGCGGGCGTCGCTGGTGGCCACCCGCGAGGGCGGCATCACCGGCGAAGAGCAGTTGCGCGAGAAGCTGGCCGACCTCTACGGCAAGATCAGCTACTACGGCGGGCGGCCGTCGGCGTCGCAGTTGGCCCTGGTTGGGCCGTACCGGCAGGCAGTGGAGCAGGCGGAGGCGCAGCGCAAGGCCCTGATGGATGGCGAGCTGGCGGCTGTCAACGCGGAACTGAAGCGGCGCAACCTCGCGCCGCTTGAGCCATTGACCCGCGAGGACTACGACAAGCGTCCCTGAGGCGACAAGCGCCTGAGCGGGGGCGGGTTGGGAAGAGGCAACGGCGGCGTTCGCCGGGCGCAGTCGGGGCAGGCGCGGCGGGCGTTTTCCTAAGCGCCGCCTGCGCGGAAACGCGGCTTGCCGCCCAGCCGGGACGCTTTCTACCATACGCTCACTAGCATCCGGCTTTCTGCCCCACGAAGCCGGAGCCAGCCTGCGCCGAAAGCCCATTGAGACGGCTCAGGACAACAAATAGAAAGTGGAGACTTCACATGGATGGCGCACTTGGGGAAAGAGCCGGCGATAGCGCATCGGCGCTCACGGTCGAGCGGGTCGCTGAGGCAAGCCTCCCCACCGAGTTTGGTCTGTTTCGCATCATCGGGTATCGCAGCTTGACGAGCGATGAAGAGTTCGTCGCCTTGCTCAAGGGCGCGCCAAGCCCGCATACCCCAACTCTCGTCCGCATTCACTCCCAGTGCCTGACGGGCGACGTCTTTCACTCCATTAAATGCGACTGCGGCCCGCAGTTGCAGCGGGCGATGGAGAAAATCGCCGCTGCCGGACAGGGCGTCATTGTCTACCAACAGCAGGAAGGCCGCGGCATCGGGATTTTGAATAAGATTCGCGCCTATGCCCTGCAAGACCAGGGGGCCGACACGATAGAGGCCAACGTGCGGCTGGGCTTCGACGTGGACGCCCGCGACTACCGGCAATGCGCTGAGATTCTGCGCGAGCTTGGGTTGCGAAAAATCCGCCTGATGTCGAACAACCCGCTTAAGCTGGCGGCGTTGAGCGATGCCGCGCTGGAAGTGGTCGAGCGCGTGCCGATTGAGCTGTCGCCGCGCGCGCCATCGGTCGGCTACTTGCGCACGAAAAAGGAAAAAATGGGACACCTCCTCAGCGTTGTCTGACGACGCCAAGGAGATGTGGGCGGGAACGGGCCGACCCCCGGCGGCTCCGTACCGTTTCCGCCTCTTCAGCTGTGACTGCTCTTAGCCTGGACTACTCTCGGTCGTGGCTGCTCGTTGCAGCCCACCGCGGCTTGGCATCCTTGTCCACCAATCGCGCGCGGACGCCTTCGGCATAGTCGGGATGCCGGATCGCCTGCCGCGCAGCTTCTTGCTCCTGCGCGAAAGCGGCCTCGAGCGACGTCGGGCGGGCCGCGCAGATGAGCTGCCACGCGAGGTCGAGGCTGTAGGGCGACGCCGCGCGCAGGCTCTGCCACGCCTGGCGCGACCATTCGTCATCGGCGGCGGCGAGCGACGCTGCAATGGCGGCGAGCGACGCCTGCCCAAAATGCCGGTCAACCCAGGCCTGGCGCTCGACCGGGGCTGTCAGCGGGGCTTCCGGCTCGTCGAGCAACGCGGCGTCGCCCTGCTCCGCCAGCCGTCGGGGGAGTTCGGCGACGCGCTCGTCGGTCAGATAATGGGTTGCCAGCCCAAGCGCCCGCGCCGTCGCGCCGTCCACGCTTTCGCCGGTCAGGGCTAGATAGCGTCCCCAGGCGCCGGGCAACTCGTTGAGGAACCAGCTTGCGCCGACGTCAGGAAAGAAGCCAATGCGAACCTCCGGCATGGCCAGGCGCGTGGTCGGCGTCGCGATGCGATAGCGGGCGCCGATGGCCAGGCCAAGCCCGCCGCCCATCGTGACGCCTTCCATGAGCGCGACAATTGGCTTGGGGAAGCGATGCAGCCGGAGATCGAGCGCATATTCCGCGGCGAAAAACGCATCGCCCTCTGCGGCGCATCCGTCCAAGACGCGCTGCCGAAGCCATTTGACATCCGCCCCGGCGCAGAAGCCCCGCGTCCCCGCGCCGCGCAGCAGGACAACGCGAATGTCAGCGGCGTCGGCAATGTCGTCCAGCGCCCGATCAATGGCGCGCAGCATGGCGGTGGTCAGGACGTTGATGACCTGCGGGCGATTCAGCGTCAGGATGGCGACGCCGGCGCGTTTTTCAAAACGCAATGTTTCTTCGCTCATGGCTTGGCTTATCGTGGCGGCGCGGTCATCAACGGCATTTCTCCGCAAAAAGATGAGCGCTAACGGCAGGCGAAAGGATGACGGCGGAAGGCGAGTCGCGCCGCCCGCCGTCAGGCAGTGCAACCAGCTTGAGCGGCGCGCGTTATGGCGTCGCGCCCTTCTTGCGCGTCGCGACCCAGGTCCCGGCGTAGCCTGAAATGTCAAACTCGCCCTTCATGGCGTCGCCCTCGAGCTTGCCCTTGAACTCGAAGTCCATCCCCTGGTAGCTGCCTTTCAGGGCGACGTTACCTTCTTCATCCACCGCAATGCCGGTGATGGATACGCCAATCTGATCCTTTGACTCGCAAACGAGCTGACCTTCCTCGTTGCGCGTCACTTTCAGCTCGACCGGGAAGATGCCCGCGCCGGTCACGGTGATTTCCATGTCGTACTCGCCTTCGATGACCGGAGCCTTCTTCGGCTCGTCGAGCAAAGGCGCCGCCGCCGCGGCTTGAAGCCAGGCAAGCGCGGCCCACAGGCACAGGGCATAACGCATCCAAGCGTTTCGCATCATTGAGTCACTCCTCAAATCACGTCAGGTTGTTTAGCTATGAAAGCTATGGCAGGCTAGCACGGCGCAGCCTCCGCGTCGCGTGTGTCTCGTTACGAAGCGCGCGACTGGCCGCGGCGCAACATTCGACTGTAGCAACCGATAACCTGAAAGGGCGCGCCTGGCCTTTTGCGCGCTGCAAGCCTGGGAAAACGGAACAAGCGCCATGGCGAACGACCAGACCATTCAACGCATGGACCCGACGCGGGCGCGGCCAGAGGCGCTGCTGCGGCAACCGGCCGCGACCCGCTCGCTTGGAAAAACCGCCTTTGAGACGCGCCTTGAGCAAGCTTTGGGAAGCGATTCGCAGGCGCAGCGCCGCGCCCGCGAAGAGCTCAAGACCATCGTCATGGCGGCGCAAGCGGGCTTTACCGATCCGTGGCAACTGACCGATCTGATCTTCCAGGCGCGTCACCCGGAACTGATTGGGGCTGATTTGTCGCAGTCGCCCGAACTGCTCGACGAGTGGAATGAAATCAGCGCCAAGCTCGTTCAGCCGACGCTCAATGACTTGGCGGCGCTCCAGTCGCAGTGGCCGATGCCAAGCCCCGCTCTCGAGCGTCGCCCCGCGCCCGAGCTTGACGCGCCGCCCCGCGTGACCGGCAAGGACAAGCTGGCCGCCGCCAGCGCGCTCGATCCGATCATCGAGCAGGCGGTGGCGCTCTGCCCAGGGCTGCCGCCGCAGTTTCTCAAGAGCTTGCTAGTGCAGGAGTCGGGGCTGCGCGCGGATGTCGTGAATCAGTATGGCTATGCCGGCATCGCTCAGATTGGGCGGCGCGAAGCGCGCGAGTTGGGGCTGGCGGTCGGCGTTCCGGGAACGGAAAGCGACGAGCGGCTCAATCCGAGCCTGGCGATTCCAGCGGCGGCGCGACTGCTTCACGTCAAGGCGCAGCGCCTGACGGAAATGGCGTTTTCGCGCTACGGCACGCCGCAGGGGGCGGAATACTGGAAGTTCGTCATGGGCGCTTACAACGGCGGGGAAGGCACAATTACCGTAGCGATGGGGCATGCGTACCGCGACGGCTTGGCCCGCGCCCGCGAGGAAGGGCTTGCGGGGCCAGAGGCCGTCGCCTTTGCCCGCGAATGGGCCACCAAGTGGGAGCATCTCGCGCTTGGCGGAGAAGATGCGCCGTTGGCGTTGGCCGCGGCGCGTTACTTCCCTAAACTGGCAGCCCAGAAGTTTGTCGAGATTCGAAACTATCCGGAACAAATTGTCGCTCGCGTCGCGCGCCGCCGTACCGCCGCCGGGTGACGGCTTCGGCTTCTCCGTACGGTGGCCGAAATGGCATGAGCGGAACGCAGCCATCCCTGCCAAACATCAGCCGCGATGCGCTGATCGAGCAGCATCTCCATTACGTTCGGACCATCGCCTACGACATTGTGCGGAAGTTGCCGCCCAGCGTCGAGCTGGATGACCTCATTGCCTATGGCAATCTCGGACTGGTTCGCGCGGCGGAAAAATACAATCCGGCGCGCGGCGTATCGTTCGTGACGTTCGCTCATTACTACATCAAGGGCGCGATCTGGGATGAGGTGCGCAAAATGGCGAGCTTCGCCCGCGTGGACGGCGGGCGGGCGCGCGCCGAAGCCAACGCCACCGATTTTTTACATAGTCTCGCCGAGGAAGACGCCGGCGGCGCGACGCTTGGCGCCACGCTGGACGACGACATCGCCGAGGCGCGGGCGCAACTTGAAAGCCTCATTCCCATTTACTTGTTGTCGCTTGACCACGAGGAGCTGTCAATTGCGGACGACAACAGCCTGGATTTCGCCCGCGCCCTGGAGCGCGATGACCTTATTGGTCGCGTGATGCGGCTGGTCGCGCAGCTTCCCGACGAGGATCGAGCGACCATCGAGGCGCTTTACTTCAAGGGGCGGAGCGCGGCCGACTACGCGGCGGAGCTGGGACTGTCGCGCTCGTGGGGATCGCGCCTGCATGCGCGCGCCATCAAGCGGTTGCGCGAAGCGATGCAGCGCGCGGGCTTGCTCAATGCCGAGGAAGCCGATTGAGCGGGAAAACGGCGACGGGAGACGGCGGCCGGCGCGCCCCTGGCGTCAGCCGGACGCCGTGGCCGCGCCGGGCAGCTCGACATAGAGGCGCTTGACCGCGCCCTCCGGCGTGAACTCCCACTCCAGCAGTCTTCCCGTCATTTCGTAGCGAGCTCGGATTTCATCTTCATCAGCGTCGCGGGCGATAGGCGTCCCGAAGCTCTCTGTGATCGCCGCTTCATCCGTCTGAGAACTGACAAGGAATTGCTGTCCGCTGTCAAACTGGAGCGTCACGCGCGCCGGCGCGACATCGCTTTCGCGGGCTTCCGGCTGGAAGATGAACTCGAAGTACTCAATCAGCCCATCGCCGCCTTCCACGACCAGCCCGAGCCCTGGGTAGGTAAAGCGGTCGGTCGCGTAGGGCCGCGGATTGCTAGGGCGTCCCAGCCAGCTCAACACCTGATAGGGATCGCCCAGGCCAATGAAGTCATTGAGCTTGCCCGCCGGCAGCGCGAGCCTGAGCGACACGGCGCGCGGCTCGGGCCAGAGGGCGGTTGGGTCGGGCGGCTTGGCGGTCGCTGAAGAGCGCTTGAGCCATCTGAGCAGCTTCTCTAGCATTGGTCATTCAGTCTCCTCGCAGCGGCAGCGGTCGGCTACGCGGCGCGGCTGGATTGCGCCTGCGCAGCCGCCTGGCGGACGGCATCCAGCGCGCGCTCGCCAGTGGACAGCAGGCTCTTGGCGATTTCGCCCGTCCACGCGCCGCCCACGCGAACTTTCAGCCCAATCGTCGGGAGCTTGGTCAGATAAACGGCGCGCCGCATGGCCGCCCCGAGCGCGCCCCCAAGGCACATGCCAAAGGCGTCCGCTCCGGCTTCCCCGATGCCGAGCGTCAGCATTTCTCCAAGCCCGATGTAAACGTAGGGTAGCTTGGCCCAGCCTTCGATCTCGGCGCGGATGTTCCACGCGGCGATTTCCGACTGCCTGACGGCGACCTGCGCCGTGGCCGGCAAGCCCTTGCCGTCCTCGGTCGGGAAGCAGGTCGCGTCGCCCAGGGCATAGACGCCAGCTTGCCCGGGCACTTCCAGTTGGCGGGTGATGCGGGCGCGCCCGTGGGCGTCTTTGTCAATCGGCAGGTTGGCGAGCAGCGGGTGCGTTTCAATCCCGCCTGTCCACGTCACGGTCGCTGCCGCAATTTGCTTGAGCGCGCCTTCCTTGTCGCGACGAATTTCAACGCCCTCCGGCGTCACCTTGGTTACACCCCAGTCAAGCACCAGGTTGACGCCGCGCCGCCGCAGGGCCTCCAGGGCAATCGGCTCCAGGCGGTGCGCCACGCCGCGCAGGATGCGGTCGTTGCGGTCAATGAGGTGGATTTCCATTTCCTTGCGGTCGAGACCGCGCGCCTGGGCTTGGGCGTCGAGGTAGTCCGCCAGCTTACAGCTCACTTCCACGCCGCAGGTGCCGGCGCCGACGACGAGGAAGTTCAGCAACGCCTTGCGGCTTTTCGGGTCGCTGGCTTGCTTGGCGCGGTCGAGCGTTCGATCGATATGCTTTTGGTAGGCTTGGACATGACTCAGGTCATAGAACGGCTGCGAGTGCTTGTCCGCCCCAGGCACTTGGCGAAAGTTAGGGCGTCCCCCCAGCGCGATGACCAAATAGTCATACCGCAGCGTTTTGCCGCTTACTTGCGCCTGCCGCTTTTCGAGATCGATGCGCTCGACGTCGCCTTGCGCAAACGTCACTGGGCGATGGCCAAGAATGTCCCGGTAAAGGGGCGCGATTTCCCAGACCTCCACCTCGCCCGTGAGAATTTCATAGGCCATCGGCGTAAACAAGAACCGGTCGTTGCGGTCAACCAGGGTGATGCGCGTCGGGCGCGTCCAGGGATAGTTCGAGAGCTGGAAAGCCGTGTTGAGACCAGCAAATCCGCCGCCCAGAATGAGAATGTCAATCGGCGATGAAGTCGTACGAGGCGCGTTCATAGGAGTGCAGCAGTCCGTGTCGGAGAGATTGGCTGGAGGACGCCCTTATCCTATCCCACAGACGCAGCGCTTGGAATGACAAACTGAGCCCGGGCGAAGCCGGGGCGCGGGCGCCAGCATTGGCGCGGCGGACTGCGCCGGCGCGTCAGCGTCCGGCTTCCACTTCGACAATGCGCGTGATTTGGCTCATGAGAACGGCATTGTCCAGCGTTTGCTGCCCCGAGAAGGTAAAGGCCAGGCACGGGCTGCCGAGGATGGTCTCCAGCGCCTGGCACTCCTCGGTGAGCGTTTCGCCAGCGGCGGATTCCAGGCGCACCCGCCGGGCCTTCCCCTCCTCGAAGTCCACCTGCCCAACCGCGCCATCGGGCAAAATGACCGAGAGCTGCCCGCTCAACGCTTGGGAGCAGACCAAGTGCAGGCACTGCTCGAGCGAAGCCTGGCTGAGATGATTCGGATTGACTTCGAGGCGCTCGTCCACCAGCGGCAGGGAGCGATTGGTGAGCAGCCGATGGACGCGATATGTCATCTCATTCAGGCTAAAGGGCTTGCCAAGAAAGTCGTCCGCTCCGGCCGAGAGTCCCTTCAGGCGGGTTTCAATATCCTGGTAGGCGCTCAGGAAAAGAAACGGGATGCTGGACGTTCGGGGCTCGCGGCGGACGATCTCGCATAACTCGATGCCGTCCAGATGCGGCATGGCAATGTCGCAGATGACAAGCTCAAACGTCGCGCCGCGAAGCCGCTCAAGCGCCTCCCGTCCATCCGCCGCCGCCGTCACCTGATGGCCCTGCGCCTCAAGCGCCCGCGCAATAGCGAAGCGAACCGCTGCTTCATCATCAACTACCAGGATTGCCGCCTTCCGAACCAAAGCCATATCAGTGACCGCCGCGCAGAGTGATCTGGGGGTAGAGCGCACGGATACTAACATCGCTCAGCCTAAGGTTGAAGGGCGGTCAATGTCGCGCGGCCGCGCTCTTAGAGCGGCTGCCCTTTTGAAGCTTGACTCTCCTTGCCGTTGGCGTGAGCATTACAAGACTTAATTTCAGAACCAGCTTCCCCCATGGCTTTGAGCCGCCGGTAGTCGCAGAGCCGCCATGCCCGACGCCTCTCAAACCGCGAGCGCCGTTGATCGCGCCCGATGGCGCCAAGCGCGCTTCCGCTTGCAAGCGCGCGCAGGGGGGGCGCTTGTCCCCGTGGCTTTGACGCTCGCGGCTTTGGCGCTTGGCCTGTGGATGGGCGGTCAAGCGGCCGGAGCGCCGGAGCGCCGGAGTTCCGCGCCGGAGGCCGGGAAGGATTCCGTAGCGCTGCTGGATAGCGCCCAGCCGGCTATCCGAAGCTACACCGATCAGGACGGTCTCCCGCAAAACTCGGTTCTGGCGCTGGCCCGCGACCGCGATGGAAATCTCTGGGCGGGAACCCAGGATGGCGCGGCGTATTTTGACGGCGTATCCTGGACCTCCGTGGCGCTGCCCAGCGAGCTGGGCTCAAGCTTCGTGACGGCGCTGGCGGCGACGGCAGAGCATGTTTGGCTTGGCACGCCGAATGGACTGTGCCGCTACGCCGCCGGCGCGCCCCCGGGGCGGCAGTGGCGGATTTTCATCCTCGGCAATGGCGATACAAGCTACATCAAATGCCTGTTGCCGTCGTCCGAAGGCGGGGGCGAAGGGCTGTGGGCTGGGACGGAAGATGGGTTGTTCCGGTTTCAGAACAATCGCTGGGAGCGTCCGTCCTGGGCTGACCATCTGGCCGGGGAAGTCGTGACCTGTCTGGCGCTGACGACCGGCGCCGACGCCGCGGCTTGGCTCTGGGTTGGCACGCAAGGCCAGGGGCTTTTCCGTTATCGGCTGGGAAGCCAGCAGCGGGAGCGCCTGACGGCGCAGGATGGGCTGCCCTCGAACCACGTCACTTGTCTAGCTGGCGGACTCGCGCCCGACACCCTGTGGGTCGGCACGACCCGTGGCCCGGAACAAGTCGTCGGCTTTCGTCTGCGCCCGCTGGACGCGCTCCCGCCCGAGCTTGCCGCCGCGCCCGTCAACGCCGTGCTTGAGTCTGAAGGGCTCGATGGCGCGCCGCTGCTGTGGATAGGGGGCAATCAAGGCCTGTATCGGCGGCGCGCCAATCGGTGGCGCCGCTTTACCAGTCCGGTTGACCTGCCGGCGAGCATTGTGCGGTGCCTGTTTGCAAGCCATCCGCGGAGCGAGGGCCTTTGGATTGGACAAGGCGGCGGCGGCGGGGTCGCGCATCTGTATTACAGCGGGTGGCAGTCGTTCTCGACGGCGAATGGGCTGCCCTCCAACATGGCCTGGTGCGCTGAGGCGTGGCGCGAGCCGGATGGAACGGAGATCCTGTGGGCAGGAACATTGGCTGGGCTGTCCCAATGGCGGCGCGGCGCCTGGTCCTCAATCGGCCCGAGCGAAGGCTTTCAAGGCAGCAACGTCCGCGTCTTGCTGACGACCGAACAGTCCGGCGAGCGCGTTTTGTGGATTGGCACCGGCGCGAATGGGTTATGGCGGCTCGCGGGGTCGGACGCGCCGCGCGCCGCGCCCGCGCGGGCGCTGCCAGCCGACGCGCACATCCACTGCCTGTACGCGCCGCTTGTGAAAGCGGAAGCGGGGCGACTCTATGTCGGCTTCAGCCGGGGGCTGATGGCCCTCCAGCTCGATACGCTTCAGGGCGAGTCGCTCGGATTATCCGAGACCGTTTACGCCCTGGCGGAAACGCCTGCCCCCAATGGCGGAACTTGCTTGTGGGCGGCGCTCAACCACGGCCTCGCCTACCGGATTGGAGCGGAGTGGAAGCGGTTTGAGTTTGACTCCAATCAGCAGCCGATGGTGAACGCGCTGCATGCCACCCGCGACCGCGCGGGCGAAGCGCGCCTGTGGTGCGGATTACAAGGGGGCGGGATTGTGTGTCTTGAGCCGAGCGATCCCCCGCGCGTGGTCGAGCGCATCAACTCGCTGACCACCCCTTCGCTTCCGAATGACGTGGTGTATCACCTCTTCGAGGATGGCCACCGCCGCCTCTGGGCGACGACCAACCGGGGCGTCGTTTGCTTTTCTCTCGACCTGGAGGCCGGGTCGGCGGAGCGTCGCCTGCGGACGTTTACGCCCAAAGACGGTCTGCCCAGCTACGAGTGCAACTTCGGGCGCGCCGGCTGCGACGCGCAAGGGCGGGCCTGGGTGGGCACCGTGCGCGGACTCGCCGTGCTCGACACCCGCTATGACTTGCCCGACGAAGAGCCTGGTCGGCTTCTGGTCAAGGCGATCGCGCCGGATGGCGGCTCGCTCGCCGCTTTCGGGCAGCCGCTCGCGCTGCCTCACGCGCAGCGGGATGTTTCATTTCGCTACCGTCTGCCGGCGCTGCGGTATGGGAGCGAAATCGTCTATCAAACGCAACTGCTGCCCTATGACCGCGAGCCAACCGCTTGGTCGACGCTCAGGCGGCGCGATTGCTTGAATCTCGCCCCCGGCCAGTACGCGCTCAAGGTTTGGGCGAAGGATATCTTCGGGCGCGTGACCGGGCCGGTCACGCTGCCGTTCACCATCCAAGCCGCGCCTTGGAGGCAACCCTGGACCTATGTGCTGTACGGCCTGGCGCTGGTCGGGCTTAGTTACGCCATCTATGATCTGCGCGTCCGTCAGCTCCGGCGCAATCAAGAGGAGCGCATTGTCGCGCTGCGACAACTGCTGGACAGCACCCGCATCATCAACTCAACCCTGGATGTGGGCGAGGTGCTGCGTAAAATCGCCTCCGAGAGCGCCGCGCTGGTCAATGGAATCCCGGGGGGCATCGGGCTGGTCGAGGATGGCGTGCTGGTGTTGCGCCACATTTGGAACGGCCAGGCTTGGGAGCGCGGCGCGCTGCGCTTCCCGCTGGGCGAAGGCGTCGCCGGCTCCGTGGCCGCGACCGGACAGCCGCGGATCGTCAATGACATTCGCCATTGCCCGGATATTCGCTACCCGGAGCTGGTGGAGGCTTACGATTTGCAGGGCATCATGGATCTGCCAATCCGCAATCGGGATGGCGTCACCATTGGCGTCCTCGACATTCGTCGCCCGCCCGGTCGAGAGCCTTTCACGGAAGAGGATTGCGAGTTGGTGGAAGGGCTGACCCACCAGGCGGCCGTGGCCATCGAGAACGCCGCCATCAACCGTCAGCTCCGCGAAGCCGCCGAGACGGCCGAGCAGCTCTACCGGCGCGAGCAGGAGGTCGTCGCCCGGTTGCAGGAACTCGACGTGATGAAGAACAACTTCCTGGCCGTGACTTCCCATGAAATGCGGACGCCGCTGACGGTGATCAAAGGCTTCATCGAGGCTTTGTCCTTTGGGACGTTCGACCCGCCCACCGAGCGCCAGCAAGCCGCCCTGGCGACTTGCCTAAAGACCGCTGATCGCCTCGCGCGGATCATCGAGGATATCTTCGAGGCGCTCAAGATTCAGGAAGGCTATATCGAAATCAACCGCGGCACGGTCATCGTTGAGGAGCTGATCCGCGACATTTTGCAGGAAGTCAGCGTTTTCACCGCGAAGCGCCGGCAGCGACTCTCCTTCGTCGTGAGCGGCGATACCCGCGTCGAAGGCGATGTCCATAAGCTCAACCTCTCGTTGCTGAACGTTATTCAAAACGCCATCAAGTTCACCCCGGATGAAGGCGAGATTAATCTGACCGTCACCGGCGAAGCGGAGCGCGTCATCATCGAGGTCGCGGACACCGGCATTGGCATCGAGCCGCAAGACTTGCCCTACATTTTCGAGCGGTTTTACACCGGGCGCGACACTTCGCGGCACTCGTCCGGCCGATTCGAGTTCAACACGCGCGGCACGGGCCTTGGGCTGACCATCGCTAAAAGCTACATTGCGGCGCATGAAGGGATTATCGAAGCCGTCTCGGATGGGCTAGGGAAAGGAAGTCGCTTCACCATCACTTTGCCGCGCGTTTTGACGTCGCCTGGCTCCTCGCGCATTACCATGGCGATTGCCAAGATTGGACTCTGACGGCCGCCGCTCCGGCCTGCCTAGGGAACGCCCATGTGCGGACGCTACACGCTCGCGACGCCCCAGCCTGAGCTGCTGCGTCGCTTTGGTCTCGACGGCGCGCAGGCCGAGGCGCGCCCGCGCTACAACATCGCGCCGACCCAGGCGGTCGCCGTCGTCTTTGACGACGCCCCGCGGACGCTTTCCGCCGCTCGGTGGGGATTGCTTCCGGCGTGGCAAAAAGACGCGCCTGGGTCACCGCTCATCAACGCCCGCTCCGAGACGCTGCGCGCCAAGCCCGCTTTCCGTGAAAGCTTCCGCCGCCGCCGCTGCTGGGTGCTCTGCGATGGCTTTTACGAGTGGCGCCGCCGCCCCGACGGAACCGCGATACCCTTTCGCGCTGTATTGTCCGACGGCGGCCCGTTCGCCCTAGCCGGCTTGTGGGATGAGCGTCCCGCCGCCAATGGAGCGCTACAGCGCTCCTGCGCCGTGATCACGACCCAGTCCAACGCGCTACTCGCCGACTTGCACGAGCGGATGCCGGTCATCCTGACGCCCGCCGAAGAGCGCGCTTGGCTGACTGAAACGAATCTTGACGCGCTTGAACGCTTGCTCCGCCCCTACCCAGCCGAGGCCATGCGCGTCTATCCGGTTTCGCGCGCCGTGAACTCAGTCGCTAATGACGATCCGTCGCTGATTGAGCCGGCTGACCCTGAGCCAGGTCAGTCCCGGCTGTTTTGACGCGGCCCCGGCTTTGACGCTCCCTGCAGCTAGGCAAGCGCCATTGACGCCGCTTGGCGCGGCGAAGACCATAGCGACCAACTTGCGCCTTGGCGCGTCATTTCCCTGCGTCAAATTAAGGAAGGACGGTCTCTATGCTCCCTGCCGCGGCTTCGTACTCGATTGCGTCCATACTTGACTATCACGCGGTGCACCGCCCCGACCGCCTGGCGGTCATCGCCGGGCCGACTCGCCTGACCTACGCCCAGCTCGCCGCCGCCGCCAACCAGATCGCCAATGGCTTGCGGGCGCGCGGGATTCAGCCCGGCGACCATGTGGCGCTATCGTGCCCGAACGTCGCCTATTTTCCGATGGCGTTTTTCGGCATCCTGAAGGCTGGCGCGGTCGTCGTTCCGCTCAACGTGCTGCTCAAGCCGCGCGAGATCGCCTATCACCTCAATGACTGCGACGCCAAGGCGCTGCTGTGCTTTGAAGGCTTGCCCGAGCTGCCCATGGCGCAGATGGCGCAGGCTGCGTTGCCGGAAGCCTCGCGCTGCGCGACATTGGCGGTCATGCCAGTCAATCCGGCGGCGCCGCCAGACCTGCCCGGCGCGCTCGCCCTAGGGGCGCTCATGGCGGGCCAGCCCGCGACCTGCGACCTTCCGCCGGTCAATCCGTTTGACACGGCGCTGATGCTTTACACGTCGGGGACGACGGGCCAGCCGAAGGGAGCGGAGTTGACGCACTGGCAGCTCATCTTGAACTTCATCCATGTCCGCGACGTGTTGTTGCCGACGCTGGATGTCCGATTGGAGGCCGAGTTCAAGGTGCTTTCGACCGCGCCGCTCTTCCACGCCACAGCGTTAATTGCGCAGTTTGGCGTGGTGATGTACGCCGGCGGGACATCCGTGCTGCTCCCGCGCTTCGACCCCAAACAGACCATCGAAACCATGATCCAGGAGCGGATCAACTCCTGGGCCGCCGTTCCGACCATGTACTGGGCGTTGTTGAACTATGTCAATGAGCGCGACATTGACGTGTCGCCCATCGCCGAGACATTGGGGGTCGCGAACGTCGGCGCGGCCCCGATGCCGGTCGAGCTGATGCGCGCCTTTAGCGAGAAGTTTAAGACGCGCGTGCTGGAGGGCTACGGCATGTCGGAAACCGGCGTGCTGTCCTACAACCAGATTACGAAGCCGCCCAAGCCCGGCACGGTCGGGCAGCCGCTGATGGGCATCGAGATTCGGATTCACGATGAAAGCGACCAGCCGCTGCCGCCCGGAGCCGTGGGCGAGATTGTCGTCCGCGGTCACTGCGTCATGAAGGGGTACTACAAGCGCCCGGAGGCGACGGCGGAGGTCCTGCGCAACGGCTGGTTTCACACGGGCGACTTGGGGTTCATTGACGAAGAGGGGTATCTGACAATTGTTGACCGCAAAAAGGACCTCATCATTCGCGGCGGCTACAATGTGTATCCGCGCGAGATTGAGGAGGTGATGATGACCCATCCGGCGGTGTCGCTGGTGACGGTCATCGGCGTCCCGGACGAGCGACTCGGCGAGGAGGTCAAAGCCTATGTCGTGCGCAAGCCCGGCGCGACGACGACGGAAGATGCGCTCCGCGAGTGGTGCCGCGAGCAAATGGCGGCGTACAAGTATCCGCGCCTGATCGAGTTTCGGAGCGAGTTGCCAATTGGGCCGACCGGCAAGGTGCTCAAGCGGGCGCTGCGCGAGGCGCTGGAGTGAAGCGCGCCGCGCCGGGGCGTCCGGGGCGCGCTCAGCGGGCGCGGGAAGGCGTCCCGGCATCCGCCGCTGGACCAGGCTTGGCGACGCGCCCGCCCATTGAAAGCCGCGCTATAAACTTCTTATGCTCTGGCTGCCAGGCTCATTTCACTCGCCGGCCTCCCGCGCCGGCGTTGGCTGCCGCTATGCCCTCCGGCCGAACCCACGACGTTGTGACCTACGCTTTGGCGGCGCCCACGGCCGTCGGCTTCTTTTTTCTGACGCGCCATGCCGGCCTCGCCTTGTTGGGAACGACGATGATGCTCTTTGGCGGGCTGATGTTCGGCCCCGATCTGGATACGCACAGCAAGCAGTACACGCGCTGGGGCGTTCTGCGCTGGCTGTGGTATCCCTACAAAAGGCTCTTTCCGCACCGCTCTCGCTGGACGCACGGTTTGCTCTGGAGCACGTGGCTGCGGGTGGGCTATTTCATGCTAATGGTCACGCTGGCGCTGGCCGCCGTGCTCTATGCGCGGGCCGTTTGGCTGGACGGGCTGCCGGCGGACGGCAACCAGGCGGCGCGGACGCTGCAGGCTGCCGGTCATCATATGGCGCGCCTGTTTCGCGCCGTGGATGGCAAAGTCTGGCTGGTGGCATTCATCGGGTTGTGGTGGGGCGCGGCGACGCATACGCTGACGGATGTCGTCGGCAGCGCGCTCAAGAACATGTTCAAGACGCTCTAGCGCGAAGACGCCCTGGCGTGATTCCGGGTCTATGAAAAAGTCTTTCCTCAGCTTTCTCACCGCTTGCCTGACCCTTGGCGGCGCGGCGCTGGCGCAAGCTCGGACCGGGAGTCTGAGCGGGCGGGTCGTCGCCCGCGAGAGCGGCCGCCCGCTGGTCGGAGCCAAAGTGACGCTCACGCGGTCCGTCACGAAAGAGGCCTACGGCGGCGAGACCAACGACAAGGGCGAGTTTCAAGTCGCCGCGCTGCCGCCCGGCAGCTACGTGGTCGAAGTCGACGCCGAAGGCCGCGCCGGCGCGCGCCTCAACGTCCTGCAAACTGTCGAGGCGGGAAAGACGACGGTTATCAAGCAGCCATTCGAGCTTGAGTCTGAGCGGGCTTACTCTGTCATTCGCGGCGCGGTTTTCAATGAGCGCGGCCTAACGATGCCAAATGTCACCGTCACGGCTGAGCGGGTGTCATCCGCGGACGCCAGTCTCAAGCCGGGAAAAGCGGGAGCAACCGTCACCAACGGCGTTGGCGAGTTCGCCTTTCGCTTTCCCGGCGCGGATGCCGTCTATCGCGTCACGGCGCAGGCGAAGGGCTACCGCCCCCAAACGAAAGAGCTGGACGTGCAGAAGCGCGAGGCGCGCAATATGGCGTTTCAGCTCGAGCCGGAACCGACCCGCCGGGATTCCCGCAAGGACCGCGCCGATGAATGAGTTCCTAAGCTTTGCCGAGCAGGTCGCGCGCGAGGCCGGGGCCGTCCTGCGCGAGCGATTCGGAACGCCGCTCGCCGTGCGCCACAAGGGGCGGATCGACCTGGTCACGGAAGCGGATTTGCTATCGGAAAGTCTCATCCGCGAGCGCCTCCAGGGGCGCTTTCCCGACCATGCCGTGCTGGCCGAGGAAAGCGGGCTGGCGGAGCGCCCCTCGGCGTTTCGCTGGGTGGTGGATCCGCTGGACGGCACGACGAACTACTCGCATGGCTACCCGTTTTTTAGCGTCGTCATCGCGCTTGAGCATCAGGGGGAAACAGTCGTCGGCGTGGTCTATGATCCGCTGCGCGATGAATTGTTCTCGGCGGCGAAAGGGCAGGGGACAACCTGCAACGGGCGGCCGGCGCGGGTTTCAACCATTGCGACACTGGAACAAGCCTTGCTCGTCACCGGATTTCCCTATAACGTCAAGTCGTCGCCGCAAAAGAATCTCGACCATTTCAGCGCCTTCCTCGACCTTGCGCAGGCGATTCGCCGGGATGGATCGGCGGCGCTCGATTTGGCGTATGTGGCGGCGGGAAGATTCGACGGCTTTTGGGAGCCCAGCCTCGCGCCGTGGGACATGGCGGCCGGAAGCTTGCTGGTGACCGAGGCCGGCGGGCGCGTCACGGCTTTTGACGGGCGGCCGTTCAGCCCTTACGCGGGCGAAATCGTGGCCAGCAACGGGCTGCTCCAAGATGCCATGTGCCGCGTGCTGGCGCCGCCAGGCCGAGCGGTCTGAGGGCGCTCGGGCATTGACGCGAGCCGGGCGTGCGCGCCCTGCCGAACGAGAGAGGCAGCGATGTCGGAAACCTCTGATGTTCCTACCGTTAAGACCGCTCAACTCGACGCGGAAGCCGCGCGGCGCGCCCTGTCGTCAACCACTAGCCAGTTCGCGACGTTGCTGGTCTTGGAAAACGGCAATGTCAAGCGCACGCATATTCTCGATGAGACCCCGACCGTGATCGGTCGCTCGCCGACGGCAACCATTCCGCTTGCCAGTGACGCGGTCGCCTCCCGCGAGCATGCCCAAGTCGTCTTCGATTTGGGACAAAGCGCCTCTGATCGCCTGCAGTACTTTCTCGCCGACCTTGGCAGCACCAACGGGACGTTTCTTAACGGCCGCCGGCTTCCGCCTCAAGAGCGATGCCCGCTTTCGGACGGCGACCGCTTCGCCATCGGCTCGCATACCTTCGTGTTCGTGCTGCCGCTGCGCAGCGGCTCGAAGTTCCTGACCGGCGACTTGAGTCGGATTTCCGTCTTCGATGTCATCCAGGTGATTGAAGCCAACCGACTCACGGCGTCGCTGAACGTGCGCGGCGGGCAGGGCCAGGGATGGCTGGGCTTCAACGAGGGGCTGATTGTGGCTTGCGAAGTCGGCGGCGCCAGCGGTCTGGCGGCGTTTCGCAAGCTAGTAACCTTCACGGAAGGCTTTTTCGACGTCGAGCGCTCGGCAACGCCTTTTCCAGTCACGATCATGGCGACCAGCAACGCGAGCTTGGCGCTCGATACGCTGCGCGAGCTTGACGAAGCCAATGCCGACCAAGCCTAGGTCTCAATCGGCTGGTCGGCGGGGGGGCGTATCGTGATGCGCCGAGCGTTCTCGCCAGCTTCCTCCATCTGAATCCGCCAGACAGCGCGCCGCGCTGACATCAGGCCATCGAGCGCCTTGCCAAGGCGCTCCGGCCACTCGATGGCGATAATGCCGGGCTGGTCTAGCATGTCCTCTAGCGCGATGGCGTCCGCGATGCTCGGAGACCCGGTCGGCAAGCGGTAGAGGTCAACATGCCAAAGCGTCCCGCCCTGGAAGGCATGGGCTTGAACGAGGGCGAAGGTCGGGCTTGTCACCTCTTCGGGAGCAATCCCCAGCGCCGCCGCCAATCCCTTGACGAAGCGCGTCTTGCCGGCTCCCAGCTCGCCCTCCAGTAACGCCACGCAAGTTGTCGCGGCCGCCGCTTGCGCCAAGCTTCGCCCCAGCGCCCGCCCGATGGCGAGCGTCTCCTCCGGGCTATGGCTGAGATAGGCTTGCTCGGTCATCAACTGGCTCGCTTTTTTTCAGAGCTGCCGCCGCTCGCGCCGCGCCCCAAGGCCTTCGAGCGTCAAGAAAAATGGGGCAGACCGAGCCGGTCTGCCCCAGGATAGCGCGGTTACGCGCGGGCCGCCTGATTATTCAGGACGTTGCGCGCCTTCCGGCACAACCGTCACCACGACGCGGCGGTTGTTGCCGCCGATGGCTTCGGCTGACCGCTGATTGTCGAAGATCCGCAGCTCGATACGGTTCGGGTCAACGCCCTTGCCAACGAGGTAAGCCCGGACGTTGTCTGCGCGACTGCGCGCCGTGCCGCGTTTTTCGCCCTGATCGGAGTGACCGTCAACGATGACCTGCGCGGTCGGATCGCTCTGGAGGCGGGTCACGATCTGGTCGAGCAGCGCCTTGCACTGGTTGTCCACGCGGGCCACATTGCGCCGGAACGGCGGGTTGGCTAGCGTGCCATCGCAGGCGACCGTGTAGGACTGCGGCGGCGGCGGCGGCGACAGGACTTCAATCGCCGTCGAGGCTTCGCCGGTGCACTTGCCGTCATCCACCGTCACGGTGATGACGACGCGCCCGGCCGACAGCCCGGTGGTGTTGAGCGTGACGTTCGCGCCGCTGCCTTCGATGCGCCCGGCCGTGGTTGTCCAGGCGTAGGTCAGCGGATCATCGTCGGCATCGCGTCCGACCGCCGAGAGATTGATTGGCGCGTCGGAACCTTCCTTGACCTGCGTCGGCGAGGCGGTGACCGTCACCGTCGGGCAGGTGTTCTTCTCGACCGTCAGCTCCACTGACGCCGTCGCCGTGGCGCAGCAGAGGTCGGAAACCGTGACGGTCACGGTCGCCGCGCCAGCCCGGTCGGTTGGCGGCACGTAGGTGACATTCGGGCCCGTGCCTTCAATGCGTCCGACGCTAGCCGTCCAGTTGTAGGTCAGGTTGGTATCATACGGGTCGGGATCGCTCGCCACGGCCGTCAGGCGCGCGCGCTCGGTTGTCTTGAGCGTCATCCGGTCGGACGAAAGCGTGACAGTCGGCGGACGGTTGTCGGCGCAGGGGTCTGGCGCCTCGACGGTCTGGACGCGCCGGCGGTAGCCAATGACGGCGTTGACGACGAAGCCATTCATGTCGCCACGGTTCGAGCCGCGCTCAGCGTTGGAGTTGTTGAGCATCCGGCGATAGCCGCCGCCAAAGCTGAAGTGAACCGATTTGTCGTTACCGGTCGGCGTGAAGCGCGCGCCCACCGTCAAATCGAGCGGATTGACCGGATTGAGGTTGGGCGTGCCGCTGCCGTAGTAAACGTTCGAGGTCAGCTCGCCGATGGCCTGGAAGTATTTGTTCACGGCCACGTCCACCGCCGCTGAGGCGATGAGGATATTCCGGCGGTCAAGGTAGCGAATATCGTTGGCCGACGGGTCGCCGGCCTTGACTGCGCCGATGTTCCCAGTGAAGGTGAAGCGTCCGGCGCGCACCGCCGGAACCAGAATCAACCCATAATCCACCGCGCCCGGTCCGCCGCCGCGAACGACGCCGTTGCCCGCGCCGCGGAAAATGCCGTTGGCGAATGACGTCGGGATATTGACGAAGCCGACAAGGGCTAGCCCGAGCGGGTTTTCAGGGTCGGTGAAGCGGAACTTCGCGCCGAGCGTCGTGTTGCCGCTGGTGTATTCGCTGCTGGCCAGAAACGGAAAATCGTTCAGATAGCCGGGCAAGTTGCCAATGAGACGCTGGTTTGCGCCCGTGCCGACGATGCGCGTGCCGCTCTGGACCAAGCCGGGCAGCACGCCGCCCACGGCGGCGCCGGCGTTGGAGATATTCGTCGTGCTCGGACCGATGAGCCCGACAAATGGCGCCCCGGCGGAGGTTCCCGGCCCAAGCGGAGCCGGGGCGGCTGGCGTGCCGGGAAAGCGTACGTTGGGCAGGAAGAAGCCGCTGATCTCGCGCCGCTGATCAGCCACGAGCTGTTGCCGAAAGACGGAGGCCGCGAAAAATTCGAGCCGATCCGTGAGGCCAATGGCTCCGCTCACAATCTGCTGGCTGATGTCCACGTTGCCCGGCTCACGGTCGAAGTTATTGTAGTAGGCCGCGATATTGAATTCGCCCCGCTTGAGCGTCGAGGCGTCATAGACCGTAAATAAGCCAGTGCCGCCGGTGACGGTCGGGTTGAGCGGGCGGTCTTGCTCGCGCGCCGATTGCGCTAGAATCGTCGCGCTGCCAAAAAACAAGCAAGTGAGCAGCGCAAGCCAAGTACGGTGTTTCATTCTTTATTCCCTCCTGGTCGCCTGACCAGTTGATATTGTTCCTAGCCTTGTTACATTACCCGGCCGTATCCCGCGATACAAAAAGCGGGTCAACCTCATAGTTCGCAACTGACCATTGCACGATGTCTCGCCAAGCCCTCTCGCTCCAAGCAACGCTTTTGGTAGCAAAACTTGCCGGAAGCTATCACACGGCCATTCCCGAAACCAAGCCTATCCGTAGCGCGGGGCGCTTGCCAGGCGACGCGCAGGCGGCGCCCTCGGACAGGCCGTCGGGCTGACCTGTCGCGCCTGGCTTTCCGCCTTGGGAAGGGCTGGCTGCGGCTTAGGCGTAGATGCCGCGCATCTTGGTTTCGTAGGCCACGCGGTCGATGGCCAGCATGTAAGCCGCTGTCCGCATATTCACCTTATGTCTTTCGGCGTAGCTCAACACGTCGTTGAAGCTCGACACCATCGTGTCTTGCAGGCGCTCATTGACAAAGTCTTCCTTCCAGAAAAACCCCATGCGGTTTTGCACCCACTCGAAGTAAGAGACCGTGACGCCGCCGGCATTGGCTAGGATGTCCGGGACGACGAAGACGCCGTTGCGTTCGAGAATCTCATCCGCCGCCGCCGTGGTCGGGCCATTCGCCCCCTCGCACAGGATGCGACACTTGATGCGCTCGACGTTTTGAGTCGTGATTTGATTTTCCGTCGCCGCCGGCATGAGCACGTCGCAGTCCAGCTCCAGCAGCTCGGCGTTGGTAATCAGCTCGCCGCCATCAAAGCCTTCGAAGGTTTTGTGCTTGCGCAGATGAGCCAGCGCCGCCGGGATGTCCAGCCCGTTAGGGTTGTGGAGTCCGTGGCGGATTTCCGAAATGCCGGTCACTTTGAAACCGGCTTCGTGCAGCAGCATCGCCCCAATGCCGCCGACGTTGCCCGCGCCCTGCACGACGACGCGCGTTTCCTTGGGCGCAAGGCCAAATTTCTTGCAGGCCTCCTGCGTGACGAAAAGCAAGCCGCGCCCGGTGGCTTCCCGGCGTCCCCGCGAGCCGCCAAGCTCGACCGGCTTGCCGGTGACCACCGCGTTGACCGTATGCCGGGCATGCATGGAGTAGGTATCCATCACCCACGCCATGACCTGCTCGTTGGTGTTCATGTCGGGCGCCGGCACGTCGCGCTCCGGTCCGATGATGTCCAGAATTTCCGACGTGTAGCGCCGCGTGAGGCGTTCCAGCTCGGTTTGCGACATCTGGTGCGGGTCGCACACGATGCCGCCCTTGCCGCCGCCGTAGGGAATGTTGACCACGGCGCATTTCCAGGTCATCCAGGCTGCCAGCGCCCGCACCTCGTCTATCGTCACGTCGGGCGCGTAGCGGATGCCGCCCTTGGCCGGGCCACGGGCGAAGTTGTGCTGCACGCGGTAGCCTACGAAAACCTCGTAGCGACCGTCGTCCATCAGGGTCGGAATATAGACTGTCATCTCGCGCGTCGGGCAGCGCAGAATACGATAAATGTTCGGGTCCAGCTCGAGCAGCTTCGCCGCGCTGTCGAAGCGCGACATCATGGACTCGAACGGGTTGTCTTCCTTGAAATTGCGGGCGTCGTCAACAAAAGCGTTCGGCATAAGCGCGTTCCTCACAAAGGATGGCGGGCGGGATACATAAGGATGGCGGGCGGAAGGGCGGTCAAGTCAGGCTTGATCCGCCGCCGCGCCGTTGAGCGAGCCGCTGCGGAAGCCTTCGAGGTCTAGGGCGATGAAAGCGAAGCCAAGCGGCTTGAGCGCCGCGACCAGGCGCGCCGCCATCGCCGGGTCGAGCGCCCGGGGCAGCTCTTCAGGAGCGATTTCGATGCGCGCCAGCCGGTCATGATGGCGCAGGCGAACTTCGCGAAAGCCTAGCGCTCGAAGCGCCTGCTCGCCGCGCTCGATGGCCGCCAGCTTGCCAAGCGTGACAGGCTGGCCGTGGGGAATCCGCGACGCCAGACAGGGCGAGGCCGGCTTGTCGGCAGTGGGCAGCTCCCAGCGCCGCGACCGCTCCCGAATATCGGCTTTGGTGAAGCCGAGCTGGACCAGCGGGCTGACCACGCCCTGCTCGTTCGCCGCCTGCCGTCCGGGGCGAATGTCGGCGAGGTCGTCGGCATTGGCGCCGTCGCAGATGACGGTCGCTCCATGTCGCGTCGCCAATGGGCGCAATCGCGCGAAAAGCTCGCGCTTGCAGAAGTAGCAGCGGTTGGCCGGATTGGCGACGTAGTCGGGGCTTTCCAGCTCGCGGGTTTCCAGAAACGCATGACGCAGGCCATAGCGCGTCACAAACCGCGTTACCTCCGCTTCCTCGGCGGCGGACAGGCTCGGGCTGCGCCCCGTCACCGCGAGCGCCCGGTCGCCAAGCTCCTGGCAGGCGATAAAGGCTAGATAGCTGCTGTCCACGCCGCCGGAAAAGGCGATTATCAGCGATTGCGTCTCGCGCAGCCACGCCCGCAGGGCGTCCTCTTTTTCAGCGGCGGTTGTCGGAAGCGGCGGAGGTAACAGGTCAGCGTCCACGGAAGCGTAGCTCCGCTGGTCGAAGAATGCGCTAAAGGCTGAGCATCATACGCCCGTATCTAATTAGAGTTCAAGCCCTCGGCCAGCCCGATCCGACGGGCGAGGCGCGCGCGTCCGGCTCAAAGCCAGCGCGCTAGCAAGTCCGCCAGGCGACCGGCGCCGACCCGCGCGTCGCCGCGCGCCGCGGACGCGCGCGCATGCCGGCGCATCGCGTCAACGGCAGCCGGCTGGTCGAGGCAAAAAGCCAGCGCCCGGTAAATGTCGGCCGGATGCGGCTCGACCAAAAGGCCATTGACGCCGGCTTCGACGTAGTAGCGAGCCGCTTCCACGCCGCGCGTCGTGATGACTGGCATGCCTGAGCTCAAGGCCTCGGGAATGACCAGCCCCCAGCCGGCGTGCAAGCTCGGCAGCGCGAGCACGTCGGAGTCCGCGAATGGGCGCAGCCGGTCGTTCCAGGTCGCAAACTCCCGGTCGAAGCTGACGGCTTGCGCGAGCGCTGGCGAGCGCGCCATCGCTTGCTGAATCCAGCGCTCTTCCGGGCCTGTCCCGGATATGCGCCAGTGGAAGCGGCCCGGGTGGGTTTGGGCCAGCTTTTCAAACGCCGCCGCGAGGCCGCGGATGCCATGCTGCGCCGCCAGGCGTCCCGAAAACAAAAAGCGCAGGGTTTCCCGCGCCGGTCGGTCGGGAATGGCCAGCGCTGGGCGCAGGTCCTGATAGTATGGGAAAAACATCGCCGTTTCCGGCTCGCGCAGCAGTCGCCGGTAAAACTGCACGGCGCGGTCGCCCACGGCCAGGACGAACGCCGGCGGCCGCCGGCGCCAGAGCGCCGCGTAGTAGGCCGCTCGCGCCAGATGCTTGAAGCGCCCGTCGCGCATTGGCTGCTCGGCGAAAACGCCGAACGCAGCCCCAAATTCCCGGCACAGGCTGAAGACCGTTTCGTAGGCCTTCCCGCGCCCGTAACCGCAAATGACCGCCCGCGGGCGATGCGCCGCAAAGAGCTTGCGCAGAAAGGCCTCAATCGAGACATCCTTCGTTCGCCGGTGCGTGTCGGGTCGGTCGGCCGCCGTGTTCCAGTGCGCGCCATGATTGGCGAACTGCCCCGTTTCCACGTAGGCGGCGTGAAGCTCAACCTGTTCCAGCTCATTCACCGCCGCCGTCAACTCGGTCATGAACGGCGAGACATAGCTGGTGACGAACAAGACAACCGGGCGGCTCATATCGTTTGGGCGAAGCGCTCGAGCGTCGCGACGATTTCGGCGTCCAGCGCCGCCTCGGCCGGCGGCTGCCAGCCGAGCGCCCGGAGGCGGTCGATCTCAACTTCAAAAGGGCGGCGGAAAGCGTCGGCGCGGTCGCCGACGGCAAGCGTCACGGTCCAGCCAAGCCGTTGACGCGCGACTCGCTGAATGCGCTGGGCCAGGTCGCGCAGCGACTTAGCGCATCCCATCGCCAGATGACACCGCGGCGGCGGCTGCGCCGCCGCGAGCAGCCGCTCAAGGGCCTCCAGCCCGGAAGTCAGCGGCAGAAAATCCCGGTAAGCCAGGCCGTCGGTCAGCAGCGTCAGCGCCCGCCGCTCAACGGCTTGCCGGCAGAGGTCGAGGAAGATGAGTCGCCACTGGGGGCCAAGGTCGCCATGCGCCGGCGCGCCAATGAAGTTGGTCGGGCGAACGATGACGATGCCCGGCAAGCCCGCCTCGGCGAGTCGGGCCTCGCAGGCGGCATGGATGATGCCGTAGGGGTGCGTCGGCGTCGGAGCGTCATCTTCGCCATAGCGCCGGCGCGGCGCTTCAGGCGCCGGCGCGCCATAGACGTGAAAGGTCGAGAAGTGAATCAGCCGCCGCGCCTTTCCGCTCGCAAGCAGCCCGAGCGCCGCCTCGACCGTCGCCAGCGCCTGCTGTCGGGCGACTTCCGGCTGAGCCGCGGCTTCCGCCGCGCTGGGCGTCGCCAGGTTGAAGACGGCTTCGTAGCGCGACTCGGCGGGCAGCTTATCGGCGGGGGCGGCATAGGTTGCCCACTGGATGCGACCGCCGCCGGTCGCCAGCCAGCGGTCGCGTTCCGGCGAGCGCCGGCGGCCAGTGACGGTTGTCGCGCCCGTCCGGGCAAGGCGTTCCGCCAGGCGCGCGCCGACATAGCCCGCGCCGCCGATGACCAGAAACGCCCGTTCAGCCATGCTTGATGTCCCAGTCATAGGGAATGCGGTCGGTGAAGGGGTCCATCCGCTCGATTTCCGCCGGATCGTGCGGCAGGGTCGCGCAGTTGGCGACAATCGCCATTTCGGTTCCGACCCCCTTGAAGCCATTCCAAACCAGCGGCGGCACTGTGACCAGCGCGTAGTTGCCGTCGCCGACAAACAGCTCCATCAGCGCGCCCCGCGTCGGCGAGCCTTCCCGGTCATCGTAGAGCGCGAGCTTGATGCGCCCGACAATCACTGCGTAGTTGAGCGTCATCGCCTTGTGGATGTGCCACGCCTTGATCGCGCCGGGATAGATGCAGGAGAAGTAAATTTCGCCGAACCGCTCGAAATGCGGCGCGTCAGCGCGCAGCATGTGCATGATTTTGCCGCGTTCATCGGGAATCTGCCGCAGCGGCCGGATGGCGACGCCTTCGATCATTTTCCGCGCCTCCGCGCTTCCGCGTCCTTCGCCTCCGCGGCTAGCTCGTCCAAGCTGCGCGTCGCCGCCGGGGTCGCGTGCGCCGCGGCCGGCGGGCGCTCGGCGAAAAAGGCGCGATACCAAGCGATGGTCGCCGCAAGCCCTTCGTCCAGCGAGCGGCGGGGCGCCCAGCCCAGGACGGCGCGCGCTTTCGACGCATCCAAATACTGAGCGTGAATTTCGCCCGTGGCCGTGTTCCGAATATCGAGCGGAAGGTGGCGGCAGTCCATAAGGCGCTGGAGGCGCTCCGCCAGCTCCAGCACCGTGAGCGGGCGCTCTGGGCTGAAGTTGAAGGCTTCGCCCGCGACGCCGGGGCGGTCGAGATGCATCGCCAGCCGCAGGTAGGCCTCCGCGACATCCTCCACGTAGAGGTAATCGCGCACGAATGTTCCGTCGCTGCGGATGACGGGCCGCTCGCCGCGCCACAGCGACCGAATCGTGCCCGGCACGATGCGGCTCCAGTTCAGGTCGCCCCCGCCGTAGATGTTGCCGCACCGCGCCACGGCGACCGGCAGCCCGTACGCGTGCCAATAGGCCGCCGCAAGGAGGTCGGCGCAACTTTTGGCGACTTCGTAGGGCTGTCGCCCCTGAAGCGGCATGGTCTCGACATAGGGCAGGGTCTCGACCGCGCCGTAGGCCTTATCGCTCGATGCCGCCACGATGCGCTTCACGAACGCCTGTCCGCGGCGGCAGGCTTCAAGCAGGTGGTAGGTGCCGCGAATGTTCGACTCAAAGCTTTCCAGCGGGTTGCGCCGCGCGG
>CALCKX010000057.1 GCA_937966115.1 uncultured Chloracidobacterium sp. | reverse complement strand
TAAAAATATAGCGTATGAAAGCGTGTCTAAAGTGTAGCCAAGCCATCTGCTTTTGAGAGTTGGCAATGTCAGAGCTTCGTTGTAATTTTGAATATATCCGGGAACATAGAGACTTGGCGGCGGCTCTTCGACCTGCTGTTTCTGCAACGGAGGCTTGCTTCTTTGCTCTTCAAACGCTTCTTTCAGCGCAGGGACTTCTATAGCCGCTTTCCAACCCAATCCCTTGCGGAGAACCATATCTTCTGGCAGAACGCGCCCTTCAACGATCCACTGCTTGATTTGGTCGATTTCAGCTTCGTATTCATAATTCCCTATTTTCACTACCCATTTGCTCATAGTTTTCTCCGGCATGCATACCATCGGTCATGTTTATTCCTCTACTTTTGGTAGGCATAACGATTGCCCTGTTAAGGTGATGTAAAATCTTTGGAATGTTCGCTTTGCAAACATTTCCTCGTCATGTAAGCAAAGCCAGGGCGCCGACACTGGGGCGGGCGGCAGGGAGTGGCAACTGCCGGCTAGAGGTGCCGGCGCAACGGCGCGCCACGGTTGATGAAACGAATGGACGGCGTACGGAGTAGATGGGGAGCGGTGAGTGGCGTGCGTTGCCGGCGGGGATGAGCGCCCTGGTGGACGCGGGCGGCTGCGCCCGCCTAAGATGGGAAAGCGTCGCCCTGCAAGGGGCTGAAAGCCGATGCAGGAAAGCCCGACGCGCCCAAGCGCTTGGCTTCGGAAAGCGCGCGCTTGGCTTCGGTTTCGCGATTGGAGCGTGGCAGTGCAGGATTTGAAGCTCGCCGTAACCGGTCACCGCGCATTTGGCAGCTACGGTCATCTGACTCTGGCGACCGAGGACAAACTGAGCTTCGCGCCGGGGCAGTTCGCCATGCTGAAGCCGGCCGGGGCGCTAGAGCCGCTTTGGCGGCGGGCGATGGCCATCTACCGCGCGCGGACGACAGCGCAGGCGACCAGCGTCGAGTTCATCTACCAAGTGTTTGGACGCGGCACGCAAGCGCTCCGGCGGTTGCGGCCTGGCGATGCTGTGCAGGCGCTGCTGCCGCTAGGGTGTGGTTTCGATACGGCTCCGGTTGCCGTCGGTGGACGAGAGGCCCTACTCGTGGCGGGCGGCGTCGGCGCGGCGGCGCTCCTGGCGCTGGCCGAACAGCTCAAGCGCGAGCAGGTGCCAACCCGGCTGTTTCTCGGGGGACGCTCCCAGACGGATTTGATCGGGCTGGACGATTTCAGCGCGCTGGGCGTCTCGGCTCACATCGCCACGAATGACGGCTCGCAAGGCGTGAAGGGCTTTGTCACGGCACCGTTCGAGCGCTTTTTGCAGGAGCAGGCCGAGAAGGCGCGGGCAGGGCAGTTTGTCGTTTATGCCTGCGGGCCGCAGCCGATGCTGGCGCGCGTGGCGGCGCTCGCGGCGCAGGCTTGCCTGCTGACGTACGTTTCCGTCGAAGAGCGGATGGCCTGCGGGTTTGGCGTCTGCGTCGGTTGCGTCGTCGCCGTCAAAACGCAAGACGGGCAAAGCGACTATCGCCGCTCCTGCGCGGAAGGGCCCGTGTTTCGCGCCGACGAGCTTGATTGGCGCTGAACTCGACCGGCGCCCCAGACGTGGCCGCAGACACGGCCGCTAGCCAGCGCGCTCGTCAGGCCCCATGGTCTCCAGGAAGAGCGTTTCCAGCGATGGCCGCTGCGCCTGCACGCCGCGCACCGCCGCGTCCCGCTCGACCAGCCAGCGCACGACCTGGGGAACATCGGCTTCCGCCGCGAGACGCAGCCAGATTTCCCGCTCGGTCGTCCGCAGCACCTTGCCGAACGCCCCCAGCCCGCTGGCGATTTCCGCCGAAACGGCGTCGAGCGTCAGATGCAGCTCCGGCGCGAAGCCGTCGCGCAACGAAGTCTCATGAACAATCCGCCCGCGCTTGAGAAACGCGACGCGGTCGCAAATCGCCTCGACATCGCCCAGAATGTGCGAGTTGAAAAATACCGTCACGCCCTCGTCGCGCAGGCGAAGCGCCAGATCGCGGACTAGAATCCGCCCAAGCGGGTCCAGCCCCGAGGTCGGCTCGTCAAGAAAGACCAAGCGCGGGCGATGGATGAGCGCCTGCGCCAGCCCCAGGCGCTGCTGCATGCCCTTGCTGTAGGTCTGGAGCGGACGGTCGGCGGCATCGGTCAAATCCACTTCCGCGAGCAAGTCCGCGATGCGCTCGGCGCGCGCCGCCGCCGCGAGACCATGCAGCCGCCCGTGAAAATCGAGCAACTCCCGACCGGTCATCCAGTCGTGAAAGCGAAAGTGTTCGGGCAGAAAGCCGACCCAGCGGCGCGACTCGCGCGAGCCGACGGGATGCCCCAGCACGCGCCCGCGTCCAGATGTCGGGCGAACGAGACCCAGGAGCATTTTCATCGCCGTGGTCTTGCCGGCGCCATTCGGCCCTAGAAAGCCAAAGACTTCGCCGGCCGCGACGCGCAGCGACAGATCGGCCACGGCGACCTTCTCGCCAAAGACTTTCCGCAGTCCCGCGGCCTCGATGGCCCACGACATGGCTTGGGCAGGCGGCTACTGCAACGCGCCGGCGATGGTCAGGGCCTCCTGCTCGGTCAGCGCGCCGCTGAGAATGAACGCTTGGCTATCTTCCGTCCACGCCAGCGTCGTTTCCATCGCCCGCCGCCGCGCTCGGCGCTTGTCCGCTACAGCCTCGGCGGACGGCGCTATCAGCAAGGCCGGGCGGCCGCGGACGACGACTTGCCGCAGCTTGAGGGCGCGCGCCGGCACTGGAACGACGAGCGTCGAGCGCCAGTCGGTCGTCGCCGCGATTTCGCTCGCCTGCGCGACATCCAAGCCCAGAATGCGCAGGTAAGCATAGCCAAACGGCGTCAGCGACACGCCTTCCGGCAGCGTCACCTCCGGTAGCTGCGCTTGGACGAGCGAGAAGGAGCGCCCTTCGCCGCCCGCAAAGCTGGTTTCAACGCGCCCGCCAAGCCGGATGGCGATGGCTTGACCATCCAGCGCGCGCGGCAACAGCGCGTCCCGAAGGTCGAGAAACTCAAGCGCCTGGTTGGCAAACTCGACATCCGCCGTGAGCCGAGCGCCCCCGCCGCTGGACGCGGCGCGAATTGCCCCGACCGTGACGCCCTCCGGCAGCCACGTCGGCCAGCGGACGGACACGCCCGCGATCCGGCCGGCTTCCGCAGCCGACGCCGCGCTGACCGGCCGCTCGGCTGGCGGCTCGATTTCGACGTTCTTCCCGATGAGCGACGGCAAATCAAACTTGGACTGAATGCGGTCAAGGCGCTGCCGCAGCGCGGCCGCCTGCTGGTCATCGAGGCCAATCGCCACCACCTGCGGCAGCCGGAAAGCCCCAAGGAAGGCTTGCCCAACCGCTCGCGCGCTTGGCGAAAACAACAGGGCCGCCGCCAACGCGCCGCCGCCCAGCGCGGCAACCCGCCAAGCGTGACGACCAACTCCCGAAATGGCTTCCGACATCGCTTTCGCTCCTCAAGCCCGACTAAGGATTGCCGGCCACAGGCTGGCGGCGGCAGCCTGTATGACACGGGACGCGCCTTTCCGCAAGCGACGCGGCAAGGGTTTACATTTCTTTTCCATCTGGCTTTTTTCCGTTCAGGCTCTTTCCGTTGAGCCAGGCCGCGGCATCGGCGTAGATGTCGCTGATGGAGCGCCGCCCCCGCAGCGCCAACGCGAAGCCCTCCCGGCGACGCGCCCAGACCGCGTCGCGCAGGGCGTCCATCCGCTCGGCAAGGCGGCTGCGCAAATGGCGCGTCAGACCCTCCATGTCCCTGGCGTCCGCGCCGCGAATCAGCTCCCCCGGGCCAAAATCGAGAAAGGCTTCCGGGCGGGGCTGGTCGTCAAACTCATAGCGAATCGCGACCGGCGCGGCGACGCACGCCGGCGCGCGCCGCAAAATATGCGCGACGCCTGAGAAAAAGGCGATGGGGCGCTTGTCCGGCGGCGTAATCTCGCCCTGCGGGAAAATCCACAGCGCGGTCGGCGGCGACGCCAGGCGCTCGCCGGCGTAGCGGATGGACTGCGCGACATCGCGGGCATTGGTCCGATCAACGGAAAAGCCGCCCATCCACCGAAAAAAGCGGAACGCGCGCAGCGTCTTTTCCTCGCCCATCATGTAGCCATCGCGCCCGGTCCGACGAACGACGAAAAAAGCCAGCAACGGGTCCCACCAGCCCGGATGGTTGGCGTAAAGGAGCGCCGGACGCCGCGGCTCCGCGGTCAAGACCTCAATGCCCCGCCACCAAACGGCGTGGAAGGCGCGGCGCAAGAGATACAGGTTGTAGCGGTGCGCGACCCGCTGAAAGCCGGGCGAGGGCTGCGCTGGAAGCACGGCTCAAAACGCCTAGGCGGCGTTCAGCGGGCGATTGGCGCCGTCCACCTTGACCACCTTGGGCTTGAGGCGGCGGGCTTCCTCATCGGAGAACAAGCCGTAGGTAATGATGATGACGAGGTCGCCCGGCGTTCCCAGACGCGCCGCCGCGCCGTTGAGACAGACGACGCCCGACCCGCGCGGCCCGGCAATGGCGTAGGTCTCAAAGCGCGCGCCGGTATTGATGTTGACGACCGACACCTTTTCGTTGGGCAAAATGTCGGCCGCATCAAGTAGGTCCTGGTCAACCGTGAGACTTCCGGCGTAGTTGAGGTTGGC
>CALCKX010000056.1 GCA_937966115.1 uncultured Chloracidobacterium sp. | reverse complement strand
GGGCGCGGATACTCGCTTTTCCACAGCCGGCTCGCCAATCGCCGAAGCGGTCCAAGCCCAGGGCGCTCTAGCGAAGCCAGGGCGCCCTGGGCGGGCGCCCGAGCAGCCGCGGCCAGCGGTCAGGCGCGCCAGCCTCACGAGGTCGGCTTCGGGGGACGCAGCGCCGCCGCCAGCGCCTGGAACTGGTCGGGCGGCAGCATCGTCAGCGCGTTGAACGCCTGCCCCATCAGCCACTCGCCGCCATCCATCGTGATGCAGTCCCCGTTGATGTAGCTTGCTGCGTCGCTGACCAGGTAGGCGGCTAAGTTGGCCAGCTCCGCCGGCTCGCCGAAGCGCCCGGTCGGATTGCGCCGCTTGCCTTCCTCCTCCATGCCTGGGAGCATCAGCCGCGACCACGCGCCTTCCGTCGGAAACGGCCCTGGCGCGATGGCGTTGAGCCGAATGCGATATCTTCCCCACTCCACAGCCAGCGCCCGCGTCATCGCGAGAACGCCGGCCTTGGCGCAGGCCGACGGCACGACATAGGCCGCGCCCGTCCAGGCATAGGTGGCGACGATATTCAAGATACAGCCGCCCGTCCCCTGCGCGATCAGACGCTTGCCGATGGCCGACGCGCAGTGAAACGCGCCGTTCAAAACAATCCCGACGACCGCATTGAAGGCATTGGGCGAAAGCGTTTCAGTTGGGGACAGAAAGTTGCCGGCGGCGTTGTTGACCAAAACCTGCACGCCGCCGAAGCGCGTCACGACCTCCTCGACCGCGGCATCGACGCGGGCGGCGTCGCGGACGTCGGCGCTCGCCGCCAGCGCCTCGCCGCCCTGCGCTTCAATGGCCTGAACGACCTCCCTCAACGGCTCCGGTCGCCGCCCCAAAACGGCGACCCGCGCGCCAAGCTCGGCGAAACGCAGCGCCATTGCGCGCCCCAGCCCCGTGCCCCCGCCCGTGACCAGGATGACCTTTCCCGCCAACAAGTCTTTTTCAAACATGGCTGCCTCGCAGAAGACGCAAGGGACGCGCCTGGCTCGCGCGTCCCCGAAAGGATTGAACGGCGGGGGCCGCCAGAAGGGATTGGCTACCTCAGCTTGATGCACACGGATTTGGTCTGGGTGTAGGCGTCGAGCGCCACGCCGCCCATTTCGCGGCCCCAGCCCGATTGCTTGTAGCCGCCAAAGGGCAGCGCCGCGTCAAAGACGTTGTAACAGTTAATCCACACCGTGCCGGCCTTGATTTCCGCTGCCAGCGCGTGCGCTTTGCTGATGTCGCGCGTCCAGACGCCGGCGCCAAGCCCATAGACCGTATTGTTGGCGCGGGCGCTCACTTCCTGAATGTCCGAGAACTTCATGGCCGTCACGACGGGGCCGAAGATTTCCTCCTGGACGACTTTCATCTCGTCGGTCACATCGGTCAGCACGGTCGGCGCAACGAAGTACCCCTTGTCGCCAACGCGCCCGCCGCCGGCCAGCGCCTTCGCGCCGTCCCTGGCGCCGGACTCGAGGTAGCCGGTTACGCGCCGGAGCTGCGTTTCCGAAACCAGCGGCCCCATCTGCGTCGCCGGGTCGAAGCCCTCGCCAACGCGAATGCGCTTGGCGATTTCGCTCACGCCGGCCACCACTTCGTCAAAGATGTCGTCTTCCACGAAGAGCCGCGAGCCAGCCACGCAGCACTGACCATGGTTGAAGAAAATGGCGTTGGCCGCGCCCTCGATGGCGACCGACAAGTCGGCGTCCTTGAAAACCACGTTGGGCGACTTGCCGCCCAGCTCGAGCGTGACTTTCTTGAGGTTGCCCGCCGCCGCCTGCACGATCAGCTTGCCGACTTCCGTCGAGCCTGTGAAAGCGACTTTGTCCACAGCCGGATGCGCCGAAAGCGCCGCGCCAGCCGTTTCGCCATAGCCCGGCACGATATTGACCACGCCGGGCGGGAAACCGGCCTCCATAATCAGCTCGCCCAGGCGCAACGCCGAAAGCGGCGTCTCTTCAGCCGGCTTGAGCACCACCGCGCAGCCGGCCGCCAGCGCCGGCCCCAGCTTCCACGCCGCCATCAGCAGGGGGAAGTTCCAGGGAATGATTTGCCCGACCACGCCGACCGGCTCGCGCAGGGTGTAGGCCAGATACTGTCCGCCCGGCACGGAGAGCGGAATCGTCTCGCCCTCGATCTTGGTGGCCCAGCCGGCCATGTAGCGAAACAGGTCCACCGCGAGCGGCACGTCGGCGATTCGCGAAACGGTCAGCGGCTTGCCGTTGTCGAGCGTTTCGAGCTGCGCGAATTCTTCCAGATGGCGCTCGACCAAATCCGCTAGCTTCCAGATAAGCCGCCCGCGCTCCGAAGGCGTCATCTTGCGCCAAGGACCTTCATCAAAAGCGCGCCGGGCGGCTTTCACCGCCAAGTCGATGTCTTCCGCGTTCCCCTCGGCGACCTGGGCGATGACTTCCCCATTCGCAGGGTTGTAAACCTTGAACACTTGTCCGCGCTTCGCCTCGACCCATTGGCCGTCAATCAGCATGTGGCGCGTTTTTTCTACGAATGACTTGACCTCGGGCGCGACTTCATACGTCGCGACGGCTGATGCACTCATACGCGAAACTCCTTGATCGGTAGCGTGGGGGGGGGTATGGAGGATGAAACGACAGGGCGCGTAACTTTACACTTCGCGGGCGAAATTGTAAATCGCCCGACACGCCGCCGCTGACGCTTAATAACGCGCCGCGTTATCAAAAGAGGGGCGCGTCATGCCAAGCGAGCGCCGCGTCAGGCCGACAGGAGCGGCGTTTGCGCTAAATCACGGTCGTAACGATTTCCTGGATGCTCCGCTGAAGGTCGCGGTCGTCGGTGATGGGATTGACGATCGCCACCGCGCAGGCGCTGACCGGCGGAATCCCGCCCCGAATGAGCTGCGCGGCATAGACGAGCAAGCGCGTGGAAACGCCTTCCTCAAGACCGTGGCCGCGCAGGTTGCGCACCTTCTGCCCAATTGTCACCAGGTCGCGCGCCGTGGACTCATCCACGGCGCCCTCGCGAGCGACAATGGCGACCTCGGTTTCAAAGGGCGGGTAATCGAACTCAATCGCCACGAACCGCTGCCGCGTGGATTGCTTCAAATCCTTGAGCACGCTCTGGTAGCCCGGATTGTAGGAAATCACGAACTGGAACTCGGCCGGCGCCTCGATGATGATGCGGCGCTTCTCGACCGGCAGCATGCGCCGGTCATCGGTCAGGGGATGAATGAGCACCAGCGTGTCCTTGCGCGCCTCAACGACTTCATCCAGATAGCACATCGCGCCGTGCTTGACGGCGAGCGTCAGCGGCCCGTCGTGCCAGACCGTCTCCTCGCCTTCGAGCAGATAGCGCCCGACCAAGTCCGTCGCCGACAAATCCTCGTGACAGGCGACGGTGACGAGCGGGCGCTTGAACCGCCAAGCCATGTGCTCGACGAAGCGGGTTTTCCCGCACCCGGTCGGCCCCTTGAGCATGACCGGCAGCCGCGCCTGGTAAGCCGCCGCGAACAGCTCGATTTCATTGCCGACCGGCAGGTAAAAAGGCTCTTTTTCAAGGATGTATTTCTCGATGGCGCGTTCTGTGAGCATGGCTTGGCACTTTGGAGAGACTTCCTCGCCGCCGGCAAAGCGGCGGGGGAAGCGAGTTTTTCATAGGCCGTCGGCAGCGTCCACTGCCGGCCGCAGGCTGCCAGCCGCTTGACAACCTTGGCGGCGGCGGGCAACCGTCGCCTCGGCAAGCCATCTTGCTCGGCCCTGCCTATCTCCCGTCAAGCGAGCTGCGACTGCTTATGTTTGTTTCCCGCTTCCGGCCATGGCGTCTGGGGCTAAGCTTTCTCCTTTGGCTGCTGGCGCTGAGCTGGGCCTCCCTCGCGGCGCTCGCCGAGCCGACGGTGGCGTATCGCCTGACCATCGCCGCCGCCGGCGACAACGAGGCCGACATCGAGATGACCATTCGCGGCCTCGACCGCCGTGAAACCCTTGATGTGGCTCTTCCGGCCTGGACGCCCGGCTCGTATGAAATCCTCAACCACGCCAAACGCCTCTTCGACCTGAAAGCGCAGACCGCGGACGGCAAGCCCCTTCCAATCCAGCGCCGAGACAAGCAGACGTGGCGCATTGCCTGCCGGGGGCAGTCGGTTGTCATCGCCCGCTACCGCTTGCTCTGCGACCGGCAAAGCCCGGATTCCAACTGGCTGGGCGATGCCTATGGTCAACTGGTCGGCGCGGCGACGTTTCTTTACGCGCTCGACGGGCGCGGATTACCCGCCACGCTCGCCTTCCGCCTGCCGCCGGGCTGGCAAGCGGCCGTCCCGCTCGCCAAGGCGGCGGACGACAACTACGCGGCGGAAAGCTATGACGCGCTCATTGACGCGCCAATCATGCTTGGCCAGATCGCGCGCCTTGATTTCGTCGTTCGCGACAAGCCCATCGCCATCGTCCTGACGCGCGCGCCGAAAGACCCGGCGGGCTTGAAAGCGGCAGTGACGAAAATCATCGAAACCTACGCCGACTTGATGGGCGGCTTGCCCTTCGAGCGATACATGTTTCAGTACCTTCCCTTTGAAGACGAGGAAGAGGAGCGCCTCGAGGGACTCGAACACGCCAACGGGACGCTCATCAACTATGCGCCCGAAACGCTGCTCGATGACCCGAGCGCGAAAAGCTTCCTGGTCATCACGGCGCATGAGCTTTTCCATGCGTGGAACGTCAAGCGCCTCAAGCCGCGCGAGTTCGCCGACTACGCGCTGGACCGCGAGCTTTACACCCCGCAGTTGTGGTTTGCCGAAGGCGTGACGGAATACTACGCCTGGCGCGGCTTGCGGCAGGCCCGGTTGATCTCGGCCAACGACTTCGACGAAGCCATTCGCAGCGCGCTGACCTACCTGGCGAACAACCCGGCGGCTAAGTCGGTCAGCTTGGCCGAGGCCTCGCTGGCCACCTGGCTAACCGGCACGAGCAGCTTTGAAGACATTCCGCTCGACTACTACCGCAAGGGATTCGTGGTCGGGCTGCTGCTCGACATCGAGTTGCGCGTCCGGACCGCCAACGCGCGCGGTCTCGACGACCTCCTGCGCCGACTACTGCGCGACTTCCCGGCGGATAGCCCCGGCTACCGCGCCGAAGACATCAGCGCCGCCGCCAGCGATCTCGCCGGCAGCGATCTATCGCCGTTTTTTCAACGCTTCGTGGAGGGGATGGATGAGCTGCCCAGCGAGGCGACGCTCGCGCGCGCCGGCCTGGCGATGCTCATCGAGCCGCTGACGGAGCTTGATTTCGGCTTTGAGCTGGAGGCGACGCCCGCCGGGCTGGAAATCGCCGAGATCGATCCTGACTCCCCGGCCGGCGAGTCCGACCTGGAGGAAGGCGACCTCCTGCGCTCGGTCGCCGGCAAGCCCGTTCGCAGCGCAGCCGACTTTGAAGCCATCCTGGCGACGCTCAGCCCCAATGCGCCGGTCAAGCTGACGGTCCTGCGCGACAAGCGCGCCGTCACGGTCACGGTCGCGCCGGAGGCGGTGACGACGCTGGATGTGGCGGTTGGCCCGCTGCCCAATCCGACGCCTGCGCAAAAGGCGATTCGGGTCTCGCTGCGAGGCGAATGACGCGGCCGCAAACAAGCCGCGCCCTGCGCGCTAAGGCGCGAAATCCGCCTCGCAGCGGCGGATTTCGGCGGCAGTGAGCGGGACGGCGCGGGGCAAGATGCTCGCTTGTCCGTCCCGAATTGCCACGTTGGGGCGGAAGCATTCCAGATACCCAGGCGGCGGGCTGCGGAGATGCGCCATCAGGTCGCCCCGCGCTCGCGCGTTGCGCGCCACGACGTAATCGTTGAGCCCGTGCTCGTCAATGACGTTGACATAGGGCAGAACCCACGCCATGACGCCCACCGAGGTTTGCGTGACAACCGGGTAGCGATCGTCCCTGACCCGTTCCCCAACCTCGCGCGGCGGCAACACCCCGATCAGAAACAGGTAAAAGCTTTTGTGTTCCTGGTGACGCATGCATACGGCGTGGTCAATGAGCCAGAACTGCAAGCTGTCATACCAGCGCGCGTATGCCAGCGCGAAGCCGGGCAGGCCGGGCGCGCGCCGCGCGAGCGCGTCCGCGACGGAAGCCTTCAGGTAGCTGGTCTCCTCGCGGCGGGTCAGGTCTTTGGTCGCCAGCCAGTGCGTCCACGGGATGACGAGCGAGCTGGACAGAAACAGCGCCCCAAAGGCGGCGGCGCGCAGCGGGCGCGCCCCGACGGCGTTCAGCATCCACAGGGCGCTGATGAAAATCAGCGGGACGAGGTGGCTATAGACCCGAAACTCGAAATGGTCGCCGCCAATGACAAATGTGTAGTAGGCGACCTGCGCCGCCAGGCTGAGGCTAATAGCCGCGCCGCCGAGGACGGTTTCCCTGAGCGCCGGCTCGCGCCGCAGCCGGTCAAGCAGCGCCCGCCGCTGCCGAGCCGCCGTCCAGATGGCGTAGAGCGCGAGGCCGAGCCAAAACCAGAGGGCGTATTCGATGATGAAGGAAAGCGCGTACCGGGCGCCGCTGGTCACCCACAGCCAGCGCGGGTCCGACTTGGCGTAGTGGGTATTCGGCAGCCAATCGCCGTAAAATGACTTGCGCCAGAGCAAGTGGGTCGGAATGGCCAGCAGCGGCGCGATGGCGAGCCAGTCCGCTGCGCGCCACTTCCCTTTGCGCAGCCAAGCGTCGCCGGCGAACAGCGCAATCGAGGCCAGAGCGAAAAGCAGCCCGTCGGGGCGCGTCAAATAGACCAGCGCGGCGAGCGCGGAAACCGCCGCCAAGCGGATGGGCGTGTGCCGCGGCAGCCAGACCCAGGCGCACATCCACGCCAGCAGCAGCGCGTTGAACAACGCGGTCTCCAGCCCGGAACTCGTCCAGGCGAGGAAAGTGCGGTTGCTGAGGACGCCGACCAGGACGGCGGCCAGGGCGCAGGCGCGGAAGCGCCCGAGGGCGGGGGCCAGAGGCATTTTCAAGACAGCGACGCCGGTCAGCGCAAGCGTCAGCGCAGCGCATCCCAGCGCGAGGCAGTTAGCCGCCGTCGGCGGGTCGTAGCCCGTCGCCTTCCAAACCGCGCTCAACAGCATGACCCAGAGAAAGCTGGTATAGCCCTCGACGGGCCGAAATGGCGCCGGATTCCAGACCAAGCCGTGACCGAGCCGATGGTTGCTGACATAGCGAAAGGCGATGAAGGCGTCATCCGTGAGAAACCAAAACGCCTTCCAGCCAAGCCACAGGCCCGCGAAGCCGGCCAGGAAGATCAGCGCGACGACGAAGGAAGCGGGCTTAGCGACGAATGCGATTCGCGCCATAGGAATAGGAAACCGTGCGGAAACCGAGCGAGCCAGCGCAAGGGAAAAACGCCCCGCGCGGCAGGCGCGCCGCGCGGGGCGTCGTCAACGCCAGAGCGTCAACGCTAGAGATAGACGCTTAGAAGGAGTAACGCAAGGCGAATACGATGCGGCGATTGCCGCCGTCGGTTCCCCACTGGTTGAGAAAAGCGGCTGATGTGCGAACGGCGATCGGAACGCCGAAGTTGCGCGTGTTTGTCATGTTGAAAAAGTCCACGCGCAGTTGAATGTTGTGACCTTCAACAATGCGCGTGTTC
>CALCKX010000055.1 GCA_937966115.1 uncultured Chloracidobacterium sp. | reverse complement strand
AAGCCATCAGCACCAACAACGACATCTTTCTCGTCCCGCTGGCCGGCGGCGAGCCAAAACGGATTTCCATCAGCCCGGGTTCGGACACCCACCCGCGCTACTCGCCGGACGGGCGCTACATCGCCTGGCTGTCGCAGGATCGGGCAGGGTTCGAATCCGACAAAAAGCAGGTCCTCCTCTACGAGCGCGCCACCGGCAAGCTGCGCTGCCTGAGCGAGAAGACGGACATCTCCTTTGATGAACTGGTCTGGTCGCCGGACGGACGCGCGCTCTTTCTGACCGGCGACCGCCACGGGCAGGCGCCGATCTTTATCCTCACGCTGGACGGCGACGACGCCCGGCCGCTGGTCGCGCAAGGGCAAAACGGCAACCTTTCGGTTGCCCCAGATGGCAAAACGCTGTACTTCACGCAGTCCACGCTGACCCGGCCAAATGAAATTTTCGCCGTCGCGACGACCGGCGGCGAGCCTCGGCAAGTGACCCGCGTCAATGAGCCATTCCTAGCGGAAATCCGCTTCGGCAAGGTCGAGGAAACCTGGTTTACCGGCGCGGACAACGCGCGGGTGCACGCCTTCATTGTCAAGCCGCCGCAGTTTACCGAAGGCAAGAAGTATCCGATGATTTTGCTGATCCACGGCGGGCCGCAGGGCGCATGGTCGAATGGCTGGAGCTTTCGCTGGAACGCGCAGCTTTTCGCCGCGCCGGGCTATGTCGTCGTCATGGTCAACCCGCGCGGCTCGACCGGCTACGGACAGGCGTTCACCGATGAAATCAGCGGCGACTGGGGCGGCAAGGTTTACGTTGACCTGCTCAAGGGCGTCGATCACGTCGTGGGGCTGGGCTTTGCGGACGCCGACCGCGTTGGCGCAGCGGGCGGGAGCTATGGCGGCTACATGGTGAACTGGATGCTCGGCCACAACGCCGACCGCCGCTTCAAGGCGTTCGTCTCGCACGCGGGCATCTATAATCTCGCCAGCATGTATGGCGCGACCGAAGAGTTGTGGTTCACTGAATGGGAGTTCAAGGGCAACCCGTGGGATCATCCCGAGCTGTATGAAAAATGGTCGCCGCACCGCCATGCCAAGAGCTTCGCGACGCCGACGCTGGTCATTCACGGGGAGCTGGACTACCGCGTGCCGGTTGGCGAGGGGCTGCAACTGTTCACGACGTTGCAGCGCCGGGGCGTGCCGTCGCGGCTGCTCTACTTCCCGGACGAGGGCCACTGGATCTTGAAACCGCAAAACAGCGAGCTTTGGTACAAAACCGTTCACGAGTGGCTTGCAACCTATCTCAAGCCTGATTCGCCGCAGTGAGAGGACGCCATGACCGACGAGCTTGAAAACGAGCGCGCGGACGAGCTCGAGCCAACGCCGCCTGAAATCAGCGAAGCCGAAACCGCCGCCCGGCAGGCGGCGCTGGGGCGACTCGACTTGCTGCGGCGCGTCCAGCGCGCCCGGAGCGGCACGCCGGAAGAGCGGCTCGACCTGGCCTTTGACGCCACCGACGAAGTGCTCAACGCGCTGCTTGACAACGAGGCGACTGGCGAGGAGGAGCTGACCATCATCGCCCGCCGGCGCGATGTCTCGCACGAAGTGCTGCGGCGAATGGCTGGCGACCGGCGGGTGCAGGAAAGCCACCGCCTGCGGCGCATCCTGGCGCTCAATCCGAAGCTTCCGGCTTCCGCCGGGCTGCGCCTCGTGCCGAATCTGTTTCTGTTTGACTTGGTCACGGTGCTCATCACGCCGGCGCTTCCGCTGGAAATCAAAACCGCGGCGGAAAACGCCATTTTGCAGCAGTACCAAAGCCTCCCGCTGGGGCAAAAAATTACCCTGGCGCGGCGCGGGAACGGGGGGCGACTGCTTCCGCAGATGCTCAACGATGTCAACGGCGAGGTCGTGCGGGCGGCGCTCAACAACCCTTTTCTGACCGAGAGCGTGGTTTCGACCGCCGTGTGGAAGGCGACCCATCAGCACGTCATCGTTTTGATTGCCGACACCGCCCGCTGGGCCAATCGCAACTACGTCAAAATGGCGCTGCTGCGCAATCGCATGCTGCCGGTAGGGCGCGCCATCACCCTGGTGGCGACGCTGACGCCATCCCAGCTCAAGGAGCTCAGCAATGATCCGACCGTTCCGGCTCAAGTGCGAAACCTGGTCATTCAGCAAATGAAGAAAAAGCCCGGCGGTACGGCATGATGGATAGCGCTTGCCTGGATGCTCGCCGCCTCGCCCCGGCGAGCGCGGACGTTCCGGTGGCGTCCGCTGGCGGGCGGTACGACATCCGCATCGGCGCCGGCCTGTACCGCGCTCTGGGCGACCTGCTTCGGCAAGCCTTTGGCGACGCCCCGCGCGCCGTCCTGGTCGTCACCAACCCCAGGGTAGCCAGCCACTATGCCGCCGCCGTCACGGCCGGCGTCGCGGCGGCCGGGTTTCGCTCCCATCTGTGCCTGATCCCCGACGGGGAGCGCTACAAGACGCTGCGGACGGCGGCGCGCATCTGGGACGCTTGCGTCGCGCAACGGCTGGAGCGGCGCGATCTATTGTTGGCGCTCGGCGGCGGCGTGGTCGGCGACGTGACCGGCTTTGCCGCCGCGACCTACTTGCGCGGCCTGCCCTACGTTCAGTTGCCCACGACGCTGCTGGCGATGATCGATAGCTCGGTTGGCGGCAAAACCGGCGTCAACCATCGCTTGGGTAAAAACCTCATTGGCGCGTTTCATCAACCGGCGCTGGTCGTCGCCGATTTGGAAACGCTGGCCACGCTCCCGCGCCGCGAGTGGAATGCCGGCTGGCAGGAAGCCGTCAAATATGGCGTCATCCGCGACGCCGAGCTTTTTGCGCGGCTCGAAGAGCGCCTGCCGCTTTCGCCGCGCCGCGATCCGCCCTGGGACTGGCTGGCGGAGGCGATTGCCGACTGTTGCCGCATCAAGGCCGCCATCGTCGCCCGCGATGAGCGCGAGACCGGCGAGCGCAAAGTTCTCAACTTCGGTCACACGGTCGGGCACGCGCTGGAAGCCGTCACCGCGTACCGCCGGTTTCGCCATGGCGAAGCGGTCGGCATCGGCATGGTCGCCGCCTGCCGGATCGCTGTCCGACTGGGGAAGCTGTCCGCGGCGGCGGCGGCGCGGGTGGAGCGGCTGGTGCAGCGGATCGGGCGCCTGCCCGACACCGCGGGCATCGCCCTGCCGGACCTGCTGACAGCGATGAAGCAGGATAAGAAAGTCGCGCGCGGGCAGCTGCGCTTCATTCTGCCGTCCCGCATCGGCTTCGCGGACGAGCAGGCGGTTGATTCGGAAAGCGTCATCGCCGAAGCCATCGCCAGCGCGCTGGAAGCGTTTTCAAAGCGGCGCGTTCGGAGCGGCGGCGGACCGCCCGACTCGCCGGGCTGACCGCCCCCGCCAGAAGGACGCCAGAAGGCCGCGCCCCGCTTCCAAGTCACGGCGCTGAGGCCTGCGGCGCGCCCACGCGCCGGTTGATGTAGTCAATGATGGCGTCCATCGTCGCGCCGGGCGTGAAGATTTCATCCACGCCAGCCGCCTTGAGCTTAGGAATATCCTCGTCAGGGATGATGCCGCCGCCAAAGAGCGGCACATCATCCAGGCCCTGCTCGCGCATCAACTCCAGAATGCGCGGGAACAGCGTCAGGTGCGCGCCGGAGAGAATGGAAACGCCGATGGCGTCCACATCTTCCTGGACGGCCGCGGCCACGATTTGCTCTGGCGTTTGGCGCAAGCCGGTGTAGATGACTTCCATCCCGGCGTCCCGCAGCGCGCGGGCGATGACTTTGGCGCCGCGGTCGTGGCCGTCTAGCCCAGGCTTGGCGATGAGAATGCGAAGGCGTCGTTCCGTCATAGTCGAGCTTCTTTCAGCAAGCCCTGCGGAGCGGTCACGGCAAGGCGGCGAGCAGGACGCGCCGGACGTTGCCGCCCATGATCAGGGCAATTTCGTCTTCCGAAAATCCTTCTTCCAGCAGAGCATCGGTGATTTCCGCCAGATGCGCCGTGTCGAACGGCACGCTCACCGCGCCATCATAATCGGAGCCGAGCGCGACATGCGCCACGCCCGCGACATCCGCGGCGTAACGTATGGCGCGCGCAATCGAGCGGGCGTCCTGGCCGCATACGGCCGCGAAAAAGTACCCGATTCCGACCACGCCGCCCGAGCGGGCGACGCCGCGCAACCGGTCATCCGTGATGTTGCGCAAGCCCCCGCATGCGCCGCGGACGCCGGTATGCGAGATGACGACCGGGCGCGTCGCCAGGGCGAGCGTCTCGTCGATCACGGCCGGAGAGGCATGGGCCAGATCGACGATCATGCCTTTTCGCTCCATGCGGCGAATCAGCTCGCGCCCCAGGTCAGTGAGTCCGCCCTTGACCAGTCCATGCGCCGAGCCGCCGATCTCGTTGTCAAAAAAGTGCGTCGGCGCCATCATGCGGACGCCCGCTGCATACAGGCGGTCAAGATTGGCCAAGTCGCCGTCGAGGGCGTGCGCGCCCTCCACGCCAAGCAACGCGCCGACAAGCCGCGGATTGGCGGCGCGCTGCGCCAGGAGGCGCTCGAAGTCGGCCCGGCTGCGGATGACCAGGAGCTGGCCGCCAGAGCGAGCGGCAGCCGCGTCCAGCCGGCGGCACTGATAGAGCGCCCGCTCGGCGAGGCTCGTCCAGGCGGAAAGCGGCCACAACTGGGCGACGCTCAGCGCGGCGACGAGGTTGAAGCGGTCGCCGTCGGTGCGGTCATTGTTCATGCCGCGCGGCGCTTTGGTGACAATCGTAAACGCCTGGAGCGCGACGTTGCCTTCCTGCAAGCGCGGCAGATCGACGTGGCCGCGCGCTCCGCGCGCGAGCAGGTCGCGGTTCCACAGCAGCGTGTCAGCATGCAGATCAGCCACGAACAAGCGCCGATGGAGGGCTTGGGCGCGCGGCGACGGCGGCTTGCGCGCGGTGGCGGCAATGCCGTTCATCTTCCGCTCAACCAGCTCAGGCAGCCAAATGAAGGCGGCGACTACGAGCAGCAGCAAGCTGGCGGCGACCGCCGCCAGGCGGCGGCGCCAGCGTCGCCGGCGCATGGAAGACGTGGAAGGCGTCGTCATGGCGATGGGGCGGCCTTCAGCGGGAGACCTGCAGCGGGAGACCTGCAGCGGGCGGCGGTCATCGCGCTACCAGCCGCAGGCCCGGCTGGCGCTGCGTCGCCGGCAGGCGGCGGGCGTAAACATCCAGGACAACGCGCGCCAATTTTTCTGGCGAGTGGCGGACGACTTCCGTTTCCTCGACCAGGTTGGCGGTGACGACCGGAATCCGGTGACGGCTGAAAACGAGAAACTTGTCGGTGGCGATCCGCGCTGCGGATGGCGGCGCGCTCAGCCGCCGGATAGCGGCGCGCCCCGTGAGCGGGCGCGAGCCTTCGAGGCGATAGCGCGCGCGCGCCGCCTTGGAAATCGCGCCATGGTTGACGATCACCGCGTCGAGCGTCGCCGGGGACAGCGCGTCTAGCAGTGTCGCCACGTGATCGGCGATGGAGAAATCGGTCGTCTCGCCGGGTTGCGTCATGAGGTTGCAAATATAGACTTTCAAGGCGCTCGATGCCGCAATGGCCGTCGTCACGCCCGCGACCAGCAAGTTGGGAATGACGCTCGTAAACAGCGAGCCTGGCCCCAGCGTGATGAGGTCGGCCTCGGCAATCGAGGTCAGCGTTTCCGGGAGCGGCGCGCAATCCGGCGGATCAAGCGCGATGCTTTGGATGCGGCCGCCGGCAGCGCTGATTTTCGACTCGCCGCGCACGACAAACCCATCATCGAGTTCCGCCACGAGCGTGACATCCGCCGTCGTCGAAGGCACGATTTTGCCCTTAATGGCCAACACTTCGCTACACAGCCGGATGGCTTCGACGAAATCGCCGGTGATGCCGGTCAGGGCCGCCAGAAACAGATTGCCAAAGCTGTGTCCCCGCACGCTGCCCTGGCCCGGAAACCGATACTGAAACAATCGCGCAAAGAGACGCTCATCCTCCGAGAGCGCCACCAGGCAGTTGCGAATGTCGCCCGGCGGGAGCATCTGGAACTCTTCGCGCAGCCGCCCCGAGCTGCCGCCGTCGTCAGTCACGGTGACCACGGCGGTAAGGCTTTCAATGCACTGGCCCGGAAGGCGAGCGCCGTCTTCCGGCACGCGCCGCTTGAGGCCGCGCAGGAGCGTCGCCAAGCCAGTTCCGCCGCCAATCGCGACGCACTTGATGGGCGACGGGCAAGGATTCGAGTGGGAAGCGTTGGAAGTCATCGGTCAAGAGCTTGCCCGGCGCAAGCCGGCGCGTCCCCCGCCCTCGCTAGCAGCCAAGAAAGGGCGCCGGCTCATAGCGTCGCCGGGTTCAGCTTCTGCTCGCAAATCTTCAGAAACACGCGCGCCCGATCCGCAATCTCGCTCTCGAGAACGAAATCGTTCAGCAGCAGCAGCAACACATCCCGCGCCCGGTCGTAGTCGGTTTGCTTGAAGGACTCCATCGCGGTGGTGTAGAGGTTCAGCGCCTCGCGCTCGCGATTGCGGCGCGCCGAGGAGAAAGGCCCGGCGGAGGAAAAAGGCCCGGCGTCAGCTTCAGCCGGCGCCGCTGGCGCGGGCTTCTTGCTTTTCTTCTTTGAAGCGCTCGCCTCGGGCGAGACAGCTGGCTCCGCTGGCGCTTTTTTCTCGGCTTTCAACTTTTTTTCGGCTTTCGGCGCGTCTGCCCCGGTCTGGCTCGACGACGCGAGCGGCGCGGCGGCTTTCGGCTCGGGGACCGGATGCACCGTCTTGCGGGCGGGCGCGGCAGCCTGGCTGCGCGCCGAAGCCTTTGCGGAAGCCTTTGCGGATGAGACTTTGACGACCGCTTCCTCGACCGCCTTGACCACTGCGGCGACTGTCTCGCGAGTCGCTCGCGGGGCGGGCGCGGCGGATGGGCGCAGCTCGGGCGGTTTCGCCGGCGATTTCACGGGCGCCGGCTTCGGCTCGTTGGCGGAGCCGAGCGCGGAGGGCTTTGAGCGCGTTCTGGCGCGGGGCGCCTGGTCGGCGGCGGGCGGGGCGGCCGGCGCTGGTTCTGGCGCGCGACCTCTCGCCTTGCTCGGCGCGAGCGGCGTCCGCGGGGAGGAAGCGGGCGCTGGAGGCGGGCCTGGGAGCTGGGAACCCGAGGCAATTTTGCGCGATGATTTGGAGCTAGAAACGGATAGGGTCATTCGCCAAACCTCCCACAACCTAAAAAATTGTCAATGACGGAACTTTGGTAAGATAAAGTTTTATCCTGCCAGGGTAGCTTGGTTAAGCGCTTTTTGTCAAGTAACATACCAAAACGCTGCGCTTTGAGCGGCGCTTTAGAACGCTTGCCCGAAAGTGATGTGAAGCTGAAAATTCGTTAGTCGCCGATTGGGCGTTGCAATGAAAAACGGCGGGTCAAGCAGGTATGCCGCATCCACGCGTAACGGCCCGAGCGGGGTCTTGATGCGAAAGCCGCCGCCAAGGCTGTTGGTGAACCGCCCGAGGCCGATGTCTGAAACGCGGGCGAAGACATTGCCGACATCGTAAAACGCCGCGCCCTCGACATTGCGCAGCAGCGGAAAGCGCGCCTCGCCGGTGACCGCCACCAGCGCGTTGCCGCCGATGGGCGCGTCCGTCACCGGGTCGCGCGGCCCGGCCTGCTCGAAGCCCAGGCCGCGCAGGGTTGTCGGACCGCCGGAGAAAAATCGCTCGCTGATGGGCAGGAGTCGCGTGTCGCCGTAGGGGCGCGCCAAGCCGAGCTGGAGCCTTCCGGCCAGCACGACCGGCGACCGCTCCGTCACGCGCCGATAACCTTGAATCTGCCCTAGAAACCGAATGAAGCGCTCCGAGCCGCCAATCCGGGGCGTGGCCACGGTGAAGTCGGCCGAAGCAAACGAGCCGCGGGTGGCGTCGAGCGGCGCGTCGCGGGTGTCGCGCACGTACGTGACCGAGAACGTCCCCAGATTAAGCGGCTCGTCCGCGCGCTGAAGCGGCGGGTTGGTCGCGCGCAAGTCGAGCACCCGCACGTTCTGCAACCGATAGCGAAAAATCAGGGCGCTCTGGGCGTTGAAGCGCGCTTCCGACTGAATCAGCGCCACCAGCCGCTGCGCGGTGAAGCTCACCCGCGCCTGCCGCTGAAACAGCGCCGAGATGAGGATTGGCGCCGTGACGCCGTCGGCGAGCGTGGTGACGCGCGGCAGGTTGAAGCGCGGAAACTGGTAGGAAACCTGCGCCAACTGCTCCCGCCGGCTGAGACGCAGGATCACGCTCCCCACTTCCAGTCGCCCAAACATATTGGCGTTTGATAGCTCGAACGAGCCGCGCGGGCCGTCATTGGTCTGGTAGCCAAAGCCGTAGGCCAGCGTGTAGGGCTTCGACTCGATGACATCGAGCGTGACATCCGCCAGCGCGTCGTTCGGACCCGTCGCTTGCACATATGGGGTTTGAATCAACACTTGCCGAAAGGCCCCGGTAGCGTAGAGCGTTTGCTCCGCCTGCGTCAGTCGGTCGCGGCGCAGCCGCTCGCCAGGTCGCATCGCGAGGAAGCGGCGCAGGGTGCGCTCCGAAGTTCGACCGCGCGCGCCGACAATGACCCGATTGATGGTAAAGCGCCGGCCTTCCTCGATTTCATAGACAATGGCCACGCGCGACGGATCGTCGGGAACATCGTCCAACTCCTGCCGAATGCGCGCTTCGGCGAAGCCTTCGCTCAAGTACAGCGCGGTCAAGCGCTCCAGGTCGACGCGCGCCTGCGCCTGGGTGACGAAATCGCCGACGCCCAGCCGCAGCTCGCGCTTGAGCCGCTCGGCGTCGAAAAGCTGGTTGCCTTCGATGCGAATATCATCCACGCGCACCCGTGGCCCGGCTTCGACTTGAAACAACACCGTGAGCGATTCGTCGTCGAGGCTGGTGGCGATGCGGCGCTCCGTCACTTGGGCGCGCAGGTAGCCGGCATTGCGCAAATCGCGCACGACCACTTCGGCGTCGCGCGCCAGCGTGTCTTCGGTGACCAGCCCGCGCGAAGGGGGCACGAGCGAAGCCGGGCGGGTTTTGAAATCGTCCGCGACATCCCGGTAGGACAGCGCATCCGTTCCGACCACCCGCACTTCCCGTACGCGATAGCGCCGATTTGGCTCGATCCCGTAGGTGACGATCACGCGGTCCTCGCCAACGACCCGCTGGCGCGTCCACTCCACCTCGGCAAAGAAGTACCCCCGCTGCTGGAGGGCGGCGAGCAAGCGGCGAGCGCCGTCTTCCAGGGTGAAGTTATCCAGACCGCCCTCGCGCAGCACCGGCAGGATGCGGCGCTGCTCCTCGCGGCGCAGCTCAAAGCCCTCGACTTTGACCGTCACCGAGGGGCCGGAAATCACATTGACGGCCACCGCGACCCGGTTGGCGGCCGGATCATATGTAACGCGCGGCTCGCTGATGCGCGGATCGAGATAGCCGCGCATCAGGTGCAATGCCCGCATGCGCTGGATGTCCGACTGAATGAACTCAATCGAGTAGGGCGTGCCGACCGGATGCAGAATCACCTTGGCGTCAAAGTCGCTGAGCGGAACTTTCAGGTCGCCGTCAATTTGCCAGGCGCCAATGAGCGCCTGCGGGCCGGGCGTCACGACAAACGTCACCCGCGACCGGGCGGCGTCATTCGGAGCGGAGACCCGGACCGCCACCGCGGCCTGGAAATAGCCCCGCTCGCGGTAAAACGCCAGCAGGGCTTGCTCGCCTTCCAGCAACGCCCGCCGGGTGATCTTGTTGCCGCGGTCGAGCGCCGCCAGGCGCGGCCGCAACTCCTCGACGGGAAAGATGATGTCGCCGTCAAAGACGACCTCGGCGACGCGCAGCTGACGGGTCACGACAAAGCGCGCCCGGACGCCGTCCGCGCCGTCAGGGCTGACCCAAGCTTCCGCGTCGGCGACGCGCTCCGAGCGATGGAGCCGCGCCAGCGCCGCCCGCAAGCGCGCCGCCGTCAACGGCTCGCCCGCCTGTAGGCCAATGGCCTCGGCCAGCGACGGCTCGGCGGGCAGCCCGTCCTTCACCTCAATGTCGAGCCGCGTGATGATTCGCCCATCCAGTCGCCCGACGGGCGGACGCGGCGCATCCAGCGCCCCGGCGTCCTGCACGGCCGGCAGAACGTTCTGCCCCCAAGTCGTCGCCCCGGCCAGCATCAGGGCGAAGCCAGCCCAGGCCGCGCCCCGGATAGCCCGCGCCACGCGCCCGCGCGCATCGCCCAACCGCCTAAGAAGCCAGGCCAGAAGCAGCCGCGCCGCCGTTTTCAGTTCCGAAGCCGCCATGGGATGGCATTGTTTCCCATGTCGCCGCCGATTTTCCACTGCTGGTTTTCCGATGCCAGCTTTCCACTGCGGCGAGCTTGCCTGGGCGAAATGGCGCGACTAGCCGGAGCTAACGTCCGCTGGCTCGAACAGATAGCGCCGCGTCACCCGCGCCGTCAGGGATGTGGTGGCTTCCAGCGCGATGGTGTTCATGACGGCGGCGTAATCCTCCGCTGAAATGACCGCCTCGCCCTGCGCGCCAATGAAGGTAACGACATCGCCCAGCGCGACTTCGGGAACCTCGGTGACATCCAGCATCGTGACATCCATGCTGATGCGACCGATGATAGGCGCCTTTCGCCCGCCCGCCAGCGCCTGCCCCCGGTTCGACTGGACGCGATGCACGCCATCGCCATAGCCGAGCGGCACTGTGGCGACGCGGGTGGGGCGGCGCGTCGTGAAGGCGCAGCCGTAGCCGAGGGGCGTTCCAGCCGGAACGGTTTTCAGACCTACAATCCGCGCGTGCAGCGACAATGCCGGACGCGTCGGCGGCGGCGGGAAAGCCGGCGAGAGCGCGTCTCCAGCGATGCCATAGAGCAGTCCGCCAATCCGCGTCATATTGCCCGCCGCCGCCGGCAAGAAGGCATGGAGTCCGGCGCTGTTGGCGAGGTGAAGGTAGCGCGGCGCGAAGCCGGCCGCGCGCGCTTGCGCGAGCGCCGCCGCGAACCGCTTGATTTGCTCGCGCGTGAAGTCGGCCTGGTCCGGCGCGTCCGCCGACGCGAAGTGCGTCATAAGTCCGTCGAGCCGAACGTGGCGGCACGCCTGAAGCGCGCTAAGCGTCGCCGTCATCTGGTCGAGCGTCAGGCCCAGCCGACCAATGCCGGTGTCCACTTCAAGGTGAACCGCGGCGACGGCGCCGCGCGCGGCGGCGGCGCGTTCCAGAGCTGCGACGTAGCTTGGATCGGGCAACGTCGTCGCCAAGTCGTATTCGACGACCGCCGTTTCCTGCCCAAGCCAAAAGCCGCCAATGACCAGAATCGGCCGCGTAATGCCGGCCTGGCGCAGGGCCGCGCCCTCTTCCGGCGTGGCGACGCCAAACCAATCCGCCTGGGCGGCGTCTTGCAGATAGGCGGCTACCGGGAGCAGGCCGTGGCCGTAGGCGTTGGCCTTGACCATCGCCATGACCGGCGCGCCGGTCTTTCGCCTGAGCCACTGGTAATTGCGCTTGAGCTGGCGGAGGTCAATCTCGGCCCAAGCCGCGAGCCTGGCAGTCGCCTGACCGCCAGGCAAAGGCAAGAGCCGGGCAAAAGCGCTACTGCAACTCGACACGATCCCCAATCACGGCTTCGCGGGTCGTGCGGGTCAGCACGCCGACGGCCGTGTTGGCTTCCGTCCGAATGACAACGATCTCGCCCACCAGGGTGCGCGGAAGCTCGTTGCGGGGCGTTCGCTCGGCCACTTGCGGATAGCCCTTCTGGGAAGCGGACAGCGAAGAGTTGTCGCGGGTTCGGAAGCGATCGCTTGCAAAGCCGTCGCTGCGCCGCTGCCCGATTTTGTCATCCCGAAAGCGCAGAATGGAGTCGGTCGCCAGCGGGCGATAGACCGTCAGGTAGTCGCCCACCTTGATCCCGTTGTCGGCGCCGATGTTGATATAGACCACGTCATTGCGGACGAGCTGCTCGCGGGATAGCTGCGCCGCCATAATCTGCCCGGTCGCCCGGCCGGTCGGCGCGCCAACGACAGACAGCGGGCGATAGGCGCGGACGGTTGGAATGGGACGCCGCTCATACGGCACGAGCGCGTCGCCCAAGTTGACCGCTCCAACGCAAATCACCGTGATTTCCCCGGTGGAGGACGTGTCGCGCACTTCCGTGACGCGCAACACGCCAAGCTCCTGCACGAGCGTGCCCAGCACGCGGCCGCGATCCGCCAAGTCTTTCACCGGACCGATGTTGCGGACGATTTGATATTCCGCGCCGGGTTGCAGCCCCGCATCGCGCCCGCGATTGATGTAAACCAAATCGCCCTGCGAAAACTCGCGCACATAGGCTTCTTTTTCGCTTCCGACAATCTGGAGATCTTCCGAAGCCTCCGCGCCAATGTAACCGGCGCACACGCGCATGGCTTCCGACATCACCAAGCGCGACACCGTCGCTTCAGCCGGATTTTGCGCCCGGACCAACCCGCCGGCCGACGCCAGAGCCGCCAGCGCGAGGCCCGTCAACGAGCGAGCGAACGCCAAGCGAAGGGGAGTAAGTGACATGTCAACACCTTCTATGGAAGTCAGTTCGGCCGCTGCGCAGCCAGCCGCGGAACGAACCGATGGGACTCGACCTGGAACAAGCGGCTTCAACGTGAAACGCTTTCAATGTGAAACGTAGGCGTGAGTTACCAGAAGTTAGCCCTTTGCGTCAACCGCTCGCCTTGAAGCTGGCCCATCCGCCGCGCCGCTCCAGCGCGTCCCGCGCTTTCTCTAGCTCCTTCTCCAGCTTGGCTCGCTCCAAGCCCGGCTGGGGGGCAACCGCTCAGCCGCTCGCCCGCAGGAGCGTTTTCAGCGCGCCCGGCGTCATCGCGCGCCGAAACGCCGCGATCCCATCCTCCAAGTCGTAAATGGCGTCAACCAAGACTGTCGGGCGCACCGCTTTCCGAGCCAGCAGATCGAGCGCCTTGGACAGGTCGCCGCACCGCGACCCGATAATCGTCAGCTCCGGAACGACCACCGCGCTGGGGGGCAGCGACCACGCGCCGTGAAACGTGGATTTCAACACTACCGTCCCGCGCGGGCGGGTCAGCCGAAGCGCGTCGGCAAACCCGGAATCGCGCCCGGTCGCCTCAACCATCACGTCAAAGACGCGGGCGGCGGCTTTGAGTTCAGCGGCGAGCCGCACCGGGATGCCAAGCTGGGCGGCGACCTCCAGCTTGCGAGCGTGGCGACCGATCAATGTCGCCGCCGCGCCGTGGGCGTGAAAAACCTGCGCGATCAACTGCCCAAGCTTGCCGTCGCCGAGGATGCCAATCCTTGTTCCCGGCGGCGCGGCGACTTGCTCCAGAATGCGATGGGCTGCGGCCAGCGGCTCGGCGAACACGGCTTCCAGCGGGGAGACGGCGGCGGGCACGGCGTAGAGATTCGCCGCCGGAAGCGCCACATACTCGGCGAAAGCGCCATCGCGCCCGCGGATGCCGAGCACGGCTCGCCTGGCGCAGTGGCGGGCGTTGCCGGCGGCGCAGTCAGCGCAGCGGCCGCACCCGATGTTGATGTCGGCGACCACCCGGCGACCGATCCAGGCCGGATCAGGCGCCGCTTCCACGACGCCGACGAACTCATGGCCAAGCGTCCCGGAAAAGCTGGCATAGCCGCCCTTCGCTATCGCGACATCGGTGGCGCAAATGCCGGCATACTCGATACGCGCCAGCGCCTCGCCCGCCGCCTGCGGGCGCGGGACCTCCGTCACCTGGAGTTGATTGTCAATCAGCCGCATCGCCCGCATGCCGCTCGCCTCGCTTAGCTCGCCTCGCGCGGTGGACACCGCCGCCGCCGCGCGGCTATCATAGTTGATTTTGCGCCAAACAGGTTTTGCCGAACGCGCCTTAACTTTGTTGGACGACCTCGATCATGTCAGACGCCGCGCCTCAGTTCATTGAATTTCTACGTCGTCATGACGACCAGGATTGGGCGAGCATCGTCGCCAGCCTGGCGCCGGATGTTCACGAAGTGGACCGCAACGCCCTGCGCGTGTGGTTCGCCTTTTACCCGGTCAAGCTCTTCCGAATGCTCATGGAAGACGAGGCGCGGGCGCGGCGCGACTGTCTGCTCAGCGGGCGCTACCGGCTGGCAGAGCATTTGCATACGTCGCATCATTTCCTCTATGGGCATCGCTTTTGGCCGCAGGCCCAAAAAGCTGCGCTGCTTGACCTCAAGACCCCGCCGCGGACAACGCTCGAAATCCATATTCGCCAGGCGGCGCGGCGCGCCGGCGCCGATCCGGGACTCACGCTGGCCATCACGGCGATTGCCTACGCCACGCTCCAGCAGGTCGGGGCCGAGGTCTTTCGCCAGCCGGCCCCGCCGCCGACCGAGCCGCCGACCGAGCCTGACGCCATCGTCGCCGAGCGCCGCCGCCCCGAGCCGCGCTCCCTGTGGGACATGTTGCTGCGCAGCGAAATCAACCAAACGCACACGGTTCGCTTTGACGAAGCCGACCGGGCGGGGTCCTTTCAGGCTATCCACGGCCAGCCGCTGACGATGGCGGCCGCAGCCATGCCCAACGCGGCGGCGTTCAAGGAAAAAGACCCGCGCTGCGTCACGGGACCGATTCCCGTGGAGTGCCAAACCGGCGCCTGCGGCACCTGCTGGGTTGGCCTGCTCAGCGGCGCCGAACGCCTGAACGCCATTACGCCCTTTGAAGTCTCGCGGCTGGAAAAGATCGGCTACCCCTATGACGGGACATCGCATCCGCTGATTCGCCTCGGCTGCAAGGCCGTCTGCGAAGGGCGCGTGTCGCTGACCATCCCGCCCTGGAACGGCGTTTTGGCCAACTGGGAAAAGCCGCCCATCCGCGGCTAATCGCCCGCGCCGAGCGGCGGCGGCGGCAGACCGAGCCGCGCTCCGACCTGCGCGCGCAGGGTGGCGACCGGCTCCTGCTCGGCGTAGGCCGCGAGCGCTGCCCGCACTGCGGGCAGCGACGCAAACGGCTGGAGCGCTAAAGCCGACAGGCGCCGCACATAGCCCCGGCGCGAGGTCAGCCCCCGCAATACCAGCGGCTCGATGGCGGACTCATCCCCCAGCGCGGCCAGAGCGCGGACGGCATGAAAGGCCAGGTCATCATCCGCGGCGGACAGGAGCGGCGTCAGCGCGCCGCGCACATCCTGCCCTAGCCGCCCCAGCGCCACCGTCACATAGGCCCGCAACCCATCGCCAATCTCGCTCGCGAGCAACGCTTCCAGCGCGGGCAGGCTGGCGCGGTCGCCCAACTCGCCAAGCGCGAAAGCAATTTCAGCCCGCGACAACGCCACGCGCTGCTCCGCGGCGAGGAGCTGCGCCAGCGGCGGGCCCGCGTCAGCGTCGCCGAGCAGCGCCAGCGCGTGAAGGCACATTTCGTGAACTTGCTCGTTGAGCTGCCCGAAGTCGTCGCCAATGCGCAGGGCGCGCAGCGCCCGCAAGTCGGGAATGGCCTCCGGGTCGCCCAGCTTGCCCAGCGCGACCGCGCAGGCGAAGCGAACGCCGGGCCGCCAATCCGAAAGCCACTGGGTCAGCGGCGCCCGCGCCCGCGCATCGTTGAGTTCGCCCAAGGCGAGGGCGGCGTCTTCGCGCAGCGCGGACAGATTCTCGCTCAGCCGCAGATCGCCCAGCGTGGCGACGAGCGGCTCGAAAGCGCGCGCGTCGCCGTAATCGCCGAGGGCGACCGCCAGCTCGCCGCGCGTCTGAGCGGACAGGCCGGCATCGGACGCCAGCCAGGCCGCGACCTCGTCCGCCGCCGCTTGGCGTTGCGCGTCCGCGGCTTGCTCGTCGAGCAAAATCGCCGTCAGCCGCCGCGCGCGGTCGCTCGCCTGGCGCTCTTGCTCCGCGGCTTCTTGCCCGAAATCGCCTAAGCGGGTTTTGTAGGGGCAGGCCGCCACGAATGGACAGTTGACGCAGGACAGATACATCGCCAGCGCGGGGCAAAGACCGCGGGATTGCCCTTCGGAACGAGCGGTCGGTGACAACAGCGGGTGGATGGAAGCCGCCATGGAACCTCCTTAGGCCAACTCAAAAGCCATTAGCCAAGCCTGGCCTGCGGCAAGGCGGGCGCGTCGGCTGAAAACGCCGCCGCCGGTCTGCCGCGAGCCGCTGCGCGAGGGGCGCTCTTTTCAATCTAGTTCCAAGCGAGTATGGTTCAAAGACCATTTCCGAAGCCATTCGGCACCCGGCCCCCGCAATCTCCGACCGCCCGCTTTCCAGCGAGAGACCCTTATGACCGACGAGCGACAGGAACGCAACAAAGCGATTGACGCCGCCATTGCCGGACTTGAGAAACAATTTGGGAAAGGCGTCATCATGCGGCTTGGCGAGCGCCAGGCGCTCGAAGTGCCGGCCATTTCCACGTCCTGCCTGAGCCTCGACGCCGCCATTGGCGTGGGCGGCATGCCGCGCGGACGCATCGTCGAAATCTACGGCCCGGAGTCCGGCGGCAAGACGACGCTGGCCCTGCACGTAGTCGCCGAAGCGCAGCGCGCCGGCGGGCAAGTGGCGTTCATTGACGCCGAGCATGCGCTCGATCCCAGCTATGCGGCCAAGCTGGGCGTGGATACGGACAATCTCTTCGTGTCGCAGCCTGACAGCGGCGAGCAGGCGCTCGAGATCGCCGAGGCCCTGGTGCGCTCCACGGCGTTTGATCTCGTCGTCGTGGATTCGGTCGCGGCGCTGGTTCCCAAAGCCGAGCTGGACGGCGATATGGGCGACTCGCTGCCGGGGCTTCAGGCGCGCTTGATGTCGCAGGCGCTGCGTAAGCTGACGGCGGTGGCGAACCGCGCCAATACCTGCCTCATCTTCATCAACCAAATCCGCGAGAAAATTGGCGTGATGTGGGGATCGCCCGAAACGACGACCGGCGGGCGGGCGTTGAAGTTCTACGCTTCGGTGCGCATCGACATCCGCCGGACCGCCTCCATCAAGGACGGCGAAGAGGTGATCGGCAGCCGCACCAAGGCCAAGATTGCGAAAAACAAGCTGGCGCCGCCCTTCAAGGAGGTCGAGTTCGACATCATTTACGGCAAGGGCATTTCGCGCGAGGGCGATTTGCTAGACCTCGGCGTGGAACACAAGCTCATCGAGAAAAGCGGGGCCTGGTTTTCCATCAAGGGCGGCGAGCGGCTCGGGCAAGGGCGCGAGAATGCCAAGCAGGCGCTGGCGGCGAATCCGGCCCTGCGCGAGCGCCTGGAGCAGGACTTGCGCGCGATCCTCATGCCGAGTCGCGTCGCGGCGACGCCGGAAGTCAACGCCAAGGCCAAGAGCGCGCCCCAGTAAAGCCCGGCGCGGCTTGCGCGCCCGCGACAACGCCAAGCCGTTCCGTCCGGACGCCCGCGCCTTGGCCCGGCTTGCCCAAGCTTTAGCTCGCCCCTTGCCAGCGCTCCACAATGGCTTTGGCGGCTAGTCGCCCGCTGGCGGTCGCGCCCTCCATGCTGTCGAAGAAGCGATGCCCGCGCGTGAAGCCGCCGGCGAGGAAAAAGTTGGGCACCGGCGAAGCCTGGGTCGGACGGTAACGCTCAATCCCAGGCTTGGGGTGATAAACCGATTGCGGAATGCGCACCACGGAAGACTTCACCACCTTGAGCCGCGGCGCGACGGATGGATAGTAGGATTTCATCCGCTCCCATACCGCCGCGACGACTTCCGCATCGCTCAGCCGGAAGAGGTCGCGGGCCGGCGCGACGACCGCCTCAAGCAGCGTGTTGCCGCTGGCCGGGGCGTAGCGCGGCGTTGTCACGCGCATGTCGGCGTAAACCGGCGTTAGCCCGCCACCGCCAAAGAGCAGGTTGTCGCGCTCGGTGAGGCGGCCATCGAGCCAAAGCTGGACGTTCATCACCGGAACGCCCGTGAAATGACGCAAATCCTCGAAGTATGGATACTGCGCCCGCCAGGCGGCCGGAATCAGGCGATTCATCTGGTGAACTGGCAGCGCGCACAAGTAGGCGTCGCCCTGATGCAGCGTCTCGCCAACCGCAAAGCCGCGCGCGTATCCGCGCTCGTCTAGCTCAATCCGCGTCACTTTGCATCCCGTATGAATGCGACCGCCGGCCGCCTCGATGGCGCGGACGATGGGCTGCGTCAGGCATTCCTCCGGCGAGCCTTCGAGAAAGGCGACCTGGAAGCCGTCGTCGCGCCGCAGAAACAGCCTGAACACGTTCAGCACCACCTGGGCCGACAGCTCTTCGGGCGGCAGAAACTTCAGGGCCAGCGTTTGCGGCAACAACATGCCGCCGAGCAGATTGTCCCCCACGCCCTGTCGGTGATGCCAGTCGGCGTAACTGACGCCATCCTGGGCGTCGGCATAGCCGCTATCGCCAAAGAGCGCCGGCAGGAGCGCCCGCCCATAGGCCAGCTTTTCGCTGAATGAAAACTGGCTGGCCGTCACCAGGTTCGGCAGCAGGTGCAGCGGAAAGGGCAGCCCGCGCCACGAGACGATGTCGTAGGTGACGCCGCCGGGCAGCGTGAAGTGGCACACCGGGTCCTTCCAGCGCAAGTAGGCGTCCGCGCCGACGGCCCGCATGAGCTTGAACAGCTCTTCGTAGCAGCCAAAAAACACGTGAAGCCCCGACTCAATCCAGTCGCCGTCGCTATCCTTCCAGGATGAAACCTTGCCGCCGAGGATCGGGCGGGCTTCGAAAAGCTCGACGGCGCAGCCAGCCTGCGTCAGGTCGTAAGCGGCGGCGAGACCGGCGAGACCGCCGCCCGCAATCAAAACTTTTTTCATGCGCTTGCCTTATCGAGATGGGAAGGATCGCGCTCAGACGGATGGCGAGCCGAGCCGCTCGCTCAGGGCGCTTCCGAGCTGTCGCCGGGGCGAAAGGCGCCGCTTTCACGAAACATGCTCGCCGTCTGGCGGATTTTATGCTTGTCGAGCAAGTGGCGCAGACTGCGCACCGACATGTTGAGCAACTCCGCCGCCTTGGTCTGATTGCCGCGCGTCCGGCGCAGCGATTGCAAGATGTACGACTTCTCGATTTCCAGGAGGAAATTTTCGAGATGAATGCCTTGCTCGGGCAAGTCGAAAGCCGAGGCCGCGCGCGCCGGATCGTAGCGCAGGACGCTTTCCGGCAAGCGTTCCGGCTGGATTTCGGTCGTTGGCTCGAGCGCGACGGCGCGCTCGATAATGTTTTCCAACTCCCGAACGTTGCCGGGAAACGAGTAGCTCTCAAGCTGCTTCAGCGTGGCTTCCGCGATGCCGGTGACGGGGGGCGTCCGATTCTGTCCGTATTTCCTGAGAAAATGTAAGGCCAAGTCGCGAATATCTTCCCGGCGCTCGCGCAGCGGCGGCACGGTAATCGGAATGACGTTGACTCGAAAGTAGAGATCTTTGCGGAAGGTGCCATCCTCGACCATCTGCAACAAGTCGCGGTTCGTGGCCGCTACCACCCGCACGTCCACCGGAATTTCCTCCGTGCCCCCAACGCGGCGAATGGAGCGCTCCTGAAGCGCGCGCAGGAGCTTGACCTGCATCCCGAGGCTCGTCTCTCCGATTTCGTCCAGGAAGAGCGTTCCGCCATCCGCCGCTTCAAACAGCCCCTTCTTGTTGGCGATGGCGCCGGTAAAGGCGCCCTTCATGTAGCCGAATAGCTCGGATTCGAGGAGCGTTTCGGTAAAGGCGCCGCAGTTGATCGAGACGAACGGCCGCTCGCTGCGCGGGCTACAGGCATGGATGCCGCGCGCGACCAGCTCCTTTCCGGTCCCAGACTCGCCCGTGATGAGCACCGTGCTGTTCGTGCCGGCAATGGTCTGCATCAACTGGAACACTTCCTGCATCGGTCGGCTGCGCCCGATGATGTTTTCCAGGCGCGCCCGGTCGCCCAGCTCGCGCTTGAGCAGCGCGACCTCGTGGCGCAGCAAGCTTCTCTCGAAGGCGTTTTTGACGACGAGCTTGAGTTCATCGATGTCAAAGGGCTTTTGAATGAAATCATCCGCGCCCAGCTTGAAAGCCTCGCGGGCTTGCTCGACCGTGCCGTGGGCCGTCATCAAAATGACCACTGTGTCAGGCGACAATTGCCGGCACTCATGCAGCAGCTCCGTCCCCGACAGGCGCGGCATCCTGACGTCCGACAGCACGATGTCAAAAACCGAGCCCCGCAGGGCCTCGAGCGCTTGCGCGCCGTTTTCCGCGACAAACGTGCGATAGCCGGCCCGCCGGAATACGTGGTCGAGCAGCTCGCGCATGCTCAACTCATCATCCACAATGAGGATCGTCGGCACATGGTCAGCCATAACGTCTCAGGTCATCCGCGCCTTCTGAAAATCGCCCGCTCGGCAGGCGCTGGGCCGCCGCCCGACCGGACTGGCGCAGGGTTTTCAAAAACGGAAGCCGCATGGTAGTGTTTTTTTTAGTTGCCGTCTAAGAAAACTTTCACGCTGTGCGTTTACAGACACGACGGCACGCATTTTTGCAGCCTCGCTACGCGCGCCGGTCGCCCCCGCGGCTTGTGGAAGTCTTATTGCGCGGCGCGCGGGCCAGGCGCGCACGGAGGAACCAAGCACGGAATGATGGATACAAAAAGCGTTCGCCAGTCGTTGCTGCAAGATCGAGCTGTTATGGACGCCATCCGCCGCCGCGCGCACCAGCTTTCGCTGGAGCGCGGCTACAGCACGCCGCAGCACATGGCCGACGATTGGTTTCGCGCCGAGAATGAAGTGCTTGAAAAGCTGATTGAGGAAGAAGTCAAGCGCCGCCAAAAAATGAGCGCGGCGATCAGCGAGGGCGCGATGGCCGAGGAAGCCGTCCCGGCCGTGACCCTGCCGCCAGACTTGGCGCAGCGGCTCGCGGGGCATAAGCCCGCGACGCGAAAGCCGGTCGCCCGGCGTAAGAAGGCCGACGCCTCGCCCTCCGATGAAGCCAGCGCATCGGTAGCCGCGACCGTGGCGCCGCCGACCAATCCAGCGTTGCCGTCGCCTGCCGTCGCTGCGCCCCCCGCGCCGGCGAGCGATGCCCAGCGCAAGCCCAAGCCGGCGCGCAAGAAAGCGGCGGAAGCCGCTCCCGCGCCGCCTCTGGCGGAAGCCGCCGCGCTTCCCCCAGCCAAATCCAAAGCCGCCAAGTCAGCCAAGAAAAAGTCATCCTAACTGAGCCAGCTTGCTGGCTTTGGGGCAGCGGTCCGGAAAGGGCCCGATGTCGCTCCCGGCCGCGCCGCGCCGGCCAGATTCGGGTGTCGCTTAGATTTGGAAAGCAGCCTGCCGGATGCCTGACTCGACCAGCCGGTTACCATTCCCGCCCGTTGTCGCGCTGGCTGTCCTTGCGCTAGTTGGCCTGGTCTTGGGGCTGACGCTCGCCAGCCAGTCGCTGCCAGAGCTGACGCTGCTCAACCCGCCTGACCGTCGGGTCAGCGTCGAGTTCGCCCAAGAAGCCTTCAGCCGCCAAGCCGGGCAAGCGCCTCCCGACGGGCTGATGTTTCGGCTCATCCAGGTTGACCAGCTGGCCCTGGAGGCGCTCCGCCAGCAGGCCGACAACGCGGACATCGCGCAGATGGTCAGCCAGCTCCGCCTCCCAGTCGTCATCGAGCATGCTGTCTGGTTCCGACCCAACGGAAGCTTGGCCGCGCGCATAGGCTTTTCCGGGGCTGGCGAAATGGCGAGCTACTTCAACAGCGACGCGCGGGTCTCGAATGCGGAGCCGCCATCGGAAGCGGCGGCGCTGGCGCTGGCGCGCGCCTTTCTCGTCAGCGCGACAAGCCTCAGCCCAACCTGGCTTGGCACCCCTCAAATCGAGCGCCTGCCGGAACAGCCCGAAACCGAAGTGCGCTGGCAGCGCCCCCTGCCAGAGAAGCCAGAGCTAACCCGCGTGGTGGTCGTCCGACTGCGCGGGGAGACGGTCTGGCACTTTCAGCATCGCCTTCAGGCGACTGCCGCCAACCGGGCGCGCCCCCTTGACAAAAGCGTTCTCGTGTCGGCGCTGGGACTGCCGTTTTACCTAGCGCTGGTGATCGCGGCAGTCGCGTATGTTCTGAAAACTTCCCGTCGTCACGTCATCCTCTGGCGGGGGCCGACCGTATGCGCCGCGCTGGCGGGTTTCAGCGGGATCCTGGTCTTCGTTCCGTTGCTGCCGTTTTCGGTCAGCAAGGCCTTGTTCGAGAACCCGGTCGCGGATGGCGACCTGTCGCAGATGGCGCTCTCGCAATCATCGCAGTTTCTCGGCTTTACCATAGGCGCTTACGCCATATCGAGCCTGCTGACAACTATCCTGTCCACGACAGCGGTCTGGGTGGCGTGCGCGGCGCTTCTGCACCTCGAGCATGAGACCAAGCGCCCCTATGCCGTCGTATTCCGCTCCATCTTGCTTCTGCGGCGCGTGCCATACGCGATGACTTTGCAGCGCGGCCTGGTTGGCGGCAGCGTCGGATGGGCGCTGTTGGGCTTTAGCGGGGTCATGCACTGGCTGACGGCCGATGCGACGACGCCCGTCGGGCGATATGGCGATAACACTTGCCTGCTGCTAGACAATTGGTCTCCAAGTCTTTTCGTCGTGGGGACGCTCCTGCGGAACACGCTGGATTACAGCCTGGTGCTCATCGCCTTCGCTTGGGCGGCGCTGACGGATTGGCTACGCTTGCCGGCGCGACTGGCCTGGGTAGCGCTGGCGCTCCTGGGCAGCGTGATGTGGTCGAGCCCTTTCGCGCTGGTCCTGCCGCTGTCTTTCGACACCCCATGGCTTTTGGCGGAGCATGTCTTCGTGATCCTGACGCTGGTGGCCACGTTCGAGCGCTTTGGGCTGTGGGCGACGCTGTGCGCCATTTGGGCTTACCAAGGAACGAGCCTGGCGGTCGTGGCGGCGACCTTTCCGGTTTTCGGAATCTCGCCTTGGCTACCCACGCTGCTCGTTCCGCTGCCGCTCGCGGCAGCCGCCCTGACCTGGCGACCCGCCGAAAGCGAGCGCGATGACCAGCCGACGCTCCTTGACCGCGTGATTGAAGAGCAGCGCCATGCGCGCCAACTGGCTTTGGCGGCCCGAATTCAGGCGTCGTTCCTTCCGGCGGGCGTTCCCAGGCTGGAAGGCTGGGAGATTGCGGCGCAAAGCTTGCCGGCGCGGGAGGTGGGGGGCGACTTCTACGACTTCTTCCAGGGGACGGAGGGCAGGCTGGGCATTTTTTTGGGCGACGTCTCGGGCAAGAGCGTGCCAGGCGCACTGTTCGCCGCCATCGCGACGACCGCCTTTCGGAGCGAGGTCGAGGAAGACGAGCTGGGCTGCGCCGCGATGCTCGCCCGCCTCAATGAGCTGCTCCACCCGGATATGAAGCGCGTGCGGATGTTCGTGGCAGCCGCCTATGTGCAACTGGAACTCCAGAGCGGGACCTTCGCCGTGGCCAACGCCGGGCTGCCGCCCCTGGTCTGTTGGCGATACGCGCCGCGCCAGGCGGAGGCTTCGGTTGAATTTCTTGAAGTCGGCGGGCTGCCGCTCGGCAGCATGCGCCGCGTCGCGTATGAGGAAATTCAAGCCTCGCTGAGCCGCGAAGTGCCGGAGTGTCTCGTCTTGACCAGCGATGGCATTGTCGAGGCCCTCAATGAGCGAAATGAAGCCTATGGCTACGAGGCGCTGGCTTCCGTTGTGCAGCGTCACGCGCAGCGCGGCGCGCAGGCGCTATGCGACGCGATCATAGCGGATGTCAGGCGGCACATGGGCGACGCCGAGCAATCGGACGACATCACCATCATCGTCGTTCAGCGTCGCCCGGAGCGTGCCGGCGCGCCCTCCGCCTAGGGCGCTAGATGACATCGCGCAACGCCCCTTCGAGATCGGGAAAGCGAAAGGCGTAACCGCCCTGGATGGCTGCCTTTGGCGCGACGCGCTGCCCATCCAGCACGACTTGCGCCGATTCGCCCAGGACGAGGTTCAGCGCAAAGGCGGGCGCCGGCAGAAAAGCCGGGCGATTCAAAACCCTGCCCAGCGTGGCGGCGAACTCTTTCATCCGCGCCGGATTCGGCGCGACCGCGTTGATTGGTCCGCGCGCCGTCGCGGAGGACAGCGCCCATAGGATCAGGCCGACCACATCCGCGATGTGAATCCAGGAAAACCACTGATTGCCGCTGCCCAGCGGACCGCCCAGACCAAGCTTGAACACTGGCAGCATGCGGGCCAGCGCGCCTCCGTCCCGGCCGAGGACGACGCCAATGCGCAGCAGCGCGACGCGGACGCCGTGAACCTCAGCGACCTTGGCGGCGTCTTCCCATTCCTGGCAGAGCTGGCCTAGAAAGTCGTCCGCCGGACGACTGGCTTCATCAAGCTCAGTTTCCTGATTTTTGGGATATAGCCCAATGGCCGAAGCGGAAACCAGGACGGATGGCTTCTGGCTGGCCTGGGCGATGGCATTGACCAAATTTTGCGTTGTCACGACGCGGCTATCGCGGAGCCGTTTCTTTTGCTCAGGCGTCCAACGCTTGCCCACGATTGGCTCGCCCGCCAGATTGATGACGCCAAAGGCGCCATCCACTTCCTTTTGCCAGTCATCGGCTTCCAACGGATCGCCAAGCGCCCAGCGAACGCCACTGGACGCGTCGCGCACTTTCCGCGACAACGCCACGACGCTATAGCCTTCGAGCTTGAGCGCCGGCAAGAGCGCCTGCCCGACAAAACCGCTTGCTCCAGTAATGAAAAGCTTTTTCATGGCCTCTACAATCAACCCAGTATTGGGGGCGGGGGCAAGCAAATCACATCGCTGGCCAAATCGGAAGTTGACCTGACTTGACCTGACCCTCCAGAGCCGGCTTCAGCCCCGCGCCTGGCTTGGTCCTGGCGTTTTGCGAATCGGTCATTCGGCGCGCCGCGCAGGCCGCCGTCCGTACTCGGCTAGCTTGCGCCGCAGCGTCGAAAGGGATAATGCGCCTGCGCCATTTTCGTCAAATTGCCGCCGAGTTGCTCATAGACAGCCAGGATCCACTCCCGCGCAGCCGTCTCGAGCGGGCGCGCCGCGCCGTTGGCATCCGCGCTGCCGGGCCGCGTCCGCGGGTGGGGGGGCGGCGGCGGCGCGCTCGATGAGCCGCGTCTCGATGAGCCGGCCGCGCTCGCCACCCAGGCGACGCACGCCTGCCGGTCTTCGAGCGCGCTGAGCAGCTTCGCCTGCGTGGACGGCGGCATTTCGGCAATCTCATCGAGAAAAAGCGACTCCCTTTCGCCCGCTCGATGAGAACGCGCCGCTGGACCGCGCCAGCGTAGGCGCCTTTCTCCACGCCGAACAACCCGGCCTCGACGAGCGTTTCCGGTAACGCGGCGCAGCTTTGACGCCCGTGAACGGACGCCGGCCTGGGCCGAGCCGTAGCGAATCGCCTTGGCGACCAGCGTTTTGCCCGTCCCGGTTTCGCCCGCGATGAGAACGTTGGCGGACGTGTCCTGCGCCCCCCGAATAAGACGCTGGATGTCGCCAGCGCGCGCGCCTCATCCTGGCTTGTCGCCCGGCGGCGGACCTTGGGGATGCGCTCCAGCTCCGTCGCGCGCAGCAGCGTCGCGACCGCGCGGCGCGCTTCGGCGATGCCGACCGGCCTGGACAGGCAATCGCGTATTCCGCTCCGCAGGGCCTGAGCCGCGCGATTATAGCTCGGGAAAGCCGTCAGCAGCGGGAGCTTGACCGCGTCGTTGGGGCGCAGCGCCAGCGGCGCGACCTCGGGGCCATCGCCGTCAGGCGGCCGCTGGTCAAGCAAGACGACGTCAAAGGCCCCGCGCTCCAGCGCGGCGCGGGCCGCCGCCACGCTCCCCGGCGCCACGGCTTCCATGGCGTCTCGCCGGAAGTCGGCGGCGAGGGTGTCGCGAAACCGCGCCTCGTCGTCCACGCCAAGCCGCCAAGTCATCATTCGCCATGCGCTTCCGCCTTGCGTCTTCTGGCCTGCATCTCCGGGCCGGCGCCTTCCGGGCCTACGTTTCCTGGCCGTCATCCGCCGCTTCGAGCGTGATGACAGCCTCGCATCCTCCCGCGGCAAGCGGATGCAACTCGATGGTGCCATTCATTTTCGAGAGCAGCTTCTGGGTGATGACCAGACCCAGTCCCGTCCCAGAGGGCTTGGAGGTATAAAACGGCTTGAAGATGCGCTTTGTCTGCTCAGGATCAATGCCGCACCCATTATCGCGCACCGCGATGGAAACCCACTGGTGGTGACGCTTGGCCAGGATCGTAATCCGCGGCTCTGGCTGGTCCGCCAGGGCGTCAATGGCATTCGAGGCCAGGTTCATCAGCGCCTGATGCAGCGCTCGCTCATCAAATCGGGCCAGCCCCAGGCTTGGGGAAAAGCGTCGCTCCAGCGCAATCTGTCGAGCGGACAGCCCATTGCGCACCAGGTCGCAGAAACGCTCTAGAAACGGCGCCAGCGGCTGCGCCTTGGGATTGGGCGTTTCAAAGAAGCTGAAAGAGCGCAATGTGCGCAAGAGATACTCCACGCGCCCAATCTCCGAAAGACACCGATCGAGGCAAGCGTTTACGGCCTCAAGGGATGGCGGCTCGGCGCGCCGCAAGACCGTCAGCGCCGTTTTGATGGAGTTGATGGGATTGCCCATCTCGTGGCGGATGGCCGAAAAGATATAGTTGGCGTTTTCCGTCACGTTCGCCGCCTCGGCGATGGCTTCATAGCGAACCGCCTCAGTCATATCGCGACACACGATGACCACGTTTCGCAGCGCCCCGCGCTCGTCGCGCACCGGCGAGGCGGTCAGTTGCTCGTGATAGGTCGAGCCATCGCGGCGGCGCGCCAGATAGCGCCCCTGCCAGCCCTGCCCCCGGGCCAGGCTGGCGAGAATCTCTTGGCGAATCGCCGGGTCAGCCGGACCTATGCCAAGGCGCAGGAAGTGACGCCCGACGGCTTTCCAGAGGGGAACGCCAGTGATCTGCGCGAAAGCCGGATTGCAAAACTCCATCCGTCCCCGCCGGTCAAAGGTCGCCACGCCCTCGCCGACTTGCTCAACGGCGGCTACCAGCCGACGCATGTCTTGCTCGGCCCACCGCCGCATCGTGATGTCGCTGATGAGATGCGCCCAGCCAGTCCCGATTCCGCGCTCCTGGGCAATCCAGAAGCTCCTGATCTGAAACCACCGATCATCGTTTGGAAACTGAAACTGCGCGGGATCCTCAATGGCTTCGAGCAGCGAGCCGCCTTCCCGCCCGAAAAAGAGCTTCCCTGACGACTGACCGAGGATGACCGCGTAGGGGCGGTTGAGAAAATCGGCGACAGCGCGGTTACAGCGCCGGATGCGCCCCTCGGCGCTTTCGAGCAGAATGAGGCTTGGGAGCGCGTCAACCGTGATCTCCCATTCTTGATTGTGCTGGCGCAGGGCTTCATCGGCGCGCCGCTGCTCGGTAAGATCCTCGACCAGCGCCAGCCACGCCTGGCCTCCATTGATGGACTCTAGGGCAAGCCGCGCGGAGACGAAGCAGCCATCGCTTTTGCGCAGCGTCACGCTTTGCCACGCGACGCTCCCCGGCGCGCCGTCGCTTGGCGCCGGAGAGCCGGGAAAAGAGCGCCCGGACTGGCGCTTCCACTGTTGATAGCCCTGGCGGCTCAGGTAGCGCTTTCCGCGCCGACCGCGGCACCGCGCCGGCGTCTCGCCGAGCAGGCTCGCCAAGGCTGGGTTCGCAAACGCGATGCGCCCGCGGTTGTCGAGCAAGGCGACGCCATAGGGCAGCTTATCGAGGATTTGATGGACATCCGGCGCGGCCGGCAGGCTTTCCAGCGGCAGCGCCATCAGCAACGGCGCGCGCGCCCGCTCGGTTACTTCCTCATGGCTGATGAGAACCCGCGCCTGCGACGCCCCCTGCACAGCCAGCGCCTGCGCCAGAAACCAGCGTTGCTCATTCGGGCTGTCACAGGGGTATTCCAAGCTGAACTGGCGCGTCCGCCCCGCGATGACGCCGCGGATCGCCTCGGCGAGCGCCTGCGCTTCAGGGTGTCGCTCCGGATCGGCTCCATCGCAGAGCCGAAGATAGTTGCTGCCAAGACCATAGTTGGCGCTCGCCGGCAAGCCGTTGGCTTCGGCGAAGGCCCGCCAGCGCTCATTAACCATCACGATGACGCCATTCGCATCTAGCAGCGCCACTTCTTCAGGGAGGGCGTCGAAGGCCGAGACAAGGAGCTGACTCAAGTCGCGCAACGCCTGTTCGGCGCGCTTGCGCCCGGTGATGTCGCGCAGCGCCAGGGTGTAGCGCCGCTGTCCCAAGTTGGAAAAATAGCTGCCTGTCAGCTCGACCGTCTTGGTAAAGCCCAGCGCGGTCGTCACCGTCGCCTCGATGGCGCGACCGGTTTGCGCCAGCCCGGGCAAGATGGCGCTCAGCGCGTGCTCCGCGTCAATGACGTCCTCGGCCAAACGCCCGACGACCGCTCCGAGCAAGGCCTCGGCGGACGGATTGGCTTCAATGATGCGCAGCGTCTCGTCCAGCGTCAGAATCGCGTCGTTGGAATACTGGACGATGGCGCGCATCCGCTCTTGCGTCTCGCGCAGTTGCCGCTCCGCCTGATGGGCGCGGATAAGCTGGCTCGCCTTGCGCTTGATCACCGCCGGCGGCAGCAGCTTTGGAATGTAATCCGTCGCGCCCACGGCGAAGGCGGCCCTGACGGCTTCATCATCGCTGACGCCGGTCAGCATGGCGATGGGAATGTGCCGGTACGCTTCAATCTGCCGCAGCCGGGCGCACAGCGTGATCCCATCCATTCCCGGCAGGTTCACGTCGAGCAGCGCCAAATCCGGCTGTAGCTCGCAAGCCTGCTCCAGCGCCGCGTAGCTGTCGGCGTGTTCCACGACGCGCAGGCCCTGCTCTTCGAGAAGGTCGGCTATCATGCCGCGCAGCAGGCTGTCATCGTCCACGATATGGACGAGCGGCGGTCTCGCGGAAAGAGCCTTGGATTGATCGAGCGCAACGGCAGCCGCCATAGTGCTTTCATCCGAAAATCGAGCGAAGCGAATCGCTTGGCCAAGCCGTTAGGGAGAGTTCCCTTCAGGAGGCTGACAATTAGGGAGGGGGAGCCTGCAGGGAACTGATAGCCAAGATACTGACAACGCCGACGGCAAGCAAGAAGGCAAACCCGCTGAACGGCCCGTCGTCGCCCGGCCGGCGAGCCAGGGCGCGAGTTCCGCTCCGTGACACGCTCCCGCCAAATTTTCCGCTAGCGTGATTGAGCTGTCACAGGATACGGCGCCCGCCAGCGGCCAGGGCGCCGCCGACATCCCTGAGCCGCGCCGGCGGCGCGCTTGCTAACCCACACAGGAAGGTCCGCTTCGCCATGTCGCTCTTATCCGAATCACGAGCCGCGCAGGCTTTCAATGTTTGTCCAGGCGCTTTTCCAAGCGACGGCGACGCCCGCCCATCGCCTGCCGGCGCGCCGCCGCCGCGCCCGGCCGCTGACAATCCAAGCCATGTCTTCTGGATCGCCGCGCTGCCGGAAGGCGCTCCGCTGTATATCAGTCAAGCGTTTGAGACGGTTTGGGGCTTCTCTGGCGACCTTGGGATGCGCGAGCCGGAACGAATTGCCGCCGCAGTTCACCCAGATGACCGCGAGCGGTGGGCGGCGGCGCGAATCCGCCTGGATGGCGCGGATACCGAGTATCGCATCCGTCGCCCCGATGGGGAAACGCGCTGGATTTTAGAAAGCGTCTTTCCGGTTCCCAATGATGTCGGTCGGCCCGCGCGCCTGGCGGGCGTAGCCAGGGATGTCACCGAGCGCAAGCGCGCCGAGGCGGCGCTGCGGGCCAGCGAAGAGCGGTTTCGGCAGTTTTTCGACCTCAATCCGCTGCCGGGCTGCCTGTTCGACGCGCTAACCGGGGAGATCATTGAAGTCAATGCCGCTTTCGAGCGCCTGACCGGCTATCCGCGCGCGGCGTTGCAGGGCCAATCCTTTGGCAACTTGGAGCTTTGGCTTGACCGGACGCTGCCGCAGCTCATTTTGACCTCCTTGCAGCAAGACATCGCGCCGCAAGCGTTTGACATAGCGACCCGCTCAAGCGCCGGGCAAATCCAAGAGATGACCTTTTCGCTCAGCCTCGCGACGATTGACGGACAGCGTCGCGTTGTCGCGGCGGCGACGGATATGACGGCGCTCAACCGCCTGCGCGCTCAGCTCGCGGAAAGCGAAGCCCGCTTTCGGTCACTCGTCGAGAGCGCCCCCGACCTCCTCATCTGCACGACGCTCAATGGCGAAGTGACGTATGTGAACCATGCCGATCAGGGCTATCAGGCCAGCGACCTCATCGGGCGCAACCTGCTCGACTGCGTGGTTGACGCCCACGCCCTGCGCGAAGTCATGCGCCAAGTCGCCGCGACCGAGCAACCGGTTTCCTTTGAAGCCCAACTCCGCCTCCCGGACGGACGGCTATCGTGGCGCGCCGGACGGGTCGCGCCGGTGCAGCGCGGGGAGGCCGTCAGCGAGCTGCTGTTTCGCTTGCGCGACATCGCGGATCGCAAGGCGGCCGAAACCAAGTTGCAGAAGCTGAACGCCGATATTTCGGAGGCCAACGCGAAGCTCCGCGAGCTGGATCGTCTCAAGGCGCGCTTCGCGGCCATGCTGGTTCACGACCTGCGGTCGCCGCTGGGATGCGTCTACAGCGCGCTGGAGCTGTTCGAGGCGGCCGACAAGCTGGATGAGGACACGCGCCGCCTGGTCGGCGTGGCGCGCAACAGCCTCGAGCGGGCGCTCAACCTGCTCAGCGAGGTTCAGGAAGTTTACCGGGCCGAGGAAGCCAGCGTGACGCTGGAGCGCGCTCCGCTGGATGTCGCCGCAATGGTCGCCGAGGCAATGGAGATGATTCGCCCGGAAGCCGAGCGCAAGGGCGTAGCCCTGAAGTATCAGCCCTTCAACGCGTTTCCATTGCCGCCGCTCCAGGCTGATCGCGGCAAGCTGCTGCGCGCCGTGGGTAACCTCCTCGCCAACGCGGTCAAATTCACCCCGCAGGACGGACGCGTCACGGTCAGCGCCGCAGTGGTCAATGGCAGCGGCGTCAACATTGGCCGCGACTTCATTGAAATCAGCGTGACGGATACCGGCATCGGCATTCCGCCCGAAGACTTGCCCTACGTCTTCGACGCTTATCGGCAGTCGCGTAACCACCGCATGGGGGTTGGCGTCGGGCTGGGACTCTCCATTGTCAAAAGCATTGTCGCCGCCCACGGCGGGGACGCGCGGGTTGAGAGCCAGCTTGGCGTCGGCACGAGCTTCACCATCGCCTTGCCGCTTCAAGAAGCCGCTGACTAGCGTCTTTTGGGCGCGCCGCCGGAACCGCCGCCGGGCGGCGCGGACTGAGCGCCGCGCCGCCGGCGATCGCTCGCAAAGGGAGCGTAAATCGCGGCTGAGGGCTTGCATGAGCGCTTGCGATGCGCGAAGAACAAGAGCCAAGCGCGCCGCGAGCCAGACCAGCCAAAGCGCAGATGCCCGCCGCCCATGATCCACGTTGTCAACCGTCAGCGCCGTGAACGCATTGACCGCGCCGCGGTCGCGCGGCTCGCGCAGGCGACGCTGGAGGCTGTCTTGCGCCCGCGGCTCGCCGCCGCCGTGGACGCCAACATCGCATTCATCGGCGACGAGCCGATGCGTCGGCTCAATCAGGCGTACCGGAGCGTCAATGCGCCGACCGATGTCTTGTCATTCGTCCACCTGGCGCTCCCATCGCCCTATGGTCAGACGCCGGCCCAGCGCGAAGCCTGGTTCTTCAATCAACCGGCGACCGCCCTGGATGGCGAGCGCCCGCTGCTGGGCGAGGTGGTCATCGCCGCGCCAACCGCCCGGCGATACGCCGAACGCCATGCCTTGACATTCGCGGAGGAAATTCAAAGACTCGTCATTCATGGCGTCATCCACTTGTGTGGTTACGACCACGAGACCGACGCGGGGCAAATGACGCGTCTCGAACGTCGGTTGCGGCGACAGCTTTTGGCATCGCCGCCTGCGTGGTAGCTCGCTCGGCCGGTTGGCACGGTCAGGCTTGTCGTTTTTGCGTCGCTGTTCGAGCAACGCCCGTTGGTCTATGGAATATGCGCTAGCCCTCGCGCTCATGACCGCCGGCGGGTTGTTCTTTCTGGCTCTGGTTGAAAGCGCCCACGGCTCGATTTCGGAAGTCACGCTGCGGTCGCTGGCAGCCGAGATGCCAGATGAATCCCGGCAACGCGCTTTCTTGCGCCACCTGCTCAGCCATCGGCTGGAGTTTTGGCTGAGCCTATCGCTTGGGCTTCAGACTGGCACGCTCGCGATCACGGCCGTCGCCGTCTTTCTGGCGCAACGCTTTTCATCGCCGCTGGCGCTTCCGGCGGCGCTTGGCGCCGTGTTGTTCCTGGTCATTCCGGCGCGCCAAATCTTGCCGCGCATCCTCGTGCAAAATCAGCCCGAAGCTTACCTGCTGCGGCTGCTTCCCTGGTTTCGGCTGTATTTCAACGCCGTCCAGCCCGTCGTGCGCCCCATGCGCCGCCTCATTGGCAGCTTTCGCGTCGAGCCGGAGCGCAGCCTCACGCCCGATTCGCTGCCGCCGACCGAAGGCGAGAGCATTCAGGCGCTGATTGATGTCGGCGAGGAAGCCGGCATCATCGAGGAGGAAGAAGGCGAGCTCATTCAATCGGTGATCGAGTTTAGCGATACGGCCGTCCGCGAAATCATGACGCAGCGCCCGGACATCGTTTCCGTGCGCGCTTCCGCCACCGTGCGCGAAGCCGGCGAAACGATGACCCGCGAGCGCCACTCCCGCCTGCCGGTCTTCGAGCAGGATTCCGACGACATCGTGGGGATCGTGTTCATCCGCGACGCGCTGCACTGCCTGCTCGCTGGCCGCGAACACGCGCTGGTGCGCGAGATTGCGCGTCCGGCCTACTTCGTTCCCGAGAGCAAGGGCATCGCCGACCTGCTGGAAGACATGCGCAAGTCGGCGATGCAGATCGCGCTGGTGATTGACGAGTATGGCGACGTGGCGGGACTCGTCACCATCGAGGACATCCTCGAGGAAATCGTCGGCGAAATCGAGGACGAGGATCAGCCGCCGGAAGATAGCGACGCGCTGCTCGAAACCGATGGCAGCTGGCTGGTGCGGGGCAGCGCGGAAATTCGCAAGGTCGAAGTCATGATGGAGCGCGAGCTATCGGGCGACGACTTTCAAACCGTCAACGGCTTCATTGTTTCCGAGCTGGAGCGAGTGCCATCCACGGGCGAGCATTTCATTGTCCGCGGCCTCGAAGTCGAGGTTCTGGAAAGCGACGGGCGCGCAATCCGGCGGGTGCGGCTGCGCCGGGCCGCGCCAACTTCACAGGAATCCGAAGAAGCTTAGCGTGGACTCTCCCTGCTGAACGGCGCGGAAGCGGCGCAACGCGCCGACCGTTTCCGCCACCGGGCGCTTGGCGTGGTGCTCGACAATCAGCCAGCCGTCTTCGCTGAGCGGCGGCTGCGCGCCCAACAGCTCGAGCAGCGGCGCGTAAATGGGCGAGGCGTACGGCGGGTCGCAAAAGATAAAGTCAAAGCGCCGCCCCGTTTGGATGAACTGCTTGACGGCCCCAAGGGCGTCCCGCTGCACGATCTCAGCCTCATCGCCGATGCCGCACCGGGCCAAGTTCTCCATTAGCGCCACGAGCGCCCGCCGCGAATGCTCGACGAAAGTCGCCTGGGCCGCGCCGCGACTGAGGGCTTCGATTCCCACGGCGCCCGAGCCGGCGCACAGGTCGAGAAAGCCCGCGGCGCCAATGCGCGGCGCGAGGATGTTGAAGAGCGTTTCTCGCAAGCGGTCGGAAGTCGGGCGCGTTTGCAGCCCTTCGTCGCTGCGCAGCCGCTTGCCCTTGTGCATACCGGCGATGACGCGCATAAGCCACCAAGCCAACCGCCCTGAAGCTATTCGACCGCGCGCGGCTTAGCAACCGCGAAACGGCGCCGCCGGCGCGGGAGCGAGCTGCCGCCGCTCTAGCCGCCAGACAGCGTCGCAGGTCGCCGCCAGCTTCAAGTCATGCGTCACCATGACTAGCGTCAGGTCTCGCTCGCGCTGGAGCTGGTGCAGCAGCGCGAGAACGTCGGCCGCCGCTCGCTCGTCGAGGTTGCCGGTCGGCTCGTCCGCCAGCAGCAGCGGCGGCGCGTTGGCCAGGGCCCGCGCCAGCGCGACCCGCTGGCTTTCGCCGCCGGAAAGCTCCAGCGGCAAATGGCTCTGGCGGTCGCCTAGCCCAACCCGCTCGATCAGCGCCATGGCTCGCCGGCGGCTTTCGGCCGCCCCGACGCCGGCGATGCGCATCGGCAGCGCGACGTTTTCTAGCGCCGTGAACTCCGGCAGCAGATGGTGGAACTGAAAAACGAACCCAATCGCCTGATTGCGCAAGCGCGCGCGCGCCGGCGCGGACAAAGCCCACAGCGACGCGCCCGCCACTAGCACTTCGCCGCCCGCCGGGGCGTCCAGCCCGCCCAGGACGTGCAGCAGCGTGGACTTGCCAACGCCCGACGCCCCGACAATGGCCACGGACGCGCCCGTTTCCACCGACCACGACAGGCGCTCGAAGATAACCAGCGGCGGGCGCCCCGCCGCGCCCGGGTACTGATAGGACAGATCGTTGACGATAAGCACAGGCTGGGGTGGTCTGGCTCTGGCCGCCGCGCGGCGAAGGGAAGCGCGCTTTCCGCTTGGCTATTCTTTCCGCTTGGGGCGCAGGTTGGCGGCGAGCGCCCGCTTGCGCAGGCGAATCGCGGTCGGCGTCACTTCAACCAACTCGTCATCGGCAATGAACTCCAGCGCCTGCTCGAGCGAAAGCTCGCGCGCCGGCACGAGGCGGATGCCTTCGTCGGCGGTCGAAGCGCGCATGTTGGTCAGCTTCTTTTCGCGGACGACGTTGACGTCGAGGTCGTTCTCGCGCGAGTTCTCGCCCACGATCATGCCCTCGTAAACCGCCGTGCCCGGCTTGACGAACATCTCGCCCCGCTCCTGCAAGTTGTAAAGGGCGTAGGCCGTGGCCTCGCCAGCCCGATCCGCCACCAAAACGCCGTTTAGGCGCGAGGCAATCGGCCCCAGCCAGTTGTCCCACCGCAGGAACATCGTGTTGAGCAGGCCCGTCCCCTTGGTATCAGTGAGAAACTCCGAGCGAAAGCCAATCAGCCCGCGCGACGGGATTTCAAACTCCATGCGCACCCGTCCCGTGCCGTGGTTGATCATCTTCGTCATGATGCCGCGCCGGCGCCCCATGGCCTCCGTGATGACGCCAACGAACGCATCCGGGCAATCCACCACGGCCAGCTCGATGGGCTCCTGCAGCGCGCCGTTTTCCCGGCGGGTCACGACTTCGGGCTTCGACACCTGTAGCTCATACCCTTCGCGGCGCATTTGCTCGATGAGGATGGAAAGCTGTAACTCGCCGCGACCGGTCACTTTGAAGGCTTCCGGCGAATCGGTGTCCTCGACCCGAATGGACACATTGCCGAGCAGCTCCTTGTCCAGCCGCTCGCGTATCTGGCGCGATGTCACGTACTTGCCCTCGCGACCGGCAAAGGGCGACGTGTTGACGCCAAACACCATCGAGATGGTTGGCTCGTCAATCTGGATCAACGGCAGCGCCTTCGGCTGCTCGGCGTCGGCTATGGTTTCGCCAATGTTGATGTCGGGAATGCCGGCGACGGTGATGATGTCGCCCGATGTCGCGCGCTCGCAAGGCGCGCGCTTCAGGCCCTCAAACGCGTAAAGCTGCGTGACGCGGTGCTTTTCGAGCGAGCCGTCGCGCTTGCACAGCGTGACCGGCTGCCCGACGGCGATTTCGCCGGCGACGATGCGCCCGATGCCGAGGCGTCCGACATATTCATCATAGCCGATGTTGGTGACCAAGACTTGCAGCAGCTCCTGCCGCCGGTTGGGCGGCGCGGGAATGGTTTCGATGATTTGCTCGAAGAGAACGCGCAAGTCGGAAGCCGCGTCTTCCGGGCGGCGCTTGGCGATGCCGTCGCGTCCAATCGTATAAACAATCGGAAACTCGATTTGCTCCTCGTTGGCGTCCAGGTCAATGAACAAGTCGTAAACCTCATTGACGACTTCCTGAATGCGCGCGTCGGGGCGGTCAATCTTGTTGATGACGACAATCGCCTTGAGGTTGAGCTCAAGCGCTTTGGAAAGCACGTAGCGCGTTTGCGGCAGCGGCCCTTCCGAGGCGTCCACCAGCAGGATGACGCCGTCCACCATCTTCAGAATGCGCTGCACCTCGCCGCCGAAATCGGCGTGGCCCGGCGTATCCACGATGTTGATTTTGACGTCGCCATAGCGCACGGCGGTGTTTTTCGCCATGATGGTGATGCCCCGCTCGCGCTCCAGATCAAGGTTGTCCATCACGCGCTCGGAGACTTTCTCGTTCACGCGAAAGGTTCCTGACTGACGCAGCAGCGCGTCCACCAGCGTGGTTTTGCCATGGTCAACGTGAGCGATGATGGCGACGTTGCGAATATCGGCGCGACTTTCCACAGGGCGTACCTCTTAGCGTCCAAGCCGCTTGGCGTCCAAGCCGCCGGGGCCTGAAAGGTTCAAAAAAAGGGCGTAGGCTAGCGCACTTCCGCAGGCGCCGCCACCCGACTTTCCACGCCCAGCCTGGCGCCGCTTGGCAAGCGAGCGCCAGGGCGGCTTGGTTATCGTGTCGCGCGCGCTATAATTGGTGACTCGTCGCTGGCGCGCGATACCCCAGAGCGAAAAGCCAATGCCCTGGAAAGGAGGCAAGGAGCGATGACCGAGCGTATTGCCGTCGCCATGTCGGGCGGCGTGGATAGCTCCACGGTCGCCGCGCTGCTCAAGGAGCAAGGTCACGACATCGTCGGTTTCTCCATGCAGCTTTGGAATCAGCGCCGCCTCAACGTGGACGCCGAAGGCAACCCGCTGCCCTCGCGCTGCTGCTCGCTTGATGATCTGTATGACGCGCGGGCGGTCGCCGACCTGCTGGGCATTCCCTTTTACGTCCTCAACTTCGAGGACGACTTTGAAGCGCGCGTCGTCCGCCCGTTTGTCGTGAGCTACCTCAACGGCGGCACGCCTAGCCCGTGCGTCGCCTGCAACAGCCGGATGAAGTTTGACACGCTTGTGGCGCTCGCCCGCGATGTCGGCGCGACCAAGGTCGCCACTGGCCACTACGCCCGCGTCCAGTTCAACGACGCGACCGGGCGCTGGGAGCTGCTCAAGGGCCGCGACTCGCGCAAAGACCAGTCCTACTTTCTGTTTGAGCTGACCCAGGCGCAGCTTGCCTGCGCCCTGTTCCCGCTGGGCGAGCTTTCCAAGGCTGAAACCCGCGAGATTGCCCGGCGCAACGGGCTGCCGACTGCCGAAAAAGCTGAAAGCCAGGAAATTTGCTTCATTCCCGACGGCGACTACGCGCGCTTCATCGAGCGTTACGTGGCCGAAGCCGGCGGCGAGGTTGACGGACGCCCGCAGTCGCCTGTCACTGGCCCGCTGACGCAGCTCGGTCTGCGCCGCAACCTGCCGCAGCCAGGCGACATCGTCACGACGGACGGGCGCGTCTTGGGGCGGCACGCCGGCACGCATCGCTACACCATCGGACAGCGACGGGGCATCGGCGTGAACTTGGGCGATGGTCGCCCGCTCTATGTCGTCGGCATTGACGCGGCGCGGGGGCGAGTGATCGTTGGCGCGGAAGAAGACTTGCCGGGCAAGTCGCTGACGGCGACCTGCCTCAACTGGATTGCCCTAGAAGCGCTGTCCGCGCCGCTCCGCTGCGCGGCCCGGATCCGCTACCGCCACGAGGAAGCGCCCGCGACCGCGCGCCCGCTGCCCAACGGCGACGCGCAGGTCGTTTTCGACACGCCGCAGAAGGCCATCACGCCTGGTCAAGCCGTCGTCTTTTACGATGGCGAGCGCGTCTTGGGCGGCGGCTGGATCCTAGCGGCAGGCTAGACGCTTGCGCGGCCCTGCTCGAAAAACACTTTCCTATTGCCTGGCACTGCCGGTTGGCCCATACTCCGGGCGCCCCGCTCGTCGCCGGACTCGAGACCTCTATGCCGCAAGAACCCATTGAAGCCGCCTCCGCCGTTTGCGTCTGGCTGCACGGCGACTCGCTTTCGCCGCAGGACGCGGCGTTGCAGGCGTATCCGGCGGCGCCGGTCATCTTCGTCTTCGACGAGGCGTTGCTGACAAGCCAGTACCGCCTGACATTTAAGCGGCTGTTTTTCATCTACGAGTGCATCGTTGATCTCTACGAGCGCATCCCTAACCCGGACAAGGAGCTGCGCCGCGGCAAGGTCGCCGAGGAAATTCTGGACTTTTGCCAGTCCCGGGGGGCGACGCGCGTGGCGGTCACGGAAACCTACGCGCCACGGTATCGGCAGCTTGTCACCCGACTCGAGCAGCGCGGGCTGACGGTTCGCCAGTTCCCAAAGCCTAAGCTCGTTCCGTACAATGGCCCAACGCCCAAGCGATTCATGCCCTTCTGGAAAAAAATTGAGCGCGCCGCCTTTCGCGATTAGATTGCTTTAGGATTGGAAACTACCGCCACGAAAGTTATCGTCACGTCTCGCTTTCGCCCAGCGTCCGTCATGCCCATCGCTCGAATCCTCAACCGCCGAATTCTGAATCGCGCCAAAGCCAAGCATCCGCGCAGCCTCAAGCAGCGCGACGCCCTGATTGAATTCACGGCGGACTTCATCGAGCGCGCCAACCTCGAAGTCGAAGAGACCTATCGCTTTCAGATTGACCGACAGGACATCGTCATCGCCGGCCTGCCAGACGGCTTTCACGGGTTCACGATCGCCCAGCTCTCGGATATTCACCATAGCCCGTACCTATCGCTGGAGCGCCTCGAGGAAGCCGTTGCCGAAACCAACGCCCTGCGCCCGGATGTGATTGTCCTGACGGGCGATTACGTAACGCATACGACGCGTTACGTCGAGCCGTGCGCCGAGTGCCTGGGGCGCTTGCGGGCGCGATTCGGCGTGTTCGCCGTTTTGGGCAACCATGATGTCTGGGTCGGCGCTTCGGCGGTCACCCAGGCTTTCGAGCGCAATGGCATTCCGGTGCTCAACAACGCCAATCTGCCCCTTTATATCGGCGGGCGGATGATTTACCTGTGCGGGCTGGGCGATACGACGACGCGCAACCACGACCTGGTCGCGGCGCTTAAGGGCACGCGCCGGCGCGACACGCGCATTTTGCTTTCCCACAACCCGAACATCATCAAGGAAGCGTCGCTCGCCGAGTGCGACTTGGTGCTGTCGGGCCACACGCACGGCGGACAAGTCAAGCTTCCGGTCATTGGCGCGCCGATTTCCTACAATCGCCACGGGAAGCAATATACCCGCGGCTGGGCGCAGATGAAGAAAACTCAGATTTACGTCAACCGCGGGCTGGGAACGATCTTCCTGCCGATTCGCTACCAATGCCCGCCCGAGATTTCACTCCTAAGGCTCGTCCGTCCGACGGCGGGCGGCTTGCAAGCCTGAAGCCGGCAATGACGCGCGGACGACCACAACGTGGCGCCGAACGGGGAAGCGGCTTTCAAGAAGCCATCAACCACACCAACGAAGCGTATGAAAAGCTCGGACGCGCGTGCATCACACGCAAGGCCATTCCGGGTAAGTATGTTGTGCCCACGAATATCCGCCGCCGCGGGCTGGTCGTTCCGCTGTCGTCGGCGCTGGCGCATCTGAAAACGGGAGACGCTATGCCGGCTACAGCTCTCAGACAAGCCCTCGCCGCCGGACCGGAAGGCGACCCGCGAGCCTTCGTGCCGGAGTCGCGCGGCGAGCCCGACTACGGCGGCGTCATCGCGCCAACCGGGCGGGGCATTTTCTATGATGCCAAGACGACGAAGCGCGATTTGCTGGACTTCGACAACCTGCACCCGCACCAAGTCACGTTTCTCGAGCGAATGGCCGCCTGCGGCGCGGTATCCGGCTTTCTCGTGGAATTCGCCAGCCGCCGGTCGGTTTTCTTTGTGCCGATCCAAGTCGTCGCGCTGTTCCGTCTCGCCTGCCGGCGCAAGAGCATCCCGTATCGGTTCTGCGCCGAGCATCTGGAACGAATCCAGGCCGGGCGCGGGCTCGTCATCTATGACTACCTTTCCGCCGTGGAAAGCCAAGAGCGACTTCACGGCGCGGACTACGCCCAACTCGCCAGCCAAGCGAGCCGCGCTCTCGCCGCGACTCGCCGCTGAGACGGCTGACGTTTCGCGCATCTGCTCAGTGGAGGCCTGTGCCAAAGCCTAACGTTCTCATCGCCGACGACGAAGAGCTGTTACGCGAGCTTTATGCCGAGCTGCTAGAGCCAGACTACGCCGTTATCCTGGCGCGCAACGGCAACGAGGCGCGCGACATAGCCTTCTCGTTGCAGGAACTGCGGGGCCTGCTCACGGATGTGCGGATGCCCGGCGTCAACGGCCTGCAACTCGCGCAGGAAGTGTTAGCGCGGCGGACGGAAACGAGCGTCATCGTGATGTCCGGCACGGACATCAGCGCGCTTGTCCGGCAGACGTTTCCGGGGGGGCGCGTGGCCTTCCTGACCAAGCCCTTCGAGCTGTCCGCCTTGCAACAAGCCGCCCGGCGAATGTTTGGAGGCAACCGGACGGGAAGGTAAGCGCGGCGGCTCAGCGGTCGAAAGCGACAATGAGATCGGGCATTTCAGCCGAGAGGATGCGCTTGACGAGCGAGAGCTTGTGCTCCTGCCATCGCTGCTGGAAGACCTTGACCGCCGGGGCTTCCGGCGCGGCGTAAGTCGGATCGAATAGCGGATTGCTGCCGCCAAAGACCAGGCCTTCCCCGGCGCGCCGAATGTAGCCGCCGCCCACGGTAAAGAACTCGACAATCAGCTCGTCGGCCTTGTCGCCCAGTCGCGCTTCGATGAGCTGGCGCAAGCGCCCAAGCGCCGGCGTCGTTGCCGCCAGGCCGCTCGGCAGCGCCACCAGGAAAAGATGATCGGCCAGGATGACCATTAAAAACCGCAGCGTCGCTTCGCCCGGGCGCTTCCCCATCAAATCTAGCAGCATCCGCCGATCATCGTCCGGCAGCGACGGAAAGTCTTCCATCGCCTTGTCAACGTCGAGCCGGAACATTTCCGTGCCGTCGAGGTGCGTTTCCACCTGCTCGCGCTTCATGAACTGCACGGTATTGCCTTCCGCGCCGTAGCTCTGCGATAAGTCGAAAAGAATATTGTGCAGGTTGGGCAAAACGCCGGGAAAGCTCAGCACCAGGTCGCGCTGGCGCACGCTCGGGATGGCTTGCTCGAACATCGAGCGCAGCGCCATCGTCTCGTGTATCACGCTGCGCAGGTCGCCACGGCGCAACAGCGTGCCAACCTTGAGGAACGACACGGGATCATCGAGTCGCTTGCGCAAAAAATCCACGTAGAAGCGGTTGAATAGCTCAATATCGGCTTCGGTGAGCGGCGAATCATTCTCTCGACGGTGTTCCATAGCTAGCGGCGTTTCAAGAAAGGATTCGAGTCGCTGGGCGAGACATTGGAGCGAAAACCCTAAATCGGCGCGGGATTTACGCAATGGTAATCCGTTCGGCTTGGAGCCGTCTACACGGGACGCGAGGACACGGGAGACATTGCGCGCGAGCTGCGCGAAAGCCCGCCGCGCCGCGCTGGCGCTTTTGCCTGTCGCGCCTGCGGCTCGGGGTCATCCCGCTCGCTCTGGCGCTAGTCTTACCTATCTCGGCGCAGGAAGCCAAACGCCTTTTCGCGGATGATGAAGAAGCGCAGGCGCGCCTTCAGCGCGGGATTTCGCTCTATCAGCAAACGCAATATGCCGCCGCCGCCGCGGCCCTTGAGCCAGTCGCCGTGCAATATCCCGATCAGGCGACGGCCTATCGCGTGCTCGGGCTTTGCCGCCTGCAAATGAAGCAATACGCGGCGGCGGCGGCCGACTTGCGCAAGGCCGCCGAGCTGACGCGCGCGCAGGAGAGCCGCGAGGACGGCGTCGCCCGGCTGGCCTTGGGCAAGGCGCTTTTTCTGGCCGGCGACTTTGGCGCCGCCATTCCCGAGCTGGAATTCGCCGCCGCTCGCCCGGACGCCGAGGCCGCGACGTTGACGCTCCTGGGCTACGCCCATTATCGGCAGGGCGACGAAGCCGCGGCCCGCCAGGCGCTGACGCGCTCGCTCGCCCGGGACGCGGACCAACCCGAAGCCTGGCAGCTGCTGGCGGAACTGGATGTCGCCGCCGCGCCGGATGACGCCGCCGCCGTGAAGCGCGCGGCGGCAAGCATTGAAAAAGTCCAGCGGCGCGAGCCGCTGCTGGCCGCCGGCCTGCGCGGGCGCCTACTCGTCGCCCAGCGGCAATTCGCCAAGGCGATTCCCGAGCTGGAGCGGGCCGCCGCCGCCCAGCCCGACGACGCGGCGCTCCTGTTCGCCCTGGGACTCGCCCTATCGCGCGAGAAGCGTCTCGGACCGGCTGCGGACGCGCTGACCAAAGCCGCCACGCTGCTTCCGAATGAGGTCGGCGTCTGGCGCGAGCTAGGCTACGTTCACGAGCGCGCCGGGCGGAAAGACGCCGCCATCGCGGCTTATGAGCGGGCGGCGGCGCTGACCGGCGGGCGGGACGACTTCGTGACGCGCGCGCTCGAACGGCTCAAAGCCCCTTAGTCAGCTTTATCATTTTGGGTCGGCTTTGCACAGCGGCAGCGCGCCGGCCTGGTCGGGCCGGCGCGCTCGGGCGCGGAGGGGCGGGCTAGTCATCGTCGCCGAGCGCGCCGTTCCAGATGCAGCGGAGCGCTTCCAGGGCGTCCGCTCGCACCAGCTCGTTGTCATCCTTGACGACGGCCCGCCGCAGCGGGCGAATTGCCTTGGGATGCCTGATTTTGCCGAGTGAGCGAGCGGCCCCGGCCCGCACAAGATAATCGGCGTCTTCCGAAAGGACTGGAATCAGGGCGTCCACGGCGCGAATGTCTTCGAGCTCGCCGAGCGCGATGGCCGCCGCATAGCGCACCCAATGGTGGGCGTCGCCCAGCATTGGGCGCATCTGCTCGAAGTCCGGCTTGTGGTGCAACTGCCCTAGCGCCAGCGTCGCCGAGCTGCGCACCAGCGGGTCAGGGTGGCGCAGGTCGGGCAGGAGAGCCTGCGCGGTGGTCTCGTCCCCCAGCTCGCCAACCGCATCGGCCGCTGCCACTCGCACCCACCAATCGGGGTCATGCAAAAGCTGCAAAAGCGCCGGCAGGGCGGAGGCTTCCTTGCGCGCGCGCAGGGCCTCTACCGCTTCCAAGCGGGTTTGGGCAGACGGGTCGGACAACAAGCCGATCAGGCTCTCAGCGGGGATATCCGGTGCAAAGGCGGCGTGGCTCATACGTACCTGCGGGTGGAAACGCGAGAGGAAATTGCTGGGCGCGAGCGCGCAGCTGGCGCGCGCGATGCGCAGCGTGTTGACGCTCAAAGCCATCGAAACTTACACTTGACGATGTTTTGCGAACAAGGGCTAGGCGCGCCGCCCCAAGCCGCGCGCCTGGCCGCATCGGGGAGCCCATGACGACCGCCTCTTTCTCGCGCGCGCAACTCGAGCTTGTTTTCGCCAAGCGTAGCAATGTCGGACGATGGTTTGCCGTCGCCCTCGGCTTTCCTCTGGTCGCCGCCTTGATCAGCGCCGGAGTTTTGCTCTACGCGCGGTATCCGTCCGCCCTCGGCCGGCTGGATGTCGTGACGATGCCGCCTGGCGCCGAAGTCTGGCTTGACGGACGGCGCGTTGGCGTCGCGCCCTGCACGATTGAGCGAGTCGCGTTCGGGCCACATACCCTGCGCGCCGTTCAGGAAGGCTTCCTCCTCGCCGAGCGGGAGGTCATCCTCGAGCCGGACGGCGCGGAGGAAGCCGTCAGCTTTCTCCTTCAGCCGATCAAGGCCGATACGCCGTTTTCCGCGGCCAGCGATGGCGCGCCGACGGAGCGAATTGCCGAGTTTATGCAGCATGCGGCCGAGGCCTTCCAACGCGGCGACTTGGTCGCGCCCGCCAATGACAACGCGCTTTACTACGCCGACGCGGTCCTGCTTATTCAGCCGGACAACGGGCCGGCCAGCGACCTGCGCGCCCGCATTCAGGATACCCTCATCCGTCAGGCCGAGTTGGCCGCCGGACGCGGCGACCTAGCCCTGGCGCAATCGGTTTACGCCATGCTTTTGGCGCGCTTTCCCAGCGACGAGCGAAGCAAAGCCGGCGTCGCGCGCATCGCCGAGCTGATTGAAGCCAACCGCGGGCAGGCGGCGCGCTTTCTGGCGCGCGCCGAGGCGGCGATGGCGGCTGGGCGCTATGTGGATCCGCCGCAAGCCAGCGCCTATTTTTACCTGTCGCAGGTGCTCGCCCGGGACCGCGGACAGACGCAGGCGCAGGCGCTGCGCGCCGAAGTGCGCCGCGCCGCGCAGGCATCCGCGGAAGCTCAGGTCGCGCAGGGCCGCCTGGACCAGGCGGCGGTCGAATACCGTCGCCTGGCGCGTCTTTTCCCGGAAGATCGCGCCCTCTACAGCCGCGCGCGACAGCTCGAGCGGCAGCGGGACGATGACCAAGCCCTGCCCCTGGCGGTCGCCTTGCCAGCCGCCCGTCAGTCGAACGGACGCGGCTCAGCGCAGCCCGGGACGCTGCGCTTCTCAGCCGCCGGGCTCGTCTTTGCGTCGCCCAGCGGCGGGGAAAGCCTCTCCATCCCGACCAACGCCATCGCCAACTGGCAGGCGGGGCAGGCGTCGCTGACCGTGACGCTTGCCGATGGCGCGACCTACCGCTTTACCGGACGCGATCTGGAGCGCGGCGCCAAGCTGCTAAGCTTGCGCAAATCTGCAACCGCGCTCGTCCCTGACCAGCGCAAAGCCAACCATCCAACCCCAGCCGTCTCACCCAACCTGAATGAACGCTGACCATTCCTCGCTTCCGCGCCCAACCGATAAGCTCGCCGCTTTTCTCAGCGATTACTTTCTGGACGCGCCGATTGTCGTCGAGCCCCTGCTGGGCGACGCTTCAACCCGAATGTATTTCCGCATTCGCCGTGCGGATGAAACCTTCATCGCCGCCGTCTATGCCGAGCGGTTCGACGCCAAGGCGTTCGCCTATCTGGAGGTCACCGAGCTTTTTCAATCGGCCGGGATTCCGGTTCCGCAGGTGCTGGCCGTGGATGACCGACGCGGCGTCGTCTTGCAGCAAGACATCGGCGACTGTCGCCTCCAGGACGCCCTCGCCGAGCAGCCGGAACTTGCCCGCCAAGTGGACTACGACCAGGCGCTGCGCCTGATCGTGGACATTCAGAAGACGACGCCGGCAGCGCAAGCGCAGGCGTCCGTCGCGTGGCGGCAGGCGTTTGACGATGAAAAGCTTTTCTGGGAGATGAGCTACTTCTTCCGCAACTACGTCGAGCGGTACTGCCAATGGCGGCTGTCGGCGGAAGAGGAAACGCTCATCCTCGGCGAGCTGTTTGCGCTGACCTATCGCCTAGCCCGCGCGCCGCGGGTCGTTTGTCACCGCGACTACCACGCCCGCAACCTCATGCGCCACGCCGGGAAGCTCTGGGTCATTGACCACCAGGACGCCCGCTTGGGACCGGCTACCTACGATTTGGCCTCACTGCTGGGCGACCCTTACGCCGCGCTCGACGCCGACTTTCAGACCGCGCTCAAAGAGCGCTTCTGGCGCTTGCACGCGGCGGCCTTCGGAACGCGCTGCTACGCCTCGCGGGCGCAGTTTGAGCGGGAGTATCAGCTCATGCTGGCGCAACGCCTGATCAAGGCGATTGGCACCTACGCTTATCAGTTCGCCGCGCTCAACAACCCGGTCTATCTAGGCTACATTCCGGTCGCGCTGCAAGGCGCGGCCAGGGCGCTTGATAACATCGCCGATTTGCCGCACGCAACGCGGCTCATTCACCGGGCCCTCGAGCGCGAAACCACGTCCGCCGCGCCGCTTGCATCCGTCGCCGGAGCGACTTCCATCCCCGCTTGACTGAAAGCCGTCTGTCAAATGGAGCCAGACAGGGGCAGCGCCCCCGAAGTCTGGCTCGCTTGAGTCTGGCTCGCTTGGGCGGATCGCCGCGGCGGGCGATGGGCAGCCCCCTCCCGGTAATCCAAGGAAGATAACCGCCGCGCCATTTTGCGGCCATTTTGCGCCGCGGGCTACCGTCGAACAGTCGCCTCCGTCGCCGGGGGCGGCTCGATGGGCGTTGCGCCGCGCGGGATGCCAGCCGTAATCGGCGCGGCGTCAGACTTCGCCTTCTCGAAGCGACGAATGTATTCGACGAGATAGTTGATTTGCTGAAGCGTCAGCTTATCCTTATAGGCTGGCATTACCTTGCCCTTGCCGTTGACGATGGACGTGACCATGCCCGGCGACGAG
>CALCKX010000054.1 GCA_937966115.1 uncultured Chloracidobacterium sp. | reverse complement strand
TGAAGCTGGTGGTTATCATTGCCGAGGATGAGCTCGAGCCGCGGCTGACGAAGGAGATTCTAAGCCTGGGCGCGCGGGGGTATTCAGCCAGCCGCGTGCGCGGCGAAGGGTGGCATGGCGCCCGCAAGAGCGAGTGGGAAGGCGAAAACGTCCGCATTGAGACTATTGTCCCAGAGCCAGTTGCCGACAGCATTCTGGCCCATGTCGCCGAGCGTTACATGCCTCACTTTGCAGTCGTAGCGTACGTTCAGACGGTCAGTATTTTGCGAGTGGAAAAATTCACCTAGCCCGCGCACGCCCGGAAACGCTTCCGCCCCCGCCAAAAGCCCCTTGGCGTAACCTTCGATGGGCAAAGCTTTTGACTTGCCTTCCAACTGAAACTAAAATGACCAGGAGGTAAGAGTAAAACATCCGCATTACTGGTTTTTGATTTAGAGAAAGTCATCCTATGACTGCCAGCGATCCCCGGGGAAGCTCCTCCGGGTCACACTTCGCCCATGCGTTATCGAATCGCGGGCGTATCGCTATATTCATTGACGGTAATAATTTGTTTCATGCCGCTCGTTCCGCCGGCGTCGAGATAGACTACGCCAAGCTGCTCGCTCACTTGCGGGGCGACGACCCCCTGCTGCGGGCGTTCTTCTACACTGGCGTCGATCAGCAAGCCGAGCGCCAGCAGGGCTTTCTGCTCTGGATGCGGCGTAACGGCTACCGCGTTGTGCAGAAGGAGCTCAAAACCTTCCCGGATGGAACAAAGAAAGCCAACCTCGATGTCGAAATTGCCGTGGATATGCTGTCGCTGGCCGACAAGTACGACACGGCGATTCTCGTCAGCGGCGACGAAGACTTCACCTATGCGCTGAATGTCATTGCCTACAAAGGCGTGCGCGTGGAAGTCGCTGGCTTTCGGGCGAACACCTCGCCGCGGCTCATTGACGTCGCCGACCGCTTTCACGAGCTAGACGGCATCGTTACCGACATCAGCAAGTTGCCAAGCAAGCGCGACTCGCAGCAAGCGGAGGCGCTGCGCGCGAGCGGCGAATGGTCAAGCTCGCCGGAGGCTTCCGCGCTCGCGGCGGGAGTCGGGCGACGCGAAGCCGCCGCCGACCAGACGGCGGGCGCTCCGCCGCTGGCTGAGCAGCCGAGCCAGCCTCCAATCCAAGGCGACCTGCCGGAACATTTTGAAGCGACGCTTGATTCCCGGAACGCTACGGAAGCCGAAGCGCCAGTCATCACCGAGGACAATGTTATTGTGGGAACGCTTCATTCCGGCGACTATAGGGCAATTGAGCCTGAACCTGAAGCTTTGGAAGCGTCTGAAACGCCTGCCCTTTCAGGGGCAGAGGCTGAAGCCGCCGCAAGCGGCGACCTTGACCCCGTCGCTCAAAAAGCGTCTGGCCTGCGAGACGCCTAGCCGCCAGTCGGCGACTGATCTGGGATGGCTTCATGTCGGATGGCGAGCAGCGCGAGCCAGATCGCCGGGAGTCCGAGCAGCGCCGTGCCGATAAAAAATTTCGTATAGCCGACCGCCGCCACGGCGATCCCTGAAAAGCCGGCCGCCCATTTCGGCAAAAGCAGCATGACCGAACTCAGCAGGGCGTATTGGGTTGCCGAGTAACCCCTATTCGTCAGCGACGACAAATAGGCGACAAAGGCCGCCGACGCGATGCCCGTCGCCAGGTATTCCGCCGAGACCGCGAGCGCAAGCGCCGTTATCTGGGGCGCGATGAGGCTGAGCAGGGCGAAGAGCAGGTTCGTTCCCGCGCTCAGCAGCGCGCCAAGCAGCAGCGTCGGTAACAGACCGCGCCGGGCGACCAGCGCGCCGCCGAGAAACGTCCCGGCAAGCGTCAGCGCAATGCCATAAGCGTTGCTCACGACGGCAATTTGCTCTTTCTTATACCCAGCATCCACATAAAACGGGTTGACCATTACGGCCATGACCGTATCGCTCAGGCGGTAGGTGGCGATCAGCGCCAGCATCAGCGCCGCCCGCCATCGGTAACGGCGCAGGAAATCGGCAAACGGCTCGATCAACGCCGCCAGCAGCGGCGAAAGGGCGCGCTCCGTGACGGGCGGACGGGTGACCGCTACGGAGGGCGAAAAAAACACGGTGACGATGCCGGCCGCCATCGAAGCCGCCATCGCCAAATAAGCCGCCCGCCAGCCTGCGGGCTGGTAGCCTTCGCCTCCGCCGACGCGCGCCGCGATCCAGAGCGTCCCGGCGCCGCTCCACATCGTTGCCAGCCGGTAGCCGGTCTGGTAGGCGGCCGCCAGCGCGCCTTGGCGCGTCGCATCCGCTGATTCAATGCGGTAGGCATCGAGGGCGATGTCCTGCGTCGCGGAAGCGAAAGCGACAAAGAGCGCCAGCGCGATCACGCCGCCAAGCGCCTGGCGAGGGTCGGCGAGCGCCAGTCCGACAAGCCCGCTCGCAACGGCCAGTTGCGCTAGCAAAAGCCAGCCTCGGCGTTGTCCGAGCGTGGTTGTGAGACCCGGCAGCGGCAAGCGGTCAACCAGCGGCGACCAACACCACTTGAAGCCATAAGCCAGCCCGACCCAGCTCGCATATCCGATAGCCGACAGGTCAACGCCGGCCTCGCGCAGCCAAAAGCTCAGCGTGCCCAGCGCGAGCGGCAACGGCAGCCCGGCGGCAAAGCCGAGCAGGAGCATGCGCAGGCTGGGCGGCTCGAAGTAAAGGCGCAGCGCCGCCCGCCAAGTTGGAACGGCCTGGGATGAAGCGCTATCGGGCAAGGGCGTTGCGCGTGACAAGGAAGGTATGCGGCGAGCGGCAGTGGCCGGCTTGCCGGCGGTTCCAATGCTTCCGCCTTGATGCCTGATGACTTGCCGGCGACGCAAGACCGGCGCCGGGCATTCGCTGAGCGCGCCGCGCTATCGCGGCGGCGGGCGCAAGTTGGCATCGAACAACTGCCGATAGGCGCGGTAGTTTGTCATGACCTTGAAGACGTAATCCTTGGTCTCCGCATAGCCGACTTCCGCCGCGAAGCGGTCGTGGTTTTCCGCGCCAGCGCGCGCGCGCCACCGCGCCGTCGCCGTCTCGCCGCCGTTGTAGGCCGCCGCGACCGCCGCCGGATGCTTGGGAAACAGCCCAAACAGCTCCGCGACATAGGCGGCTGCGAACTGCGCCGCCAGGCGCGGATCGTAAAGGTCGGCGCGCGTCCAGGCGGTCAACTTCAGCGCCCGCGCCATCCGGTCGGCCGTGGCGTCAATGAACTGAAACAGCCCGCGCGCGCCGACCGGCGATTTCACCGTCGGATTGAACCGCGATTCCTGCCGCGCGATAGCCAGCAGCAGCCGGGCATCAACGCCGCGCGGAAGGGCGTGTTCGAGCAGCTCATCCTTGTAGGGAGCTGGATACAACAACTCGGCGACTTGGCGCGGCATGACTTCCAAATGAAAATCCTCCGGCAGCGTCCCAAGCGTCGGCTCGCTGTAGGCAAGCGCTTTCCAGGCTTGATCGCCGCGCCCGGCATATACCGCCTGCGCAAAGGCGTCGCCCGCCGGCGCTTCCATCGCCGCGAGGGCGTCGTCATAGAGCCCCAAAAACGCCAACTCATCAGCCGCCTTGCGCGCTGCCGGCGCGGCCGCGGCGTCGGCAATGAAGGCGCGCCCAATGTCTGGCGCCCGATACCGCCAGGCGCGCGCATAGGCCGGCAGCTGTCGGTAAGCTGTCTCCAGCTTGGACAACAACTCGCGTCGGATGGCGGCCTCGGTAGTCAGGCGCAGCGCCTGCTGGAGCGCATCCTTGTCACTGGCTTGGCGCAGGCGCGCCAGACGCTGGCTGATGACGCCGCGCGCCTTCTCGACTTGCGTCAGCGCCAGCAGCCGCTCGGTCGCCAGTTGGCCGTAGTAGCTCGTCCGCGTATCCGGCAGCGAAAGGTACGCTTCGACCGCTTCCGCGAAGCGTCCCAGGCGCTCCAAACACAGCCCGCGCAGAAAGGCGACTTCCGCCGCATTGGTCGAGCCAGGCCCGCGCCGCCCCAGGGGCCTGCGCTGAAGCTCTTCCAGCATCGCCAGCGCCCGGCCGAAGTCCTGGCGCGAAAGCCAAATTTTCGCCCGCTGAAAGCGCGCCGTCACGCCGGCCAGCTCGCTTGGGAAGCGCGCCTCGGCGCGATCGCACCAGGCGAGCGCCGCATCGAGATCGCCCGCCAGGCGCCAGGCGTCAATAGCGTTGAGATACGCGCCGCCCAGAAACTCGCTTTTGGGGTATTCGGCGATAAAGGCCTCGTAGCGCGCGACGGCTTCCTGGTAGCGCCCGGCGTTTTGGAAGGCATGACCCGATTGGTAATAGCCCCTTTCCCCATCGGGCGACGCCGGATATTCCTCATGCGCCCGCTCGAGCCAGCGCGCCGCTTCATCCCAGCTTTCCTCGATGAAAAAGGCGCGTCCAATGCTCCAGAGGGCTTCGGCGCGGTAGGGCGCGGCTGGAACTTGGTCGGCCAGGACGCGGAAGTGCCGCTTCGCTCCCTCCGTATGCCGATTCGCCAGATAAAGCCGCGCCCGCGCCAGCCGGTCAGCCGGCGCAAGGACGACATCGCCCTGCGCGTCCAGCTCTTCGGCGGCGAGCAGCGCCGCGTCGTCCTTGCCTGTCGCCAATAGCCGATGAAAGACCGCTGCGGCTTCGGCTTCGTTTCCGGCCCGCCGCAGGAGCTGGCCGAGTCGCGCTTCGTGCTCGCGGCTGCGCGGGGCAAGCTGGCGGTAGAGGCTAATGGCGGCGTCGAGCTGGCCGGCGGCGGCGTGATTTTCCGCGAGGCGCTGCGTCGCCTGCCGCGCGGCTGGGTGCGTTGGAAACTCGCGGACAAGGCGCATGAGCGCGGCGCGCTCCGCGTTGGCGGCCTCTGGCTTGCCAGCCTGTCGCTCGCGGCGGCCAATGTCGGCCAGGTAGCGCAGACAGAACGGCGCGAGCATCCGCCCTTGCTCCGTCCGCTGCAAGACGGCTTGGAAAAGCTGTCTCGCCGTCGCCAGCTCGCCAGCTCGCAGCGCCAGCCGGGCGTGTAGATAGTCGTAGTTGTTGGCTGTGTAAAGCGCTGGCGCAGCGACGGCAAACTGGCTTAAGTCGCGGAGCGCGTCGGCATAGCGGCGCTTTTCAACGGCTTCCCCGACGCGTCGCGCCGTGGCCCGCGCATCGAATGGCGCGCTCGCCGCCGCGGCGCTCGCCGACAGCGGGAGCGGCGGCGGAACGGCGTTTGACGCGCTGTCCCGGCGCGGGATGGCGAGGGTTGCGGACAGGACGATAATGCCGGTCAGCAAGCGCTGGAGTTCGAGGAAATACATAAGAAAGGTTGAGGAAGCGAGTTGAAAGGCGTCGTCGGGACGCGCGCGCCGCCTATGACGCCGCCTATGATGATGAGGTTGGCGGCTGGCGCGTCAAGCCTTGCGTCTTCAGCCTTGCATCAGAGTTGTCTTCGGCGAGCGTGGGGAAAGATGGCAAGCGCTCCTCGTCAACGTTTGCGAGCGCGCGGGCGGCGTTCCAGAGCTGTTTGAAATCGTCTTCGGACACAGGCTTGAAGCCGTGGGCAAGGATCGAGCGATTGCGCGCGATGAGAGGCGACTTCGCGCCGTTTAGCCCGGCGTCCTGGAACTGCTTGCCAATTGGATTGCCGAGGGCCGCGAGCAGCG
>CALCKX010000053.1 GCA_937966115.1 uncultured Chloracidobacterium sp. | reverse complement strand
AATCAGGCTGAAGTTGCGGTGGCGCGTCGTCGTGCTGATTTCCGAGCCGAACCAGCCGTCGAGCGTGTCGCTTTGCCGCTTGCGGTATTCGCCCAGGTTGTCGCAGATGCCTTCCGGCGTCACCGCCCACATCACGTAGGTCGCCGCCATCGGGCCGACCGTCGCTGGGCGCGGCAGGCGCTTGAGCGTGAGGGAAATCTTCGTGACGCTGCTGCGGCGCTCGATGACCGCTTCGCCGCTGACATTCGCTCCGAACCGCTGCGTGCCGACCATCGGCACCCGCGTTTCGCGGTCAAACGGATAGCGAATCGTGACGGTGCGGAAGGTGACGTCGCTGCGCGGGATCGAGGGCGGCTGCTGCCCCTGCGCCGCGCCGACCAGGAGGGCCGCGCCGAGCGCCGCCAAGCTTGCCAACATCGCCGGTGAGTGACGTAAAAAGCGCATAGGATTGCTCTAGTCGGAAGCGTACTCGGTCTGGGAAAAGACCCGCAGCCGCCGGTCGCGCGGGCGCACCTCGACAGCGCGCGACCCGGTCGCCCCGGGCGGTCCGGTCGGGCGGTACAGGGCGATGTACTGCCCGCTCAAGTCGTCCACGATGCGTCTGAAGCTTTGTTCCAGCTCGGCCTCGTCGGCGGGGAAGAAGGGCTTGCCGCCGGTCTTGACGCAGAGCTGCTCAAGGGCGGCGCGGTCCACATTGCCAAAGCGGAAGCGGTCGCCCATGCCCAGGGCATAGACGACGATCCCGCGCCGGCGCAGGTTGGTTGCCACGCGCTCCGGGGCGAGCTGGCTGGCGGTGTCGCGCCCGTCGGTCAAGACGCAGATCGCCCGCCGGATGGCCCGGCGCGTTCCGCCGCCGCTGATGACGCGCCGCGCCGTTCGGCCGTCGAGCGTCTCGCGCGCCGCGATGTCCAGCGCATCGTAGAGCGCCGTGCCCAGCGGGGGCGTGGCATTGTCTTCGTCGCGAAAGCGCTGCTCGCGCTCGATGCGTCCCAGCGCGGCTTTGAGCGATTTCAAGTGACTGGTCAGGCCGTTGGCCAGCCTGACCTCGCCGCTGAAGGTCAGCAGCGCGCCGTAGTCTGTGCCGGAGCGGAAAAAGGCGTCGAGAAAGACGTCCACCGCCCGCTTTTCCGTCGGCAGGAGCGACGCCTGGCTGTCGCTCATATCAATCAGGATGGCCAGCATCAGCGGCAGATCGCGGCTGGCGCGGAAGAGATCGATGGTCTGGCGGCGCCCATCTTCGTAAATCTCGAAGTCTTGCTCGCGCAAATTCGAGACGATGCGCCCACGCTCATCCACGACGCTGAAAACGACGCCGCGCGAATCAGCGACGATGGCGATGTCGTCGCCGGCATCGGGGAGCGCCGGCGGGGTCGCGCGCGGGCGGGCGCCATCCTGGGCGAAGCCAGGCGGGATGGGCAGCGCCGCCGTCAATAACGCCAATAGCCCCAGCCAAACAAGTCTCATAGCCAAATCCTGCGCCACTCGCTCACATCACGACCCGCAGGTGACTCCACCCGCCGGTCAGGAGGTCTTCTTCCGAAAGACCGTCTTCGGGGCTGCCCGGCATGACGAAGACGGCGTCGGCGAGAATCGTTTCCGGGTTGACATAGAGGATGCCGTTGACCAGCGACCGCAGGGTTTCCCGCTGCCAGTAGCGCCGCTCGTCAGTGACGGCCTCGCCGGGCGCGTATGGGACGCTCAACAACAGCAAAACGGTTGCCGCGACGTAGTCCTTCCGATTTGAAAGCCGGCGCATCTGATCCACGTCGTGACCGATTTCCTCCTCCTCGGTGGCGGAAGACGCCGACAGCTCCGCTGACCACTCTTCAAATAGGCGCTGACCGGCCTCGCCGCTGACATACTCCCAATAGACGTGCGTCCAGTAGGGTTCCTGCTCCAGCAGCAGCGCCACGATGCGCTTCAGATAACGCTGCTTGGCGGCGGCGTCCTGCAAATCGCCGTCCGGGTCGGCGACGACCGTCGCCAATCGCCGCCGCAGCGTGTCTTCGCCAAAGGCGCGAATCACGAGCTGAATGCCAAAAAGATGAGCCTCGTCATCCTTGAGAAACAGTCTGGCAAACCATGACCGACGCGACATCGGCGCTCACCTCGCCACGGGATTAGGTCGCGCCGCCCTCACTTGGCGGCGCGGCTGCATATAGCACACTTTGTCGCCCAGCCAACGCCAGAGCCGAGCCGCCGCCGCCGTCAAAGCGTAGCGGCCGCGTTTCAAAAACGCCGGCCGGCGCGCTTTTCGACCCATTCATTTACACCGCCTTTACATTGCCGGCTACAGCGCCAGCCTGGCGCAACTCATTTTCAGAACCGCGCTTTACTGAACGCAACATGCCCCGGATAAAAGCGATAACCAATTGTGGAAAGCCCGCTGGCGAGCCCCGCTGTAGCGGGCGACTCGGCACGGCCGTTAGACATTACGCTTTACGCCATTTTACTTGCTTAGCTTGCGCCTACGCGCTGAAAGAAGGACCGTTATGTCACGTATTGGCAATCCCTTTGCCGCCTTGATCTCCCGCATCCAGCGGGCGCGGGTGGAAGATCAGTCCATCGCGCCGCGCGCCCGCGCCCAGGCGCCGACGCCCGCGCCAGTCGAAAGCGCGAGCCGGCAGCCGTCCGCTTTCAGCGCGGCTTCGCTCGACGCCGCGCATACGGCGCGCGTCGGCTTCAACCAAGCCGACCGGCTGCGCGCTGGTCTATTCGGAATGTTTCGCCCAGCATCCGCGCCGACAACGGCGGCCGCGCTGACGACGGCTTCGGCGACCGGCGCGACGCAAACCGTCACCGGCTCGGCGTCACCCAACGCCGCCATCCGCGATTTCCAGACGACGACTTCCGCCATTGTCATCAATGACGATTTGAAGACAACCGGCGTCCGGGTGGACGTCAACATCGCGCACAGCTACGCGAGCGACCTCGTGGTGAAGCTCCGGTCGCCGCAGGGACAAGAAGTGACGCTGCGCAACCGCGAGGGCGGGCGCGGCAACGGGACGGTGAGCTTCACCGCCAATCCGGCTGACTTCAACGGCGTGGACGCCAAGGGCGAGTGGACGCTCATCGTCGAGGATCGCGAGCGCGCCGATGTCGGCACGCTCCGCAGTTGGTCGCTTTCGGTGACGGGCGCCGACCGCGTTCCGACGCCGCCGCGTCCGACGCCG
>CALCKX010000052.1 GCA_937966115.1 uncultured Chloracidobacterium sp. | reverse complement strand
GGCGGAAGCCGGGAACGGCGTCTTGTTCAGCTCCGGCCTCATTGCCGGCGGCTCGATTGGCGGGCTGCTGTTGGCGGCGCTGACCGTGGTTGCCGGGGCGTGGCTGGCGGCGCTCGATGTGGCCAAACGCTTTCCGGCGCTTGAGCATGGGCCGTTTTCCGATTTGTGGGCAGTAGCAGTCTTTCTGCTGCTTGGCGTCGGTCTCTACCGCATTGCGCGGTCATCTCCGGCTGGAATGAACTCATGAGTGTCATTGGGCTTGTGCGACGGCTGCTGAGGGCGGCCGTCTTTGGATTGGGCCTGCTGTGGCTGGGCGCAAGTTTGTGGGCGGGTGACGTGTGCGCCGGTGGCGTCGTGACCCGCGACGACCTGCCGTTTAACTACGCCGAAGACCGGTTGCTGATTTACTACGATCCGGCGACCAAGCGCGAAACGGTGATTTTCGAGCCGGCGATTCGCTTTCGGGGCGAAGCGTTCGCGTGGGCCATGCCGTTTCCGGGCGACATCCAGTTGGCGGCGGCCGGACCGCAGATTTTTCTGCGCCTGAGCGAGTACCTCGCGCCAACCATCATTGAAACCAAGCTGCAGTGGAAGCTGGCCTTTTGGTCGTGGGAGTGGCTCAAGCCGAAGCCGGTCGTCAAGCCGAGCGACTTCCCCAAGCCGCAGCCCGGTCAAGTGGTGGTCGCCCGGCGTGTCGTCGAAGCGGGGATTGAAACCTTTCCGCGCGCTACAAAGGAAGAATTCATCAGGGCCATTCAGAGGGCTGTGGCGCGTGACCCCGAAGAAATCCCCTTTGATCCGACCAAGCCGCCCAAAGCGGAAAAGCCGGTTCAGTTGACGGAGGACTTTCTCGCTTGGGCCAAGCCACATTTGGAGCGGAAGGCGACCTGGGTCATCGTCACGGCGCGCACCGACGCTCCCGATATTTCGCTCGGCTATGATGAACAGGCTTCCATTCAGCCGTTTGTGGTGTCGTTTACAACAGACCGGCCGGTTGTCCCGCTGGTGTGCCCGCCGCCACCGCCGGACGGTAACAGTCCCCAGCACCGCAACTTCAAGGTGTTCATCGTGAGCAATGAACGCAAAGAAGTTCACGCCGATGGTGCGGTTTTGTTCGACCCGGCGGCCGTTCCCTTTGCCGACCGCGTTCCGGCTGCCGATTGGGCCAAGCGCATCCTGGCTCCGACCCAGCCGGAGTTTCAGCCGGCGGGCGACACGTTTCTGACCGTTTATTTCCACACCGAGCGCGACCAGCGCCTCTTTCAGACGAATCCATTGATTGTCCCGGCGGCGACCCAGGCGACGCTTCGCCCGCCGGCGAATGTTGTCGTTCAGGAACGGCCAGTCATCATCCCCGGCGAGGCGCTGCTGTTGATGCTCGGCGGGGGCATGGTCTATTGGCGGCAGCGCCAGCGCGAGCGGCGCTGACCGTCAGGGGCGGCGGGCGGCTTGCGCTCCGGCTTGCGCTCCGGCTTGCCCGTCGCCCGCCGAGGGGCAAAGGTCAGCGAGCATACACTCGCCGCAACGCGGCCCCCGGGCGCGGCAGACGGCCCGACCGTGAAAAATCAGCCAGTGCGGCAGCATGACATAGTGCCGAGGCGGCACGATCGCCATCAGATCGCGCTCGATTTTTTCTGGCGTCGGCGCGTTGGAAAAGCCCAGTCGCGCCGACAGGCGCGCCACATGCGTATCCACAACGATTCCCGGCGCTTGTCCGAAGGCGTTGCCGAGAACGACGTTCGCCGTCTTGCGCGCAACGCCCGGCAGGGTCAGCAGGTCATCCATCGCGCGGGGGACCTCGCCGCCGAACGCCTCCGCCAGCCGTTTCCCCATCCCTTGCAGAGCCTTGGCTTTGTTGCGGTAAAAGCCTGTGGGGCGAATGTCTTCCTGAAGCGTTTCCAGGTCGGCCTGGGCGTAATCCGCCGCCGAGCGGTATTTTTGAAAGAGGTCTTTCGTGACCAGATTGACGCGCGCATCCGTGCACTGCGCGGAGAGAATGGTGGCGACCAGCAGTTCGAGCGGCGTCGCGTAGTTGAGGGAGCAATGGGCGTCGGGATAGGCCCGGCGCAATCGCCGGATGATGACTTGCATACGGCGGCGCTGGGCGGCCAATCCCGGCTCGCCCGGAGCGCGGAGCGGCGGCTTTGGCATGGCTTGCTCAGGGTCTGTCGCGGAGGCGGCGCGCAGGAAAGCGCTTGACGTTTGGGGGAATTGGAGCCAGCATACCCTCATTCAATCGCTTCTGGAACAGCTCGTTTCCAAAACTCGCGTCCAAAACTGGCGCTGTCTTGTCACTGCTAGCCATGCCGAAGGTTCTCGTTCCAATCGCGGAAGGCTTCGAGGAGATGGAAGCTGTCATCGTCGTTGATGTCCTGCGTCGCGCCGACATTGCCGTCGTGACGGCTGCGCTGACGAGCTGCCTGACCGTCGCCGGCTCGCACGGCATCCCGATGGTCGCGGACACGACGCTCGACGCCGTTCTGGAAGACAGCTTTGACGCCGTGGCGCTGCCTGGCGGGCTGCCCGGCGCGATCCACCTCCGCGACGACGCCCGAGTGGCCAAGCTGACACGAGGCGTGGTCGAGCGCGGCGGCTGGGCGGCGGCGATTTGCGCCGCGCCAATGGCGCTGGCGGCGTTTGGGCTATTGCAGGGCAAGGCGTTCACCTCGCATCCGAGCGTCCGCGACCGGCTCGCCGAGGCTGGCGGAACGTACGTGGAACAGCGCGTCGCAGCGGATGGGCGCATCGTGACCAGCCGCAGCCCCGGCACGGCGCTCGAGTTCGCGCTGGCGCTAGTCGCCCGCTTGGCGGACGAAGCGACGGCGCGGCGACTGTCCGAAGCGATGCTGGTCGCATCGCCGATGGCATGAGCTTTGCTTGAAGCTGCGCCTTTGTTTGCAGCCGTAACCCGTTTGTCTATGAAACCGTTGCCAAAACGCGTCGCCTTAGGGGCGCTGGCTGCCGGCCTGCTGGCGGTTGGCGGATACGCCTGGCTTGACGGGCGCGCGAGCGCGCCGCCTTCCGCGCCGCCTTACCTGGCGACCGACACAGTTGCGGCGCGGGAAGCCATCGCCGATCCGCTGTTGAGCGAGCTCCTGGCGGACGACTATGGCGACGCCGAGGAGCTCGAGTACTACGACCGCGACGCCGCGCGGCAGGCGCTCCTGGCTGAACAGCCGCGCGCGACCGGCAAGCGCGCCGTGGCCGTCGCATACTTGCTGGCGGCGCTGGATGAAGACTACGCCCGTAATCGCGACATCGTGCTGGCGGCGCTGGAAGCGCGTCTCAACGATCCGACCGACGACGACGACGCCATCGAGTATGCCATCGCGCTCTGTCGCCGCGGCGATCAAGCGTTTCGGCGGCCGCTGCTGGCAGCGGCCATGCGCTGCGTGGACGAGGCGGCCGCGCGGCTTAGCGCGTTTTATGCCGAGCTGATTACGAGCGATATGGATGGCTTTCTGGATGCCTTGAGCGGGTTCAAAGCGCCGGAGCAGCAGCGCATTGCCGCCCTGATGGCGGAAACGCTCGTCGTCGCGCCCGAAGACCAAGTTTCAGACGAAGCCTTTGACGATCTTTTCAAGCGCCTGGAGGAGCGCGCCAAGCGCGGCAAGCCAGGGCTGCGGGCCGCCGCGAAGCATTGTCTGGCGGCGCTGGAGCGCGAGCTATCCGAGGAGGGGACGGCGATTCCAAGCCAATTGGCGCGCGCGGCCGAATGAGCTTTAGTGCGCCGTGGTGCGGCTATGACCGCGGTCGCCGCTGGGCAGGACGTTCATCGAGAAACGGCTGAAGTCAATCGAGCGGCGGCGCTCGACCAGTTGCCGGCGACTATACATGTCAAAGCCAAGCGCATCGAGATAGAGCGCAAGGTCGAAGTCGGAAGCCAAGTAGAGCGTCGCCGCCTTATCATCCTCTTCCTGACACAGCGTCAGCAAGCGCTCGATGACTTCCACCGGGGAGAAATGCTTTTGCGGATCGCGGAAACAGGCCATCGTCTGCCACCTCGGCGGGGTGGCATCCCGCGCAGGCGAGACGCCTTCCGAGTTTCGCCACGCTATCGGAAGGGACGAAAACAACGGACGCAGGATAGATGGCGCAAGGCGAACTTGCCCTAATCGCCCTGGAACATGCAAGTCAGACGCGCGAAGCGGCGGCCGAGGCGTCGGGCTTCCAGGCCGCCGGCGCTTCCGGCGTCATGGCCGGAGGTCCCCAGACGCAGCGCCATTTTTCGCGCCAAGTTGGGCGCGCGCGCATCGCTTCAAACATCTCATGCCAGGCATGCAGATTCGCCCAGAGCGGGTTGTAGCTCCGCAGGGGCTTGATGATGCCATACCGGACCGGCTCGGTCTCTTCGGCAAACGTGCCAAACAGGCGATCCCAGATGATCAGGATGCCGCCGTAGTTTTTGTCGAGATAAGGCTCGTTGACGCCGTGGTGGACGCGGTGATGCGTCGGACAGTTGAAAATTCGCTCCAGCCAGCCCATCCGCCCGATAAACTGGGTGTGAATCCAGTACTGATACAGCAGATTGATGGCATGCGCCGTCAGCAGCATCTCCGGCGGAAAGCCGAGCAACGCGATTGGCGCATAGAAAACCCACCCGACGAGTCCGCCAAACCAGCTCTGGCGCACCGCCACGCTCAGGTTATAGTGGTCGCTCGAATGGTGGACGACGTGCATGTTCCAGAAAAACCGGCTCTCATGACTGATGCGGTGAAACCAATAGTAAAAAAAGTCATCCAGCAGCAGCGCCGCCGCCCACGACCACCACGCGGGCTGGATTTTGAAGGGCGAGATATGCCAGCAGAACCAGTAAATCGCAGCCGTGGGTATGAACTTGCCCATCAGGCTGCCAGTCCCGATGGCGATATTCGTCAAGGCGTCCTTCAAAGTGACGAAGCGCGTCCCTTTGAGCTTGTCCCAGAGAGCCTCGGCGACGATGGTGGCCAAGAAAAATGGAATGGCGTAAAGAATGAGGTTTTTCATAGCCGACAACGCAACCTAAAAACGCATCGCGTAGACCAATCATGCGCCCGGCGCGAGCGCGTGGCAAGCCGCGCCGGCGCGGGAAACGGCCCGTTGCCAGCGCGCTTCCCGGAGTCGCGCGCCGCGCATGGGCTTGCCGTCCACAGCGAGCTTCGCTAAGCCGAATGCGACATTAGCGCGATCACTAGCGCGCCGAAAGGATCTTGAAGCCATGGCAGCCAACCGCGCCCAAAGCGCTCGCCCCATACTATGCGCGACTTGTCTCGCCAGCATCCTGCTGGGCTGTGGCAGTTTAGGAATTGTCAAAACCCAGGCGCAGGATGGAGGGCGTCCGCGCACTGTGCCGAGCCATCCGCCGCTAGACGCCCGGGACTTCCCCGCGCCAAACGCCGGGCGGTCATCGCCGCCCGATGTCCGGCGCGGCAGCTCGCTTGACATCGCTCAGGTCATTGAGCGGTTCACTGAAAACGAGTCCCTGTTGCTGCGGGAATTCGCCAACTATATCTACCGCCAGGAAGTGCGGATGCAAACCCTCGGCATTGACGACCGCCCAACCGGAGAGTTTTACCGAATGTCGGAGGTTTCCTTCACCGAAAGCGGGCAGCGCCGCGAAGAAATCAAGCGGTTTCCTCCTTCAACGCTTCAGGGGCTGCAAATCACGCCGGCCGACCTGGAGGACTTTGGCACGACCAAGCCGTTCGCTATCACCAGGGAAGACGCGCCCCTCTATAACATTGAATATGTCGGGCGGGAGCGGCTTGACGAGCTTGACACCTATGTCTTTGAGGTTCGCCCCAAGCGCGTGCCAAAGTTTCAGTCGGGCGGGAAACGGTTTTTTATGGGCCGTCTCTGGGTGGACGCCCAGGATTTGATGGTCGTCAAAAGCGCCGGTCGCACGCTGCCGGAAGATCAAAACAACAAGTTCCCTCGCTTTGAGAGCTACCGCGAGAACATCGAGGGCAAGTTTTGGTTTCCAACCTATGTCTTTGCTGACGATGTGCTGGAATTTCCGCGCAACCCGGTTCATATCCGACTGGAAATCCGCTACACGAGCTATCGCCGCTTCCAGACGGATGTGAAGGTCATTGACTAGGGCCGGCCGCTTCGGCGCGCCGAGTTCCCGCGGCGGGCGCGGCGGTTGCCCCAGGCGGCGGCGTTACGCCTTGCGGCCGTCGTCTCGCCAGCCCTCCGCCTGGCGGCTTCCAGCCACAAGACCCGACCCCGCTCCGGAAAAAGCGACGGGCGCGAAAGGGGCTATGCCTTTCGCGCCCGCGGCGGCAGGCTAGGCGAAAGCGCTGGGCGCGGCTGCCGACTAGGCCGCTTTGGCCAAGTTCGCGGCGGCGAAGTCCCAGTTGATTAGATAGTCAAGGTAGGCTTGCAGAAAATCGGGGCGGCGGTTCTGGAAGTCAAGATAGTAGGCATGCTCCCAGACATCGCAGGTGAGCAGCGCCGTTTGCCCGTGGACGAGCGGCAGGTCGGCGTTGGCCGTTTTCGTGATTTTCAGGTCGCCGTTGTCAAGCACCAGCCACGCCCAGCCGCTGCCGAATTGCGTGACGCCGGCCTGCTTGAAGGCTTCCTTGAACTGGTCGAGACCGCCAAAGGCATGGTTGATGCGATCCGCCAGCTCGCCGGTCGGCTCGCCGCCGCCGTTGGGCTTCATGGAGTTCCAGAAAAAGGCGTGATTCCAAACCTGCGCGGCGTTGTTGAAGAGTCCCGCGTTGCTGTCGGCATGGGCGGCCTGGATGACTTCTTCGAGCGACTTTTCGGCGTGGGGCGTGCCGTCAATAAGCTTGTTCGTGTTGTCCAGGTAGGCCTTGTGGTGCTTACCGTGGTGAAACTCGAGCGTCGTCGCCGAAATGTGCGGCGCAAGCGCGTCTTTCGCGTATGGCAGTTCCGGTAGTTCGAAGGGCATGTGCGTGTTACTCCTGAGAACGTAATGGCGCGCTCGGTGGTCGTCAGCGCGAATGAAGCTTTTTCGTGCGGCGACTTTACCGAAAGCCGGGGCCAAGCGGCTATCCCTCGCGGCAGGTTATCGCCGGATGGGTTCGGGGCTGGCTGGTCTCAGGGCTGGCTGGGGTCGGGCGCGTCGTCCAGCCAGCCGCGCAGCCGCCCCTTCAGCAGCTCGATCTCGGCGTTGACCTGGATCAGCTCGGCCCGCTTCTCGTTGAAGCGCGTTTCCAAGCTCGTTAGGCGGGCTTGAAACGTCGCGTCGCGACTGGCTACATCGGCGCGGACGCGGGCCTCGGCGTCCGCTTGCGAAACATACGCCAGGCGCGAGATTTCGCCCGCTAAATCCTGGAGGCGCGCCAGATTGGCCGCCCGCTCGGCGCGCAAGCGGTCATATTCGCTCTGGAGCGCCTCCGCTTGACTTTCCAGCGTCGCCTGGCGCTTGAGCAAGGCGTCGAGCAGAACGTTCGCCGCCTGAACCTTTGTTTGCGCCTTGAGCGCCGCCACCGCCTTGACCAGTTCCTGGAGTTCTCGCACGATGGGGTCGGCGGCATCCGAATCAGTTGCCGGGTTGGCGGTCGGCTCAGCCGGCATTCGGTCGGGGAGCGGCGCGGCTGGCAACGGCGGCGGCAGCGCCCGCCGGCGTGGCGCTTGCCCTTTGGCGGGGAAAAACCATAGGCTCAGCAACAGCAGCAACGACAACATCCGCATGATGGGCCATCTCCACGGGAGTGAAGTAGCGACCAGCGCTAACTGGTCGTTTTTGCAACGCTACACGGTCAGCCCTGAGTTTACGAGCCAAGCGGCCAAGGCTCTGCGCCGCAGCGACGCGGGCTATCCGCCGGCGAGCGGCAATGACGCCCAGGCGGCAGTCCTCGTTCCGCTCTTTTTCAAGCGGGGCGTGCCCCATCTGCTGCTGACCAAGCGCGCCGCGCACCTGCGCCGCCACCGGGGCGAGATCGCCTTTCCAGGCGGCCGCCGCGACCCGCAGGACCTTTCGCCGGCGGCGACGGCGCTCCGCGAGGCCTACGAGGAAATCGGTCTTCCCGCCGAGGAAGTGCTGGTCATTGGGCTGCTGGAATCCTTCGAGACCAATACCGGCTTTCGGATTACTCCGGTGATTGGCGTCATTCCCTACCCCATCGAATTCCGGCTTGACCATCAGGAAACCGAGCGCCTGATTGAAGTCCCGCTTCCGGTCATCGCGCGCGCCGAGGCCCGCGAGGTTCGCCAGTTCATCATCAACAACCATCCGCGAAGCGTATATTTCTTCCATCATGCGGACGACGACCCAATCTGGGGCGCGTCTGGCTATATCGTTCAGCGGTTTCTCGACGTGGTTTATCCGCTCGTCATTGCCGACCTGGCTGGGGAAGCTCTGTTTTAGCTGCTTTGGCCGCGCGCTTGGCGGCGCGGCGCGCTGCGCTTATGGCTGCGCTTATGAAGGACTCCATCGCTCAAACGCCCCGCATTGTCATCGCCATTGACGGCCCGGCCGGCGCCGGCAAGAGCACCATCGGCAAGCGGCTGGCCGCCCGCTTGGGCGCGCTCTACATTGACACCGGCGCGATGTATCGGGCGGTCGCGCTGAAAAGCTTCCGACTCGGCGTGCTCGAGCCGAGCAGCGCGCCCGAGCCACTGCTTCCCGAGCAGGAAGCAAAGCTGGCGGAAATCGCCCAGGGCATGAAAATCTCGCTCGCCGGCGACCCCTTTCACTTGCAGGTGTTGGCCGACTGCGAAGATGTCTCGCAGGAGATACGGATGCCGGCGGTGAGCCGCTACGCCTCGATTGTCTCGGCTGTGGCTGGGGTGCGCGCGGCGCTTGTCGAGCAGCAGCGCCGAATGGGCGCAACGGGAACGGTCGTCATGGATGGGCGCGACATCGGAACGGCGGTGTTCCCGGACGCGGATGTGAAATTCTTTCTCGACGCGAGCGTGGAAACCCGCACGGAACGGCGCTACGCCGAGCAACGCGCCCGGGGCATCGAGTGCACGCGCGAGGAGACGCGCCTGGATGTGCTCGAGCGCGACCGCCGCGACTACAACCGCCCGGTGTCGCCGCTGCGCCGCGCCGATGACGCCATCTGGCTCGACACCTCGGCGCTTTCTCCCGAAGAGACGCTGGAGAAAATGCTCGCCCTCATTCATCAGCGATTGTCCGTTAGGGGCTAGCCCGCCCTGGCGCCCATCACGCTTCCGTCAGCAGGAACAACCCCGCCTGCACGATGCCGACAAACAGCCCGACCAGCGCCCCGAAACGGACAATCATGCGCAACTCGCGCCCCGCCGCCCGATAGATCAACTCTTCAATCATCTGGTCGGTCAATCGCTCGAGCTGCGCCCGCAACAAGGCTTCAATGTCCAGCCGGCGGCCAAGGGACTGCACGAACTCCGTCACGGGCGTGACATCCGAAGCGTGCCGGCGCGGCGGCGCCGCGTCGCCCTCGAACAAATGCCCTCCCACCGTCGTGATGGCCTCGACCATGGCGGCGCGGGCCGGCTCATTCCGACTCAACAGGCTCGCGATGTCTTCAAGCGCGAGCGTTACCATTCGCTTGAGCATGCCTAGCTCGACCAGCCGCCGAGCGATCAGGCGACCGACCAAGCCGTAGGTGGCCCCGACCTCCTCGATGACGACATTAGCGAAGCCCTCCGTAAGGCGGCGACCAATCCCAACCGCGTTGCGCTCATCGGCGAGCAGCTCGACGATGCGCTGGGCGAGATGGCGCAGGAAATCCTCGCTGTCGGTCTGCTCGGCATAGTGACGCAGCGATGCCGCGCCCACCTCGCCCTCGATGCCAAGCGCCACAATCTCGTCGGCAATGGTTTCAACCGTGAGGACGCGCTCGGCGATCACGTTAGCGAAGCGCTTGAGAAACGCGGCGCGCTCCGCCGGGATCATTCCTGGCGTGAAGGGAACGCGCCAGCCAAACAGCTTCCAGGCGCGTCGCGGTCGGAACACCATGCGCACGGCCAGCCACGCGCCAACAAAGCCATGGCCGGTCGCGATGAGAAGATGCAGAAGCGCGGTCGCCCAAACGGAAGTCAGCATGACGCCCGCCCCGTTGAAATCATGCGTCGCCAGCGATCAGAGCCTGGCCCGCCGCGGGATGACGCGCGTCATCGCCAAAGCTGTCCGCGCAGCATCAATCCAACCATTTTGTAGTCGCCCAGGAGTGAGTACCACGGATTGGTCCACGTCGCCGGGCGATTGCGCTCGAAGACAAAGTGCGAAAGCCAGGCCAGACCGTATGAGACGAAAGGAATCGTCAGCAGCCCCCACCACCAGCCAGTCGCGACGCAGGCCACGATAATCGGTAGCTGAAGCCCTGTCCCGACAAAGTGAAAAAGGCGCGTCATGGGATGACTGTGCATGGCAAGGTAGAGCGGAAAGAACTCCTCGAACGAGCGAGGCGACGCTTCAGCCAGCGCCTTGGAAGCCACATCCATGGCGATTGCTCTCCCATCGGAAGATGTCTCGTGACGCAAGGATAACCAAGAGCGCGCTTGTGACGCAACCCGCCGGCAAGCGCGCACGGCCCCGAACGCCCCGGAAATCAGCCGCGCTTGCCGCTCTTGCGTCCCCGGCAGGGCAAGCCGTTACCGATCAATGAGGTCAAGCATCGAGCCGGGGCGCGCGCCAGTGGTCGGGGCGGGCTTCGGCGGCTCGCTGGGCGCGCGATGGCCGCCGGTCATGCTTTGCGGCGGCGCGCTCTGCGGCGCCGGACGCCCCATGTCGCTCAACTGAAGCATGAGGTTGCCGGGGTTCGTCGCGTAGGCCAGCCCGTCTTCCTTCGTGATGACGTTCTGGCGGATGAGCTTCTCGAGCACGCCGTCAAAATGCTGCATGCCTTCGATTTCGCCGTCCCGCATGGCGTCCACGAGCGTTTTGCCGGCCGTTTCGCCCTTTTCAATGTATTCGCGCGTCCGCATCGTCGAGCGCAGAATCTCGACGACCGCGACGCGCCCGCGCTGATCGGCGCGCGGGATGAGCCGCTGGGAAACGATGTACCGGAACGACTGCGCCAGGCGCGTGCGAACGATGTGCTCCTCGCTCTTTGGGAAAACCCCAATGATGCGATCCACGGTTTTGGCGGCGTCAATCGTATGCAGCGTGGAAAGCACGAGGTGCCCGGTTTCAGAAGCCTCCATGGCGATTTCAATCGTTTCCCGGTCGCGCATTTCCCCTACCAGAATCACTTTGGGGGCTTGCCGCAGCGCCGCCCGCAGCGCCAGCGCGAAGTCCGGCGTGTCGCTGTGCAGCTCGCGCTGATGGATGGTGGAGTTCTTGTGCGGATGAATGAACTCAATCGGATCCTCGATGGTGACGATGTGGTAGTACTTGGTCTCGTTGATGAGGTTGATGATGGCTGCCAGCGTGGATGACTTGCCGCTCCCGGTCGGGCCAGTGACCAGCACGATGCCGTTCTTGAGATCGGCGATCTGACGCAGCTGGGGCGGCAGCCCAAGGTCCTCCAGCGCCGGGATGCGATTGGGAATCACCCGCATGACGATGGCTTCCGTCCCGCGCTGCTTGAAAACATTGACCCGAAAGCGCGAGTGTCCCGGCACGCTGTAAGACAGATCCACCGATCCGAGCTTCTCCAGCTTTTCGATGTTGGCCGTGTTGTTCGCCAGAAGAACCTGAGCGAAGGCATGCGTATGCTGTGGCGTGAGCTGCTCGAGCCCCTGAATCTTGACGGCTCGGAGCTGCCCCACCAACTCGACCTGAGGCGGCCGCCCGGGCGAGAAAATCAAGTCGCTGACCTTGTCGGACACCGACAGCATCATCTGTAGCACTTGATTGAAGCTTTGCTGGACATGACTCAGTTGGTGCGGCGCAGACATACGGGCAAGATTCCTCTCCAGATCCAACAGTATGAAGCAAACCGGTCAGGCGCGAAAGACACGAGGCGGAGTTTGAAAGGATGCGTCGCGCTGAATGCTAAGCGATAGCCGCGCGGCAAGCAACCGATGCCTGGCTGGCGCGCTTTCGAGGCGGCGCGACAGCGCTGGGGACGCGCCTGAACGCCGTCCGCTCGCGCTACGCGGCTCATGAGCGCGCTGGCTTGCTCAGGCTTGGCTGCTCAGACGCTAGTCAGCGCGTAGCGCCTGAATCGGATCGAGCCGCGCGGCCTTATTGGCTGGATAAATCCCAAAGAACAGCCCGACGCTGCCGGAGACCAGCACCGCCAAGCCGACGGCCCACAGCGGCAGCGCCACCGGCAGCCCTGAAAAATGCGACACAATCAGCATCGTCACGTAGGCCAGCGCCAAGCCAATCACGCCGCCAAGGAGCGACAGCAGCGCCGACTCGGCTAGAAACTGGCGCAGAATGTCGCGCCGCCGGGCGCCAAGGCTTTTGCGAATGCCGATCTCGCGCGTCCGCTCCGTGACGGAAACCAGCATGATGTTCATGATGACGATGCCGCCGACAACCAGCGAAATGCTGGTGATAGGCAGCACCACCGCGCTGACGGTCGTCAACAGGGTGGTGAAAACGCCCTGCGTGGTCGGGTCGCTCGTAATGCTGAAGTCGTCTTCCTCATTTGGCGAAAGATGATGCCGCGCGCGGAGAATCGCCCGCGCTTCATCCTCGACAAGCTCGCTCGGCACGCCCCGGCGCGGGCGGACATAAAGCGTCAGCGAGCGGCGCTCGCCATAGGTTTTGTGGAAGACGCTGAGCGGAATCTGAATGTAGTTGTCCTGCGATTGACCGAGAAATGCGCCGAGCGGCTTGGCGATGCCGATGACCTCATAGGGATCGCGGCCGATTTTCACGGTTTCGCCAATGCCATCGCCTCTCGGAAACAGCTCCTTGGCGATGTCGGCGCCAAGGATGCAGACCGCCCGGCGGTTTTCCTCGTCAAGGGGGCTGATGACGCGCCCTTGCGCCAGCTCGACCGTTGAAAGGTCATTGAAGTTGGCTGTCACGCCCTGAATCCCGACCGTCGGCACGACTGTATTGCCATACCGCGCGTCCGCGGCCGCGCCATCCTGCGCGGCGACTTCGTCGGCCAAGGTCAAGCGCTCGCGCAGGGCCACCAGGTCGTCCGTTTTCAAGTCGGGATTCCGCTGAAGGGCGCGCAAAAACTTCTCGAAGTCGGCGAAGCCCTGGAAGGCGGCCTTTTCGATAGTCAGCGCCCCCGCGCCATAGACGGCGACTTTCTCGTTGACGTATTCGCTGAAGCCTTCAATGACCGTCGCGACGGCGGTGACGCTCGCCACGCCGATGATGATGCCCAGCAGCGTCAGAAATGACCGCAGCTTGTGCGCGCGGATTGCATCGAAGGCCAAGCGGAAGACTTCATACCAGCTCATGGGCGCTACTATAGCAGCATTCTCGTCGCCCGCCGCGCGGAAGCGCCGTTGCCGCGTTGACCAGCTTGCAGCGTCCGCCTCCTGCAAAGAGACGAAAAAAGCGCGGCGGCAGGCAAACGCCCGGCGCCGCGCTCGTTATATGGAGCTTCATTGCTCAAGCTTCACTGCACAAAGGCCGGCGCCCGCAGCGACGGCTTGAGGTTGCAAATAATCGCCTTGGGCTTGCCGGACGCGCCAGCGCCGGATGGGCGCGGCCGCCGCGCCGGCGGATTCGCGGCGCGCGCCTTCTTGGGCTGCCCGTTAAGGGGCACGATCTCCACCTCGAGCGTATTTTCCCCGTATCCGATGACCGGCGCCTTGAATTTCGCGCCGCCGGCTTCAAACGTCTGGTCGTTGAAGAAGTTGTAAAGGTCGAGCACATCCATCGCGGTTTCCACCGTCATCCGGTCGCCAACCGCCCCGACGCCCAACGTCACATAGGCGTTCTGCGCCTGGAGCGCCTTGACAATCGCCTGCGTTTGCTGGGGCGAAGTCTTGAAGAAAACCGTCAGCGCGATGTTGTTCTTGATCTGCTTCTGGTCATAAATCACGTCGCTGTCGGCAAAGATGGATTGGTAAAGCTGTCCGACGGCGCGCGTGATGAGCAGGGGCGCGGCTTCATCCATGGCTTTCCCAAAGGCGACCATCGCGGAGTTGGCGCTCCCGCGCGTGGTGATGACGCCCTCGCCCAGGATGCGATTGTCATTGGGCCGCATCACGGTATAGATGAAGTTCGCGTCGCAGATGTGGCCGCCGATGCTTGCCGGGCGATTGTCAGTTTCCGGGTCAATATAGATGAGGTAATCCGCGCCGTACTGAAGCGCCTGCTTGGCCAACATCCGCAAGCCGTTGGGCGACTGCTTGATCTGGACGGACGTAATCTCCGTAACGCCTTCAAAGGCCACCGACTGCAAGCCCGCCTGACGCATTTGCTCGTAAACCAGCGCGCGCAGCGTCTTGGCGGCTTTCGGATCGTCAAAGCGATTAGACGGGATGAACATGACTCGCGGCGGGCGCTCGCCAAAGCTCAAGACCTTGCTTTGCACCAGCGCCGAAACCATGGACGGCAGATTCACATCCCCCTCGACGGTGAGAATGATCTTGGTTTCATCGTCGTTGTAGCGCGTATTCGTGATTTTGAAATCAGCGAGAAACTCGTCCGGCGGGTCAAGCGCGATGTCAATTTCCTCGGCGAGGCTCTCGATAATCGCCCGCGAGAACTTCGACTCCAGGAAATCCGCCAAAAACTGCTTGCGGGCCTTGGACTTGGCGCGCGCTTCCGAAGCGGAGCGCGTCGCCGCGTTGTAATCAAAGGCGTAACGCTTCTTAAGCGTCTCGCCGGACGCGCCGAGCGTCAGCGCGCAGCAGCTCGCGCAAATGGCGGCGGCAAGGCGAAGGAAGGATATCATTGGGAACTCTCCTTGACTGAGACTGAAAGGCTAGCGGGGGCCTGATGAGCGGCGCGCAACGAAGCCGGAGCGTGTCGAGAACAAGTCGTCTAGCCGCCGCGCCGCTCGACGCTGCGGCAACCTCAGCGGCGGCGCGACGGCGCGACCGCGGCTTTAGCCACTTGGCGCACCGTCATGTCCGTTTGAATGCGCCCGAGATTCGGCGTTGGGTCAGCCGCCTTGGAGTTAGGGTCGTAGGTCTGCACAACGTCGCAGTAGGTCACTTTTTCGCTGACTTTCGCCGCCCGGAGCGTCGCCACGCGACTGGTGATGCGCTCGAGAATCGAGCCATCCGCGTCGCGGATTGGCTCGCCCTCAAGGATGACATCAAATTGGACGCCTTCCTGCACGCCGTCGGCCGCGCCGCTGCGAATGATGACCTGCCCATCGCGCACCAGCGCCACTGTCGTTTCAAACGGCACTTCCAGGCTGACGACCTCGGCAAACCGCTGCGCGAAGGTCTTCATCATTTTGGTGAACGATTCCTGCCCTGGCGCGTCGCTGTTGCTGCTGCCCAAGCTGCCGATCTGGCTTGAGGTCGTGGCATCGCTCGCGTCGTAGTTTTCCGACTTGATGACCGAGCCGGTTTCCGCGTTGATGAGTTGCATGTTGACTTTGGCGGTCATCCTCTTTTCGCGCCGCCCAAAGCCGCCAATGGCGAGGCCGCTTTCTTTCACGTCAATCGAAACGCACTTGGCGACGATGATGTACTGCGCCGAGCCAAGCCGTCCGACCTTGATGGCATTGCTCGGATCGGCCAGGTCGGAGTTGGCGAGCCTTTGCTCGGCAATGATCGAGTTGAGCGAGTCGCGAGACAAAATATCGAATCGCCCGCCGGTCAAAGCCGTTTCCAGCTCGGCGATCATGATGTCTTTCGTCCAGCCGCGCTGGTTGTCCTGGGGAATGATGGCGACTTTGATCTTGCCTTTCTGGGGCTTGTTGTCGCGCATGCTGCTGGACGGCGCGCCGCTCGTTTGACGCTGCGCAAGCGCCGCCACATCCGCTGTCGCCGACAGGACCGCGCCGCCAAGAATGAGAGTCAAAAGAAGCTTGCAGTTTTGCATAGCGGGAAGCTCATCTCCAAAATCCGAAATTTAGGTAAAGACTCTGGCGATCTCGACTGCCTGAACAAGCGTTGAAAATAGCACAGAGCGCCTGCGGCGTGCTAAAGTTAACATTATTCATCCGGCCGGCGGCGACTGCCTTCTCTGGCGCGCTCTCGCGCGAAACAGCGCCGAGGCCGGCTTGACGCTCGCCGCATGACCCTTGCCGAATATCGCCGCCTCATCGATGAAACCGACGCCCAACTGGTCGCCCTGCTCAATCGGCGGGCGGAACTGGTTATTGCCATCGCGCGCGTCAAGCAGGCCGGCGGGCTTCCAGTCCGCATCCCGGCGCGCGAGTCCGAAGTGTTGACGCGCATCACGACGCACAACGCCGGACCATTTGACAATGCCGCCATTCAGCGACTTTTCGAGCGCATCATCGCCGAATCGCGCCGCCTCGAGCATCGCGCCCTGGGAACGCCCGAAGACCAGCCAGGCGACTGAGGCGCTCCCGGCGGACAGGCTTCGCAGCGTGACCCTCAAGCCTCCGACACGCATCCGAATGGCTGATGCGAATGTCTTTTTGGTCGTTGCTCGGAGGCGTCCATGATACAAACGAGGATGCGCTGTCGAGCGCGGTTGCCCGCTGGCAAGCTCGACGGCGCGGAATTCAGCGCGAAATGGAACTGTTCTTGATGACGCAAAGCCCACCGCGTTTGGTCAAGCCGCCCAAGGCTTACCGCAACCACGACTTCCTGGAAAGCCGGGCGGCGCGCTTGCTTCGCATTCAAAGCGAGTATCTCGAGCCGGCCGCCCGGCTACGCGAGCACAACGTGCAGGACACGATTGTGTTCTTTGGCTCGGCGCGCATTCATCCGCATCCGAATAGCAAGTATCCGCCGGAATACGAGGCGGAAGCGCCCGGCGGCGCGCTCGATCCGGCCATGGCGCGCTTTTACGACGAAGCCGTGGATTTGGCGCGCCTGCTCACCGCCTGGGCCATGAGCCTGCCGACCACGCAGCGCCGATTTCTGATTTGCTCCGGCGGCGGCCCCGGCATCATGGAAGCCGCCAATCGGGGCGCGGCCATCGCCGGCGGCAAGTCGGTCGGCTTCAATATCAGCCTGCCCTTCGAGCAGTACCCCAACCCGTACATCTCGCCGGAATTGTGCTTCGAGTTTCACTACTTTTTCATGCGGAAGTTCTGGCTGGTCTATCTCGCCAAGGCGCTGGTGATCTTTCCCGGCGGCTTTGGAACGCTCGACGAGCTGCTGGAAGTCTTGACGCTGCTCCAGACGCGCAAGCTCAATCGCCGCATTCCAATCGTCATTTATGGCGAAGCCTACTGGCGCGAAGTCCTGAACTTTGAGGCGCTGGTCAAGTGGGGCATGATTTCGGCGTCTGACTTGGACTTCTTTCAATACGCCGACACCCCCGGCGAAGCGTTTGCCTATCTCCGCGACCGCCTGCTCGAAATCTATGGGCAAGCGGAAGATAGCCCGGCATTCAGCGACTGATTTTCTGGCGTGAAATTGCCGCCGGACCAAGTCTGGCGGCGGGGCGGGCAGTAGCATGTCATCAGTAACGGCGCTGTTGGCGACGAAATCCACGACGGTGCGCTTCGGCGGTCTGGTAGCCGTCAAGGACCTCGACTTGGCGGTGGCGGCGGGGCAGGTCTTTGGACTGATTGGGCCGAACGGCGCGGGCAAAACAACCATCTTCAACGTTCTTACCGGCGTATATCGGCCAACGTCCGGCGATGTCGAGTTGGAAGGCAAGAGCATCGTCGGGCTTCCGCCGCACGAAATCGCGCGGCGCGGCGTGGCGCGCACCTTTCAGAACATTCGGCTTTTTGGCGAGCTTTCCGTTTTGGAAAACGTCATGACGGCCTGCCATCCGCGCAGCCGCGCCGGACTCCTGGCGACGATGCTGCGGACGGCCCGCCAACAGGCTGAAGAAAAAGAGCAACGCGACTTGGCTCTGGCGCTGCTCGAGCGATTCGGGTTGGCCGCATACCGTCGCGCCCCGGCCAAGTCGCTTTCCTATGGCAATCAGCGGCGGCTCGAAATCGCGCGGGCGCTGGCGACGCGCCCCAAGGCGCTGTTGCTCGATGAGCCGGCGGCTGGACTGAATCCACAGGAATCGCTTGCGCTCATGCGTCAGATTCGACAACTTCGGGACGACTTCAAGCTCACGGTCGTCTTGGTCGAGCACAACATGCGCGTTGTCATGGGCGCTTGCGAGCGCATCCACGTCGTGGAGCAGGGGCAAACCATCGCGGTCGGCTCGCCTGACGACATTAAGGGCGATCCGCGCGTCGTTGCAGCCTACCTCGGCAATGCTTAGTGTCTCGACATGTCATCGACCCATACGTTTCCTGACGCTCGCCGGCCCGCGCCGGAGCGCCTGACTCTGGATGTCGTTCTTTGCGCCGACAGTCTCGTCGCCCTGCGGGCGTTGCCTGCGGCGTCGGTGGATTTGGCGCTGACCTCGCCGCCCTACTTCCGCCAGCGCGACTACGGGCGCGGCATTGGCAATGAAGCGTCGCTGGATGACTATCTGTCGGCGCTGCTGGCGGTATTTGGCGAGTGTCTGCGTCTCGTCAAGCCGACCGGCAGCTTGGTGTTCAATGTCGGCGACAAGTATGATCGGAAGAGCCTGCTGCTGATTCCTCACCGCTTCGCCCTGGCGGCGCTGGAGCGGTTTCCCGTTCAGCTTGTCAATGCCGTGACGTGGGTCAAGCGCAACCCGACGCCGCGCCATTTTCGGCGACGCCTGGTATCGAGCGCCGAGCCGTTTTTCCACTTTGCGGTGTCGGATGACTACCAGTATTTTCCGCAGAACTTTCTGCGCCGCCCGTCGGCGCCGGAAAACAGCCAGCGGAGAGCGCGCATCGGGCAGCGGTATTTTCAGCTCATCGCGGCTTCAAGCCTGACTGACCAGCAAAAAGCTCAGGCCCGCGCCGCGCTTGAAGCCGCGATTGCCGAGGCGCAGGCAGGCATCATTCAGGACTTTCGCATGAAGATTCGCGGCATCCATTCCGTCCCTTTCGGCGGACGGGAGGGCGGCCGCAACATTCACCTCGAGCGCGACGGCTTTACCATCATTCGCATGCATGGCGAGCGGCTCAAGCGCGATGTCATCGAAACGCCCGTCGAGTCGCTCAAGGGGTGCCCGCACCGGGCGGTCTTTCCCGAAGCCGTGGTGACGGAGTTCATTCGCTTGCTGACGCGCCCTGGCGATGTCGTGCTCGATCCCTTTGTCGGCTCAGGCACGACCGCCGTCGCCGCCAAGAAGCTTGGTCGCCGCTACGTGGGCATTGACATCAACCCGGAGTACTGCGCTTATGCGCGGCAGCGCCTGGCAGGCGCAGTCTGCCAGGCTTCCCTGCTGGACGCCGCCGCCTGGTGACGCTCGCGAGCAAGCCGACCCGCCAATGTCTGAAAATCGCCCGGAAGCCCGACCGCCGTTGTTGACCGTTGAAAATCTCTGCGTCGCCTACGGGGCGATTGAGGCGCTTCACGGCGTATCGCTGACGGTGGGGAAGGGCGAGGTCGTGACGCTGATCGGCGCCAACGGCGCCGGCAAGACCACCGCGCTCAAAGCCATCGTTGGACTGCTGCGACCGAAGCGCGGGCGCGTGATCTTCAACGGCGCGGACATCGCCGGACGGCCAACCCATGAGATTGTCGCGCGCGGCATCGCCCTGTCGCCGGAGGGGCGCGGCATCTTCCCTGACCTGACCACGCTTGAAAATCTCGAGCTGGGCGCTTACCGTCAGCCTGACCGGGCGCAGTTTCGCCGCGACCTCGACCACGTATGCGCGCTTTTTCCCCGTGTCAAGGAGCGGCTCAAGCAACGCGCCGGGACGCTTTCCGGCGGCGAGCAGCAAATGGTCGCCATTGGGCGGGCGCTGATGAGCCGTCCGACGCTGCTGCTGTTGGATGAGCCGTCGCTGGGGCTGGCCCCGCTTGTCACGCGGGCGATTTTTAACGCTCTGGGCGAACTCAATCGCGCGGGCCTGTCCATCCTGCTCGTGGAGCAAAACGCGCACCTGGCGCTGGCGCGCTCGCATCGCGGCTATGTGCTCGAAACCGGGCGCCTGGCCCTGGCCGGCAGCGCCGCGGAACTCGCTCAGGATGCGCGGGTGCGGGAGGCCTACCTAGGACAGTGAAAGCCTGGCTTCGCCGGCTGATGGAAAAAGCCGGATACACCGTTTTCAAGACGGACTACGTCCCGAAGCAAGTGGACGTGACGCTGGATATTCGACGGATGGCCCCCGCCACGCCGATCAAGGTCGTTTTTGACGTCGGGGCCAATGTCGGCGAAACCGTCCGGTGGTTTCGCCGGGCCTTTCCAGAAGCGCGCATCATCGCCTTTGAACCCATCCAAGCGACCTTCAGCCAGCTTCAAGCCAACGTCGGGCGACTGCCGCGCGTCA
>CALCKX010000051.1 GCA_937966115.1 uncultured Chloracidobacterium sp. | reverse complement strand
GGCGATTTCGAGCGCTATCAGAAGCTTTACTGGACGAAATGGGCCGGAACGCTCGCCTACACGCAGGGCGACTTTGCGCGTAAGTACGCCGACGGCAGCTTCAGCCTACACGGGCGCTCGGACGACGTTATCAACGTGAGCGGCCACCGGCTTGGAACGGAGGAAATCGAAGGCGCGATTTTGCGCGACAAGCAGGTGAACCCGAACTCGGTCGTGGGCAATGTCATCGTCATTGGCGCGCCGCACCGGGAGAAAGGCCAAACGCCGGTTGCCTTCATCCTGACGGCCGAGGGGCGCAAGCTGACGACGGACGACGAGCGCCGGCTTTCGGAGCTGACGCGGCAGGAAAAGGGACTGACGGCCGTGCCGTCGGATTACATTCCGGTGAGCGCTTTCCCGGAGACGCGCAGCGGCAAATACATGCGGCGGTTTCTGAAGAGCCTCTTGTTTGACGAGCCGCTGGGCGACACGACGACGCTGCGCAACCCCGAAGTGCTCGAAGAGCTGGCGGCCAAGATCAAAGCGTGGCGCGAAAGGACGCGCTTGCGCGAGGAAAGCCGCATCTTTGAAACCTACCGCTATGTGCGCGTGCAGTATTTCGACGTTGCGCCGCCGCGGGCAGGGCAGGCGGCCCAGCGCATCGCGCTGGCGACCATCGCCAATCCGCCCGTCAACGCGCTCAACGAGCGGGCGCTGGATGAGCTAATTACCGTCGTCGAGCACCTCGAGCGACGCGATGACGTGAAGGTCGTCATCTTCACGGGCGAGGGCGCGCGCTCGTTCGTCGCCGGCGCGGATGTCAAGCAGTTGCTGGACTTCAAGACGGTCGCCGCAGCCCTGCCGCTGCCAAACAACGCGCATCTCGCCTTTGGCAAGATCGAGCGCATGCGCAAGCCGGTCATCGCGGCGGTGAATGGCGTCGCGCTCGGCGGCGGCAATGAGTTCCAGATGGCGTGCCACTACACGGTGAGCGAGCCGACGGCTGTGTTTGGGCAGCCGGAGATTCGCCTCAACTTGATTCCAGGCTACGGCGGAACGCAGCGCTTGCCGCGCCTGCTGGCGCTCCGCCGGGGGCAGTGACGCGCTCCCTGTCAGCGGCTCAGGGGCGAGAGGATGCAGACAACGCGGATCAAAATCTGCGGCATCGCGAGCGTCGCCGACGCTGAGTCGGCCGCGGCGGCTGGGGCTGACCTGCTGGGGCTGATCTTCGCGCCGACCAGCCCTCGGCGCGTGGAGCGCGACCTGGCGCGGCAGATTGTCGCCGCCACGCGCGGGCGCTGCCAGACGGTTGGCGTTTTTCAGGACGCGCCAGTCGAAGCCATCAATGCCGTAGTCGCGGCGGTTGGCTGCGACTTCGCGCAACTCCATGGTCGCGAGACGGCAGCGATGGCGGGCGACATTGCGCGGCCGGTGATTCGCGCGATCATCGTGACGGCGGAAGCGAGCGAGGCGGAAGTCGCGGCGTGGGCGATGGCGGATAATGTCGCGCACCTGTTGTTTGACCGTCCGAAAGGCGCGACTGGCGCGGGCTGGCTATCCGAGCTGGGGCGCCTGTGGGCGGCGGCGCAGGCGACGGCGATTGGACGCCAGAGCTTCCTCGCGGGCGGGCTTTCGCCTGCCAACGTGGCTGAAGTCGTGAAACGGTGGCGCCCATTTGGCGTGGATGTCGCTTCCGGCGTCGAGTCGGCGCCCGGTCGGAAGGATGCGGAGCGGATGCGGGCCTTTTGTCGGGCCGTCCGCGGTTGCGGGCTTTCAACGGCGTCGGCGCGCGGGACGCGGCCCTGAAAAGGCGCCCGCCCAGCGCGCCGTGGCTACGGCGCTGACGGCGCTTGCCCTGGCGGGGCGCAGGGAGATGTGTCAATCGCCTGGTTGCGGATCAGCGTCGCCTTGCCGCTGAAGGTCGTGAGGAACACCTTGGCCGCGCCATCCCCGTGGCGCCAGGTGATGCTGGCCCCGGAGGGCTGACCCGGACGCGGCGGCGGGCCGGTCGGCGCGCCCGGGTTGAGCGGCGCCGGATTGGTCGGATCTGCGCCGGGCGCGCCATTGAGCGGGAAATCCGATTGGATGACGCCCCTGAAGCTCTTGAATTTCCCCTCGAAGCCGCAGGTCTCAGGCACGGCCAGCCTGATGTCGCCCGAAAAAGCGTTGATGGCGCACCGCTTGACCGGCGTCAGCGCGCCGACGAACGTCACGTTGCCGCTCGTCGTCTCGACGAGGATTTCATTTTCGAGCCTGGTCAGCTTGACATCGCCGCTCACCGTGGCGACGTCAACCCGCCCGCGTGCGCAATGGATGTTCGCGTTGCCGCTGACCGTTTGGGCCGTGATGTCTCCGTCAATATCCGCGGCCACGAAATTGCCGCTCACCGCGCTCACCGTCAGCCTGCCCCGCGTCAACTGGGCCTCCACATCGCCGCTGACGGTTCGGAGTCGGGCTGCGCCGACCTCGCTCACTCTGATCCGCCCGCTTGTCGTTGACACGACGACATCGCCGCTGACGCGCTCGACGGAGACACCGCCGCTGACCGTCGTCACGGCCGCGGCTTCCACGTCGCGGACGCGCGCGCTGGCGCTGCGCGTCCTGACGCTAACCATAACCCCTTCCCGCGGCACGCTCGCCTGAAGCTTACGCGGCGCAAGCGGCGGCTCGATGAAGACGCGATACGTTCCATCCTCCAGTCGCTTGAGCTTAATCTCGGACGGATTGCCGTCCGTGACGACCGTCAGGGCTTGCTCATCGCTTCCCGTAACGACGACATCGCCCGTCAGACATTCAATTGTCACGCGGCTGCCGCGCTCGAGCGGCTGCCGCAGGTCCTGCGCCAGCGTCGGAGCGCCGCTCATCAGACAGGCAAGCCCCCCAACGCGCATGGCGATGAAGACGGTTTTCATGGCTGGTTTCATAGTCGCATCCTTTCTGCCGAGCGGCAGTCGTTTCAGCGCTCAGTTATTGAGTGGCTCAGTCATGAGGACGATTTCGCTCAGCGCCTCGACCTTCTTGCGATAGGCCGCCGCCAGAAAATGCAGCGCCGCTGGTTCCAGCGGCGACTGTCGCGCCGCCGCCTGCGCTTGCAGGCGCTCGATGGCGGCCAGATAGGCTTGCTCCGTTTGCCGCAGCAGGCGCTCGGCGTCAGGCGTCGGGCGGCTGGTTGGCGCGGCTCGCGTTGGCGCCGCGACGGCGCGCGTTCGCGGCGGCGCAAGGATAACGGCGTCCGATGGCGCGGCGTTTTCCGAGACCAAGGGCGACCGGCTGACGGGCGGGGCCGCGGTCAACGCGCCGGCCGATGAAGGCGCTTGTCTGGCGACCGGCGGCGCCCGCGCCGCCGGTCGCCAGACCGCCCAAAGCCCGACCGCCAGCGCCGCGCAAGCAGTCGCCAGGCCAAGCGCCCGCCAACTCATCAGCCAGAGCGGCGACCAGGGCCGGACCGCGGCCCGCCGTCGCTCGCGGGCTTCGACGGCGGCGATGCCGGTCGCCACGCGCGACCACAGCCCGGCGGGAACATCGGTCGCGGCGGACAGGGCGCGGTAGAGCCGCCGCTCCCGCTCGGCGACGCGGCGCTCATCCATACAGACCTGACACCGGCTCAGGTGCGCTTCAAGCGACTTGGCGGTCTGCGCATCTAGCTCGCCGTCGAGGTAGCTGTCGAGTTGCTCAAGGCAACGCTCGCACTGCATTCAATCACCTCCCGCTTTCGCCGACAGATACGGTCGGACCTAGCGGCGCATTTCCAGCCGCGCGCGGCGCAGGTCGGTCTTGACCTTGCCGATGGAAAATCCCGTGATTGCGGCGATATCCTCATAGCTGCGCTGCTCGAACGCGCGCAGGACAAAAACCAGGACAAAAACCAGGCGCTTGTCGGCGTCGAGCTTGGCGAGCGCGGCGCGAACCACGAGCCGCAGCTCGGCGTCGAGCAGAGTGGCATCGGGAAGCGGCTCGCTCGTCCGCGCCGGCTGCTCTTCGTCCTCAAAGAGGTCGTCCAGCGAGTCCCAGCGGCGATCTTGGCGCGCTTGCTCGCGCGATATGTTGCGCGCAATCCCAAGCAGCCAGGCCGCCGCTTTAGCCTGGTCCCGGAGCGTCGCCCGGCGCTCATACGCTCGGACGAAGGTCTCCTGGGTCAACTCTTCCGCCAGATCGCGCCGCCCGACGAGCGCGCATAAAAAGCCGAAGACCGAGCGGGCGTGGCAGTCGAACATGAGACGAAACATCTCCCTGTCGGAGAGCGCCTGCCCGTCAGGTCGTGACGATGTGTCCTCCATGAGGTGAACCGTTGCTCCAAATGCAGTACTATCCAACCGTGACGGCATGCGGCGCTACCCTGAGCGAAAGTCGCCCTTCTGGGAAGCATGTGCGCCGCGCGCTGGAAAAGTTTCACGGTTCAGGCATATTTCGCCAGGCTTGCCGCGACGATGTCATCCGACGCCATCCGCCTTACCCAGTTCGCCAAGCGCGCCGGCTGCGCCGCCAAGCAGCCGCCGGGCTACTTGCTTTCCCTGTTGGGACAGCTCCCGCCGCTGACCGACCCGGACGCGCTGGTGGGGAGCGCCACGGCGGACGATGCCGCCGTCTATCGCCTGACCGATGACCTGGCGCTCGCGCTGACTACCGATTTCTTCACGCCGATTGTGGATGACCCGACCGACTTCGGGGCCATCGCGGCGGCCAACGCGCTGAGCGATATCTACGCGATGGGCGCGACGCCGCGCGTGGCGCTTAATCTGGTTGGCTTTCCCGACGACCGATTGGAAGCGTCCGTCCTGGGGGATATCCTGCGCGGGGCCGCCGAGGTCGCGGCTGCCGCCGGCGTCAGCATCGTCGGCGGACACACCATCAAGAGCGAAGAGCCGATATACGGGCTGGCGGTCGTCGGCTTCGTATCGCCGGCGCGCATGATCACGAACGCGGGCGGGCAGGCGGGCGATGTCTTGGTTCTGACCAAGCCCATCGGCGTTGGCATTATCACGACGGCCGCCAAAAATGACGCGGATGATGCCGGCGCGATCGCGGAAGCCGTTCGCCTGATGCGAACCCTCAACCGCGCGGCAGCCGAAGCGGCCTGCGTCGTCGGCGTCCATGCCGCGACGGATGTCACCGGCTTTGGATTACTGGGCCACTTGCGCAATCTGGCGTATGCCAGCGGTTGCGCGGCCGAGACGCATTTCGACGCCGTGCCCATCCTGCCTGCGGCAGCGCGCTACGTCGCCGCCGGCATCTGCCCGGGCGGCACGCATGCCAACTGGCGATTTCTCAATGATTGGACTGACTACGCCCCGGAGCTGACTAAGGCCGACCAGCTTCTCCTGTGCGACGCGCAGACTTCCGGCGGCTTGTTGCTCGCCGTCGCGCCCGAGGCGGTCGAGCGGCTGCTCGATGAGCTGCGCGCGCGCCAGGCGCCATGCGCGGCTGTGATTGGAAAGCTAGCGAATGGCCCCGCCGGTCGGCTGACGGTCGCGCGCGCCGGCTAGCGCGCTTTCCCCCTCATCGGTTCGGAGCGGCAAGGCGAGGCGGTAAAGCGAAAAAGGACGCGCCCGCAGGCGCGTCCTCCAAGCGCGATTGTGGTTGGGACAGGCTTACCAACCGCCACGGCCATAACCGCCGCCGCCGCGCCGGCCGCCGCCGCCGCCGTAACCGCCGCCGCCGTTGCGCCGGCCACCGCCGCCGTAACCGCCGCGATCCTCGCGCGGGCGAGCTTCATTGACGGTCAGCGTCCGTCCGTTGAACTCGGTGCCGTGGAACATTTCAATCGCCTTGTTGCCTTCCTCGCTTGAGGCGAATTCAACAAAGCCGAAGCCGCGCGAGCGATTGGTGTCGCGGTCTTCGACGACTGACGCCGACTCAACTGCGCCGGCCTGCGAAAAGTAGCTCCGCAGGTCTTCGCTCGTGGTCTGAAAACTCAAATTGCCAACATAAAGCTTCATGGATGCGTTTTCCTCTTTCGGATGAAGAAACCTTACGCTGGGCATTCACTCTGGAACGGTGCGAAAGAATGACACACAGCGAACCGACAAGCGGCGGGTTTCGCGAGTAACCAAAACCTTCCTATCTCCGACTAATCCGAAACCGCCACGCCCAACCACAATCCGAAACGAGGCACGTCACCGTTGATGAGCAAGAGAAGGTGTACACGCTTGTCACTCTACGGCAAACGAGACGAAAACGCAACCAGTCCTTGGCGAAAGAGCGCGGCAAGCAGGCGCTCGCTCGCCGCCGTCCATGGTAGATTTCGTTTCGGGCGGATTGCTAACTAACGGATTACTAGCCAGAGTCGCCCTGATTCCCGCTTTGGAGACGCTTGCCAGCCATGACAACGCTTGACGCCCTGCCTGATCACGCTCGCGTTTGGGTCTTTACCGTGGCGGAGACGCTGACGGTGGAAACGCTTGCCGCCATCGATGGCGCGCTGACCGCCTTCGTCACCGACTGGGTGTCGCATGGCGCGCCGGTGCGCGGCGGCTTCGCCCTGCTTGACCGGCGCTTCATCATCGTGGCGGCCGACGAGTCCCGCGGCAGCGTGTCCGGCTGTTCGATTGACAGCCTCTTCCGCGCTGTCGGCGACGCCATCCGGCGCGCTGGCGCGACGCTGGCTGACACGGCGGACATTGCCTACCGCGGCGCGACGGGCGTCGAGCTTGCGGATCGCCCGACTTTTCGGCGCCTCGTCCGCGAGGGCCGCATCGGGCCTGAGACGCCGGTGTTTGACACTGCCATCCGCCATTTGCGCGACTTGCGAGCTGGGAAGTGGGAGCGGCCCTTCGCGCAGAGCTGGCATGCCGAGCACTTCGCGCCGGCGGCGGTCTGAGTCGTTCGCATGGGCCAGGCCGAAGGGCGGGTTCCTGTGAGTTTTCTTCTTGCCGGATTGCAGAGCCGTTCCTGGGACGCGCCGCCGCCCGGCTGGCGCCGCCTGCCGCCGGCGAGTTGCCGCCAGCTCCAGCCATTTTTCCCGGAGCTGGATCTGCGCCGCGATGTTTTTTGGCGCGCGGATGGGGTGCCCCAGTGGGCGCGGCGGCTGGCGGCGATCCCGCCCGCCGCCATTACGCTTGGCTCGCTGATCTGGATCGCGCCGGGTTGGGACGCTCTAGACACGCCGTCCGGCGTCGAGCTCCTCGCGCACGAGCTGGCTCACGTGACGCAGTATCGCCGCTACGGCTACTTAGGCTTTACGCTGCGCTACGGGCTGGCGTTTCTTGGCAATGCGCTGCGCGGCGACGGCTTGGCGGCAGCTTACGAGAACATTCCCTTCGAGGTCGAAGCCCGGTCGCGGGCGGCCGACATTCGCCAGCGGCTCGTTTTCGTTTGACAAACTCCCTTGGCTCTGGATAGTCTGACGGTTGTTTCGGTCAAACGCCATCCGCCAGCGCGAATGGCCGAAACGCTGCGAGCGGGGCGTGGCTCAGCCTGGTAGAGCGCACGGTTCGGGACCGTGAGGTCGGAGGTTCAAATCCTCTCGCCCCGACCATATCCTTCAGGAATGGCACAGGCAATGGGCTTGGGCTTCGCGCCCCCGAAGCCCGGCGTCACGACTTTTCCAGCCCTGCGGAAAAACACGATGGGCGTGATTGCGCGACACTTTCGCATCACTGGACGGGTGCAAGGGGTTGGCTATCGTTACTTCGTCCTCTGCGTGGCGCGCGAGCTGGGCGTTGTCGGGTGGGTTCGCAACCTGCCCGACGGCAGCGTTGAAGCCTGGGCGAAAGGGCTGCCCAACGTCCTGGAAACATTCCGCCACGAACTCAGCTTCGGACCCTACAACGCGCAAGTGGCGAAGATCGAAGTCACGGAGGCGGATACTTCGATTCAGTGTGACGAGTTTCGCATCTTGCGTTAGGCTGGAAAGGCATGGGCTGGGCTGCGCGCCCCACCTCGCTTTTTCACAGGAGCGCCCGATGGACGAACTCCGAAGGCTCATTCGGGAGATACCCGACTTCCCCAAGCCGGGCATTCTTTTCTATGACATTACAACCCTGCTCAAGGACTCGCGCGGTCTCAAGCTGGCCATCAACCAGATGAGCGAAGCGCTGGCGGGGCAGCCGGCGGATGTGGTCATCGGCGTTGAAGCGCGCGGCTTCATCTTCGCGCCGCCCTTGGCCTACCAGCTTGGCGCGGGCTTCGTGCCGGTTCGGAAGCCCAAGAAGCTGCCTGGGGCCGTTGAGCGCGTGAGCTATGATTTGGAATACGGCAGCGATACGCTCGAAATCCACCGGGATGCCATCCAGCCCGGACAGCGCGTCATCATCGCCGACGACCTGCTGGCGACAGGCGGCACGGCGGCGGCGACGGCGGCGCTGGTCGAAAAGCTTGGCGGCGAAGTGGTCGCCCTCGCGTTTCTCGTCGAGCTGACCTTCCTTGGCGGGCGGGAAAAGCTGGCCAAGTATCCCGTCAGGTCGCTTCTCGCTTACGATAAGTAAGACCTCCAAGCCCGCTTGCGCGGCGCCGGGGCGACGGCGGGCCCTACGGATGGCAAACGCTGTTCAGCAAGGCGGGAGTGGCGCTACGATTGCCGACGCGGAAAGCCTCATGCGCTTGCGTAGCTCAGTGGATAGAGCAACCGCCTCCTAAGCGGTAGGTCGCCGGTTCGATTCCGGCCGCGAGCGCTTTCGCCTTTCTCGGAAGTCACGCGGCGCCGGCCGCGCCGCGAAGACGAATGCCTACGATGACGATGTCGTCGCGCTGGGGCAGGTCCCCCTGGTAGCGCCGGAGTTCCGCGAGCAGCTCCGCCTTTTGCTCCGCCAGAGGCCGGTTGCATAGCTCGCCGAGCCGACGCCGCAACGCCTTGACGCCGTAGCTGCGCCCTTTCTCGCCGCCCGGCTGATCGGCGAAGCCGTCGGAAGTCAAATACAGAACGATTTCGCGACCGATCGGCAGCCGATGACTGGCGAAGCCTTGAGCTTGATACCGCTCGCTGCCGCCAATGGGCCGCCGGTTGCCGCGCAGCTCGCGGATGCACCCCTCGGCGTCCAGCCCCTCTTCCGCCGCATAGTAGTAAAGCGGGCGCCCGGCGCCGGCAAACGTCACGACGTTGCGCTGGAAATCAATGTGGCAAATGGCGATTTCCATGCCGTCCGTCGCCCTGTCCTCCGGCGCGTCGCTCGAATCCGCCTTTGACTGCAAGGTTTGACGGAGGCTGACATCCAAGCGTTCCAGAATCGTCGCCGGCTCGGCGATGCCTTCGCTGCGGACGATTTGCGCCAGAGCCGCGCTGCCGACCATCGAAAGCAGCGCCCCCGGCACGCCGTGGCCCGTGCAGTCGCCGACCGCGACGATGGCGCCGTCACCCGTTTGGTCAATCCAGTAGAAGTCGCCCGAAACGATGTCCTTTGGAAGAAACAGGATGCAATGCTCCCTCAGCGCGGCGGCGGCGCGCGCGCCATAATCCAGCATGGACCGCTGAATGCGCTCGGCGTAGCGAATGCTGTCGAGGATTTCCATCCGCTGCGTCGCGATTTCATCGCGCTGCCGGACGACCTCCGCGGTGCGCTCGGCAACGATGGCTTCAAGCCGCGCCGCTCGGCGCTCCACAATCCCCAGCCGCCACCGCGCGCCGCTGTAGACGCTCCCGGTCAGGATCGCGGCATAGAGCAGGATCGCCCACCAGCGCCGCCACAGCGGCGGGCGCAGATAAAACGCATAGGTCGCGCCGACCTCATTCCAAACGCCATCGTTGTTACAGGCTTGAACGCGAAAGACATACCGCCCGGCCGAGAGGTTAGTGTAAAATGCCGCCCGGCGGTCGCCAGCCTCGATCCAGTCGCGGTCATAGCCTTCGAGGCGAAAGCGGAAGCGAACCCGCGTCGGAATCAAGAAGCTCAGCCCGGCGTAGTGGATTTCCACCCGCCCATCCTCCCGTGGAAACTCGGCGACAGCTTGCGCCGCCGGCTGGCTGAGGCGAAGCTCGCCATTGACGATCGCCTGCTCGATAACGACCGGCGGCGGCAGCGGATTGAATGCCAGCTCGCGGGGGATGAAGCGCGCCGCGCCGCGACTGGTCGGAAACCACAGCTCGCCGTTGCGCGTCGCCCATCCGGCCGGCGACGACGCCCCGTTGCACTGGCGCGTCTTCATGCCGTCGGGAATGCCGTAGGCTTTTGATGCGAGGGTTGGGCGCGTTCCGTCCAAAACCGCTTCCAAATCAGCGCGCTGGACGCGGAAAACGCCCTGGTTACAGCTCATCCACAGGAAGCCGTCGGCATCCGCCAGAATGTGAAAAATCTTGTCTTCGTAGAGACCGGCGCGGCTGGTGACGGACGCTAGGCGCCCGTCGCGCAGGCGGCTCAGTCCGGTTTCCGTGCCGATCCAGAGCGTGCCGTCCTCGTCTTGGCTGAGGGCGAACACCGTATCGCTGGCGAGACCGTCAGCGGCGCGGTAAGCTTCGGCGAAGCCGCCGTCGCGCCACCGACAGACCCCGCCGCCATTCGTGCCGATCCAGACGCCGCCCTTTCGGTCGGGCAATAGGCAGCGAATGGTGTTGTTGGGCAGTCCATTTTCCGTCGTGAACCGGCTGAGGGCGCCCTGCGCGAGGCGGTTGAGACCGCCGCCATACGTCCCAATCCACACGTCGCCGGCGCGGTCCTGACAGATGGCGTACACCGAGTCGCTTGACAGCCCCCGCGACTGGTTATAGCGCGCGACGACCTTGCCGTTCCGCAGCAGAACCGCGCCGCCGCCATTCGCGCCAATCCAAACGCCGCCGGCGCGGTCGGGAAAAATCGACCGGATGGCGTCGTTTGGAATCCCCTGCGCCTTGCCATATGCGGTAACCTGATGCCCGTCGAGGCGGCAGACGCCGCCGCCGTCGGTGCCGATCCAGAGGGTTCCGTCGCGGTCTTCGCAGATGCTCCGAACGCTGTCGGCCGGGAGACCCTGGGCGACGCCGAAGACAGTGACGGTCGTGTCGCGCAGGCGCGTCAGCCCGGCGTTCGTGCCAAGCCACAGGCTCCCCTCGCGGTCCTCATAAAGCGACCGGACAAAGTTTTGCGTCAGCCCGTCCCGCGCCGCGAAGGTCTCGAATCGCCCGGCGCGGAATCGCGCCGCGCCGCCGCCGTCAGTGCCGATCCAGAGCGTTCCGGCGCGGTCTTCGCGCAGCGTCCAGATCAGCGGGCCGGGCAGGCCGTTGGCTTCACGGTACAGCGTCATCTGCCCGTTGCGCCGCGCCGCCAATCCGACCCCGTAAAAGCCGATCCAGAGCGTCCCGTCGCGGGTTTCATCAATCGCGTAAATGGTATCGCCCGCCGCGCCCTCCTCCGCCGTCAGCCGAATTAGGCGCTCGTCGGCGAAGCGATACAGCCCGCCGCCTTCCGTGCCGACCCAGAGCGTCCCGGCGCGGTCGAAGCGCAGGGCGCGCGCGGTCAGGCGGGCCAGCCCCTCCGCAGCTGCATAGGTTGTCCAGCGCCCGTCGCGCAGGCGGCTCAGCCCGCCGTCCGTGCCGACCCACAGCGCGCCGTCGGGACCTTCGCGGATGACGTAAACGAAATCGTTCGCCAGCCCATCGGCTTTCGTTAGGGTTGTGAACTCGCCGTTTTGATAGCGGACGAGCCCCCCGCCCAGCGTCCCCAGCCAGAGCGCGCCGCTGCGATCCTCGCACAGCGCCCAGACGCTGTTGCTCTTGAGCGCCGGCGTGTTCTTGCGGTCGAAGACCGTGAAGCTGACGCCGTTGAAGCGGGCGACGCCCTCGTATGTCGCGCACCACAGGTAGCCGTCGCGGGTTTGTAAAACGGCGTGGACGCTCTGTTGCGGCAAGCCGTCCTGAAAAACGTCCAGCCCGTACTGGGTGACGGACCTGCGCGGATCGAGCGCTGCGCCGGGCAGCGTCATCAGCGCCAGCCAGGCGCTCAGCCAGAGCGTCGGCCACAGCCGGCGCGGGCGCGCCCAGTCGCCGGCTCGGACGCCAGCCGCGGCAATGAGCTCGATGGTTAGCCGACGTGAACGCACGGACGCTTTTCTGGGTTTTCAACCGCTTTGCGCAGCACTTCATGAACGACCGGCGCGGTGTCGCCTTCGCCCAGGAAGAGATACTTGAAGGCGTAGCCGATGGGGCTGCCTTCGGTCCAGCCGAAATAGACATCGGGAATGACGCCGGTCTCCTTCTGCGCGTGCAGCAGGAAGGCGGCGATGGCGTTGGGCACGGCCGGGCTATCGCAGCGCAGGATACGGTGCTTGCCGACTAGGAAGCCGTTGACTTCCAGGGCTTCGTCGTTGAACTCCGACGGGTTGGCGATGCTCACCTCGAAAAACAGCACCGGCTCGTCGTGGCTGATCCGGTGCACGCGCTTCAGCTCGGCGCGCTTGCGAGCGTATTCCCGCTCCGTGCCCAACTGCGGGCGATTGGCGGCGATGCGCAACGTATGGCCCTTGACCGCTTCGCGCAGAAACTTCTGCGCTTTCTCATCCAGGATGACTCGTTTGGTGCGCAGCTCGGTCGCCCGCAGCGCCCGCGACACCAGCGAGACGAAGATCAGCGACAGGATGAAGGCCAGGCAAACTTTGAGTCCGGTCGGGCGCTCGCGAATGTTTTCCAGCGTGGTGTAGGTGAAAACCAGCGCGATGGCGATGAAGCCGGCATAGGTCCAGCCGCCGTCGCGGCGCGCCGAAATGACCACCGCGATGGAGGCCGACAGCATCAGCATCAGCACGCCGGTGGCGTAGGCGTCGCCCTGCGCCTCGATGCTCGCGTCGAAAAACCAAGTCACGAACAGCGTGACGCCTGTGATCACCATCACCAGCGGCCGGTTCGCCCGCGCCCACTCCGGGGCCATGCCGTAGCGCGGCAGGTAGCGCGGGATGAGGTTGAGCAATCCGGCCATGGCCGAAGCCCCGGCGTACCACAGAATCGCCGCCGTCGTCAGGTCATAGAGCGTCCCAAAGCCTACGCCGTAGAACTCATGCGCCAAGTAGGCCAGCGCGCGCCCGGCAGCTTTGCCCTGCGGCTGAAGCTCCGGCGGCGGAATCAGAAGCGTTGTCACGAGCGAGCTGCCAATGAGCGCCAGCGACATGATGATCGCCGCCGTCAGCAGCAGCCGCTTGGCATTGCGAATCCGGCCGGCCGGATGCTCCGGGGTATCGGTGACGTCGCCTCGGATGAGCGGCATCACCGTCACGCCGGTCTCAAACCCGGAAAGCCCCAGCGCCAGCTTGGGAAAAGCCAGCAGCGACAACACCAGGATGAGCCACGCATTGCCGCGCGAGCTGCCGGCGGCCAGCGCCTCCTGCCAGCGGGGAAAAACTTCCGGGTGGGTGATGATTTCATACAGCCCGCGCCCGATCACGATGACGTTCAGCCCCATGAAGGCGATGACCAGCCCGACGGCGATATAGATCGCTTCGGCGAAGCCTTTGAGGAAAATGCCGCCCAGCAGAGCCAGCAGCAAGAACGTCAACAGCAGCCGATGGTCAAGCCAGTGGGGCGCGAAGGGATTTTCAATGAGATGCTCCGCCGCGTCGGCGGCCGACAGCGTGATGGTGATGATGAAGTCGGTCGCGGCAAACCCCAGCAGGCACAGCACGAACGTCTTCCCGCGCCAGCCGGGCAGGAGTTGCTCGAGCATGGCGATGCTGCCCTGTCCGTTGGGGCTTTCGCGGGCGACGCGCCAGTACATCGGCACCGCGCCAAAGAGCGTGAGGGCGACCAGAAACAGCGTCGCCACCGGCGCGAGCGCGCCAACCGCCAGAAACGCGATGTAGGGCTGATAGGCGAGCGTGGAGAAGTAATCCACGCCTGTCAGGCACATGACCTGCCACCAGGCTTTGGTCGGGTGACCGTGCGCCAGGGGTTTGGCGGAGGCTGCCGTCCGGTCGCGCGCGCCTTCAAGAAACCAAGCCCGGAATCGAACAATGGTACGCAGCATGAGGTTTTCCAGGGCGCGCGATCGCGCCGTCCGCCGGCCGCGCCGCTTAGCAGGTATTCTAGCGCGTTTTCGGTTTTATCCAAGCCAGATGGAATCCGCGCGCCAAGCGCGAGCCGGCATCAGTCCCCGCCGCGCAGCACGCCCAGCGGCTTCTTGCGGAGGATGTCCCAACTGGCCAGGCTGCCAACGCTGGCCACAAGACCCATCGTCGCCCCAATCCCCATCAGCCAGTCGCCCCAGAAGGGAAGCCATTCCAGGCGCAGCGCATAGACGGTCACATACCAGCTCGCGCCCAGTGCCCCGCCGCCGCCGACCACGGCCGCGAGCGCGCCCAGCGCGCCATACTCGATCAAAAGCATGCCGACGAGCGTCCAGAAGCGCGCCCCGAGCGTCTTCAGCAACGCGATCTCGTATTGCCGCTGGTAGCGCGTCATCGCCAGCGCGCCAATCAGCATGCCGATGCCGCTCAACAAAACGGCGGTCCCCACCAGGGCGAATGCCGCTTGCAGCCCGGCGATGATTTCCCGAACGGTCTTGAGAAAATCGCCGGCCAGACTCAGCGAGATGTTGGGGCAAGCGCGAATGAGGTCGAGCCGCAGTTGAGCGATCGCTTCCGGGGATAGCTCCCCTGTGGCGGACTTGACCGCGCCAATCAGCGTTTGGGGAGCCTGCTCCAAGACGCCCGGACGGCCAACAATGGCAAACGCTTGTCGCAAGCGCCGGAACTCCATCCGGCGGACGCTCCGAATGACGCCCGTCACCTCGCGCCCCTGAATGTCGAGCGTGATCGTGTCGCCGACCTTTGCGCCTAGGTTGCGCTGCACGAAGGCGTCAATCGAGACCTCGAGCTGCGGCGAAGGCGCGCCGTCCCACCATTCGCCGGCAATGACGGTCTCGCCCGGGTCAAGCGTCGGGCGATAGGTGACGCGGAACTCCCGGTCAAGCGCCGCGCGCCGCCCTTCGTCATTGATGGCGGCGAAGTCAATGCGCTGCCCGTTGAAGGCGGTCAGGCGCGCCGAGACAATCGGGATGAAGGTTGGCTCGACGGAGAGGCGGCGCTGGACGAGGCTGCGGGCGGCTTCCGTCTGCGATGGCAGCACATTGAAAAGCAAGAGGTTGGGCAGGTTCTCCGCCGCCGCCAGGTCCAGCCCGGCCAGGAGGTTGCGATCGAGCAACCGAACGGTGAGCGTGAAAAACAGCCCAATCCCGACGGTGAGCGTCACGGCCAGAGTTTGGTTGCCCGGGCGTCGCAGGGCGGCCAGCCCGTAGCGCAAGGCGAAGACGGGTATTTTCCGTCCCAGCGCCGCGACGCGCAGCATCAGGGCGCTCGCGCCGTAGAGCGTCGCGATCACGACCGCCAGCCCGATGAACATCGCCTGTCCCAGCTTGACCGACCCGGCCTGCCACACGAACAGCCCGCATAGCGCGGCGGCGCTGCCGGCGCCGACGACCAGCGCCAGCCGCCAGGGCAGGGGCGCGCCGTCAATGCGGCTCCGGATCAGCGCGCTCGGCTTGATTTGGCGCACGCCCAGCAGGGGCACGATGGAAAAAGCCAGCGCCACCGCGACGCCCGCCGTCAGCCCCTGCCCAATGGCCGGCCAGGTCAGCGCGAACTCGATCGGAAATGGGAAGCGGGCGGCAATCGTCGGCCCAAAGCGCCATTGCGCAAGCTTTGCCAGCGCCCATCCAAATGCGCCTCCCGCCAGCCCGAGCAACCCCATCTGAGCGATATACACGCCCATAATCGCGCCATTGCTCGCTCCCAGGCACTTGAGGACGGCGATGGCGCGGAGGCGCTGCCGAATGAATGTCTGCGTGACGCTGGCAATGCCGATGCCGCCCAGCATGGTGACCGCCAGCCCGACCAGCCCGAAAAAGCTCTCGGCTTGCCCAAGACCCAGCGTGGCCTGGGCTTGCCGGTCGCGCGCCGTTTCAATCAGCGGCATATAGCCGGTTGTCGCTAGCGCTGAGCGCAAGGCCTGAACGACCGCTTCAATCCGCTGCGGATCGTCGCCCACGCGGAGCTTGATGGAGAGGCGGCTGGCCGAGCCGGTCGCAAGCAGGCCCGTCCGCTTGAGGTCGGGCAGCGTGACGAGAATCGCCCCGGTGGAGGCGAAAGGGGCTTCCTGCCCGCCTTCCTGCGTCGCCGTGCCCCGCGCCGTGAAGACTTCGCTGCCGATTTTGATCTGACTGCCGGCGCTCAACTGAAGCTGGTTGGCCACGCTCTGGGTGACGATGGCCCCCTGACCGGAAAGCAGGCTGTCGTCATAGTCGCGCTCAACGAGCCGGAGCGGGCGGAAGCGCGGATAGGCGGGGTCGATGGCGCGGATGATGGCCCGCGTCGCCTGCTCGCGTCCAACTGCGACCACGCCGGTCGTCACCTCGACGATGTCGGTTCGCTCGATGCCCGGGAAGCCGTCCAGGCACTCGTCTATCTTGGCGCGCGCCGCCTGGAGCGCGGCGTAAGCGCCGCTCACCTGAATGTCGGCCGCCAGAAAGTCGCGCGACTGCTTGATGAGCGTCACGCGCAGGTTTTGCGTTGCCGAGCGCAGGGCGATGATGATCCCGACGCCAACCGCGATGCAGAGGAAGAAAAACGCCATCTGGCGCCACGCGGCGCGCATCTCGCGCCAGAGCATGCGAAGAGCGAATTTCATGAGCGCGTGACCGCCAAAGCTCAAAAATGACAGCTAAAAAATGACCCACGACGATGGCTCGAGCGGGTCGCCTGCAGGAGGAATCCGGTCAAAGCGCTGGTAGGCGAGCATATGGCGGCGCGCTTGCCCGCCAACGCGACGGGCATCGATCAAAGCCCGATCCCCGCTGACCTCGAGCCGGTCGACGGCAAAGCCGACATCCTCGACCAGCGCCTTCAGGCAGGCGGCGGTGAAGCCCCAGAAATTGCTGGGATCGCGGTTCGGCTGGCCCTGGTCAGGGAAACGCTCCGGGTCGGGGAGAAAGCGCATCGCCAGCTCGCCGCGCCGCGCCTCCGGCAGCAAGTGGTCGATACAGTAGGATTCGACCAGGAGGCGCTGGGCGGACAAGCCCGCGCAGCTCGAGAGCGCCCGATAGGGGTCCGCCGTATGATAGAGCAGCCCAAGCGCCAGGACGATGTCAAACTGCCCGTATGCCTCGGGAGTAAGCTCCAGAACGTTGACTTGATGGTGGGGAATCTCTACGCCGCGGATCAGCGCCAGCAGGGCGAAGCCGGAGTTGTCCTGGTGACGGTAGTCGAACGCTGTGACGCTCGCGCCGCGCTCGAGCGCCCTGAAGGCGAAGTAGCCGTTTGAGGCCCCCACGTCCGCCACGCGCAGCCCGGTCATGTCTTCCGGAAGCGCCAAGGCTTGCCAGAGACCTTCCGGGTTGTACGCCCCGCGCGTTCGAATCCCCGGCCGCACTTCAAAGTCGTGGTGCCAGCGATGCGCGGCGACTAGCCTTTGGGCGATGTCAGCATCCATTCAGACGACTCCTCATTTCGGTCAGACCGCTTCCGGCAGCGGCGAAGGCTTGCCCGACAATGATAAGGCGATTTTCAGCCTTGCATCCGACGAGCGGGGAGGTTTCGCATTCTCCAGGCCGACATGGTATGTGAACCCGCCGCGGCTTGTCACGGCGCGGGCGGCGGCTCCCTTTCGCTAATACATGCGCGCCTACATGCGCGCCGGCTTTGCCGGGCGCTCCCGGCTCAACCTTCAGACCCAAGCTTCAGACTCATTTTTCGGACTGGATTACGCTCGACATGCTCTACGACAAAAAAATCGCCATTCTGGGCGTCGGCAAGCTGGGGGAAGCCCTAGTCTCCGGCTTGGTGCGCCGGGCCGACGTTGAACGAATGAATCTCATCGGCTCAGTCGCCCGCCAATCCTCGATGGCGCGGGTGGATTTGCGCCTGGGCATCCCGGTCACGACCGACAACGCCGCCGCCGTCGCCGGGCGCGACATCGTCATTCTGGCCGTCAAGCCGCAAAACATGACGGCGGTGCTGCAAAGCATCGCCCCGGCTGTTTCCGTCTCGCAGCTCTTCATCAGCGTCGCCGCGTCGGTTGGAACATCTTACATCGAAGAGCGTCTGCCCGTCCCAGCGGCCGTCATTCGCGTCATGCCCAACACGCCGGCGCTCCTCAACGAGGGCATGTCGGTTCTCTGCGCCGGGCGGCGCGCCACGCCGGAGCATCAGCGGCTGGCTGAGGAAATCTTCAGCGCCGTCGGGCGGACAGCCTTTCTCGAGGAAAAGCTCATGGACGCCGTCACGGGCCTGTCCGGGAGCGGGCCAGCTTACATCTACGTGGTTCTCGAAGCCCTCTCCGAGGCGGGCGTCAAGCTTGGTATCCCCCGCGACATTTCGACGCTGCTCGCGGCGCAAACCATGCTCGGCGCGGCCAAGCTGGCGCTGGAAACCGGGCAGCACCCCGCCCTGCTCAGGGATAGCGTGACGACGCCGGCCGGATGCACGGTGGATGGGCTGCTCGAACTCGAGGAAGGCAAGCTGCGAGTGACGCTTATCAAGGCCGTGGTGCGCGCCACCGAGCGGGCGCGCGAGCTGGTCAACAGCTAACTCGTCAAAGCTAAGTTAAAAGCTAAGTTATCGGAGCTAAAGAGCGGCTAGAGCCGGCTCGACGGGACGAGCGCTTCCCAGCCCCTTTCAGGAAGGAGGCCGGGCGGCGGAAAAGCGAGACGCGCCAGGCGGGAGACCTATCGCCCGGCGCGTCTCCGGAGGAAGCTTGGCGAAAGCGCGCGATGAAGCGCCATCAGTTCGCCGCGATGTCCTCCGTGTTGGCGACGACGAGCTGGATGATGCCCCACAGCGCCGCGTAGCCGCCGAGGACGAATAGGCAAGCCAATAAGATAGCGGTCATGGCGTTGCTCCTCCCTGGTGTGCGTTCGAGCGGGGAACGCGCTCGTTGGTCTAAGTGTACAAAACCAGCATAGCGTATCCCCGTCCGTTTTTGTACGTTGGGAAAGGCGTCATCCGATGGCCTTCATTGCCTAGCCCAATCGCTTAGCCCAACCAAGGAGTTTTGCCTATGTCGAACCCGCCCCCGGCGGTAGCCGAGCCTGTGCCGAATATTCTCGATGACGCGCTTTATGAGCAATATCTGCGCGCGTGCGATATGACCTACCGCGGCACAGTCGATATGTTTGTCCTCAAGGCGGCGTATGAGCTTGGCCTGTTTAGCCGCCTGGCTGAACAGCCGCAGTCGGCGGAGGACCTTGCCGCCGCGACTGGCAGTCGCCTCAATCGGCTGGTGAAGTTCGCCGATATGCTGGTTGAAATGGAGCTGCTCGCCAAGGACGCCCAGGGCCGCCTGACGCTGACGCCCTTCGCGCGCCAATTCTTTCTGCCGCCGCATCCGGGCAACCAAAACCTGACGATGGAGCCATTCGTCCGCTACGCCGTCACAATCATGGAGCGGTATCACGTTCACTTGGCCAAGGTCATACGGGGCGAAATGGATTTCACGGCGCTGACGCCCTGGCCGCCCAAGACTCGCCAGGACAGCGCGTTTTACGAGGAAATCCACCGCAGCAACAACCACTTCGCGCGCGCCTTGCTCGTCGCCGAGGCCGACCTGGAAGGCGTGACGCATCTCGTGGATGTCGGCGGCGGCAACGGCGACATCGCCATCGCGCTGGCTAAGCGGTTTCCGGGCATCGAGCGGATCACGCTGGTCAACCTGCCTTCGGCGCTCGACATCGTGCGCGACAACGTCGCCGCCCACGGCCTGACCGACCGCATCGCGCCGGTGGCGATTGATATGTATCGCGAGCCTTACCCCGCCTGCGACGCCGTCCTTTTCGCGCGAATTCTCTATCCATTCAACGCGCAGGTCTGCGCCATGCTGTTGGGCAAGGCCTATGCCGCGCTGTCTTCGGGCGGGCGGGTGATCGTGGCCGACATGCTCCTGCGCGACGAGCGCGGGCTGGCGAATTACGACTATCTGGCCCACTTCCTGACCAGCGTCGGCGTGGACCCGGCGATGATGACGTTCAAGCGTCAGGACGAGTACTTCGACGTTTTCCAGCAGCTTGGCTTTACCGCCGCCCGCAAGGCGGAGCGCCACGGGCATGTCCTCTACCAGGCGCGCAAGCCGTAGCCTGACAAGCCGTAGCCTGCGCAGCTGGGCGCGGGTCTCCGCAGGCGGATTGGGGGCGGCCCGACGGCCGCCCGCTTTTCGGACAACCCCCGTTTTCGGGATGGCGCGGAGCGGTCTTTCCGCGCGCCGTCCGCGCGGCTAACGCTCGCCGGTCAGCGCCAGGTCGTCCCGGTGGATGACTTCGTCGTGAGCGCGGAAGCCCAATCGCCGGGCGATTTCAGACGACTTCAAGCCGCGAATGGCCTCAATCTCGCTGGCGCCGTAGCTTGACAAGCCGCGCGCGAACTCGCGTCCCTGCTCATCGCGACAGGCAACGACATCGCCGGCGGCAAACCGCCCTTCGACGCGCATAATTCCCGACGGCAGGACGCTCTTGCCTTGCGTCGCCACGGCCCGCACCGCTCCCGCGTCGAGCGTCAGCGCGCCCTGCGGGCGGAGCGCGGCAATCCAGCGCTTCCGTCCGCCGAGCGCGGCGGCGGC
>CALCKX010000050.1 GCA_937966115.1 uncultured Chloracidobacterium sp. | reverse complement strand
AACTGGGCACGATAGTCCTCCAGCGTGAAGCGGTTTTCCAGCATACGCTGCTGAAGACGCAGCGCCTCGGCTTCATCCACATCCTGCTGGACTTTCTCGATAAGCGACAAGACATCGCCCATGCCCAGAATGCGCTGCGCGATGCGGTCGGGGTAAAACGGCTCCAGCGCGTCATACTTTTCCCCGACGCCCACGAACTTGACCGGCTGGCCGATCAAGCTGCGGATGGAGAGCGCCGCCCCGCCGCGCGCATCGCCATCCATTTTCGAGAGAACGACGCCGGTCAACCCGATGCGCTCGTGAAACTCCGTCGCGCTGCGCGCAGCGTCCTGACCAATCATGGCGTCAGCGACGAAAAGCGTCTCCACCGGGTTGAGCGCGGCCTTGAGCTGCGCCAGCTCGGCCATCAATTCGTCATCGATGTGCAAGCGCCCCGCTGTATCCACCAGCAGCGTATCGAAGCCGCGCAACTGAGCTTCGCGGTAAGCGGCGCGCGCCAGCGTCAGCGGATCGTTCGTCGCGGCGTCTTCATACACCGGCACGCCAATCGCCTTGCCGATCACGGCCAACTGGTCGCGCGCCGCGGGGCGATAGACGTCCACCGAGACAAGCAGCGGATGACGCTTGCGCTGCTGGGCGAAAAAGCGCGCGATTTTGCCGGTTGAGGTCGTTTTGCCGGAGCCCTGCAGCCCGACCATCAGAATGACGTTTGGATTCTGGCTGTTGAACGTCACTTCGGCGGCGGCGCCGCCAAGCAACTCAACCATCTCGTCAAAGACAATTTTGACAACCTGCTGCGCCGGCGAAAGCGCATCCCAGACTTGTTGCCCAATGGCCTTTTCCTTGACCCGCTCGATGAACTGCTTGACGACGCCGTAGTTGACGTCCGCCTCGAGCAACGCCACGCGAATGTCGCTCATGGCGGCGCTGATGTGGGCTTCGGTGAGCTTGCTCTCGCCGCGCAGCGTCTTGAGCGTTTTCTTCAGTTTTTCCGAAAGCGTCTCGAACATCAGCGATCCTCCCGCGCCGGCGCGACCTCAAGCCAGGGGGCGAACAGCCGGCGACCGCTTTCCATAAAGGAAAGCGACGAGAATAGCGCCCCGGACTTGGACGCGTCAAGCTCGGCGCAATGCGACTCTCGGCGAGCCGCGAGCCGGCCGGCAACGCCTAGCCCCTCCTTCGCTCCCGCCTTGACGAGCTTGCTTGGCGAGCGTTTTTTGGCAAGCCCGCTTGGGCAAGGGCGGGCATTCTCAGGCGGCCCGGGGGGAGCGACGCCGGCGAGTTCGGCTGGGCAGCGGCCCGGCGGATCGCTACACTGCAAGTCCCCCGGCGTCCAACCGGGCCGCGTCGCGGCCCGCCATCTTGGTAGCCTGGCTTTCGCTTCACGGCATGTCTCGCTTGTTCTCCTCTTCCGCCATCGGGCTTGCGCTGAGCGGCGGCGGCCCGCGCGGCTTGGCCCACATTGGCGTCGCCAAGGCGCTCGAAGCTCACGGCATCGAGCCCGCCTTCATCGCTGGGACGAGCGCGGGCAGCATCGTCGGGGCGTTGCTGGCGGCGGGCAGGTCCTGGCGCGAGATACGCGCCATCGCGGCTTCCACCTTCTGGCCCGAGCTGTTTGACGGCGACAGCCTGGAGCGCTTCTGCGCCCGGCATCTGCCGGCGACCTTCGCTGGGCTTGAGCGCCCCTTTGTCGCCATTGCCGGCGAGTGGCCGTCGCGGCGGATGGTCGTCCTGCGCGACGGCGACTTGCCGAGCGCCGTCAGCGCCAGTTGCGCGCTGCCGGGCGCCCGACGACCCGTCATCCGCGAGGGGCTCGCCTTGCTCGACGGCGGTCTGGCCTGTCCGTTGCCTTCCGTCCCCGCGCGGGAGATGGGGGCGACCTGCGTCGTGGCCTCGGACGTGCTCGGCATCGCTTCCGTTTTGCGCGCCGTCGGCATGGAGCCGACCGCGCCGGCCGTCAGAAGGTTTTTGCCGAATCAGTACCGCCGCGCGCTCGACGCGGCCGACGTGCTGATCGCGCCGGCGATTCCGCTGTCCGGCATGCTGCCCCTCGGCAGCGGTCTCGAGGCCGTCATCGCCGCCGGCGAAGCCGCCGCGCGCGCCGCGCTGAGTCAGCAGCTCCAGCGCAGCGCCTGACGCCCCGCCAGCCCGCCGCCCGCGCCCGGCGCGCGACCGCGGGCTGGCTCAGAGATGCCGCTCAATGAAGTCCAGCATCCGTCCGTACAAGTGCTTGACCCGGTAGGGCGTCACCACGCCGTGGCGCGACTGCGGGTAGGCGAGAAACTCGAACGGGCGGTCCGCTTTCTGTAGGGCATCCATGAGCTGCACCGAGTTGCGCGGGTGCACGTTGTCATCCATCAGCCCATGGATGAGCAGCAGCGGCCCGTGCAGGCGCTTCGCCGCCGCCACGACCGAGCTGCGCTCGTAGCCTTCGGGGTTGTCCTGCGGCAGCTTCATGTAGCGCTCCGTGTAGATCGAATCGTAGTTGCGCCAGTCCGTCACCGGCGCGCCCGCAATGCCGCACTTGAAAGCCGCGCTGTGCGTCAGCGCGTAGGCCGTCATGTAGCCGCCATAGCTCCAGCCCCACAGCCCAATGCGGTCGCCGTCCACGAAGGGGAGCGCCCTCAGATGCGCGATGCCGTCCTCCAGATCGCGCAGCTCCAGCTCGCCCAGCTTCCCGTAAGCCGGGGCCATCGAGCGCATGCCCTTGCCGCTCGCCGAGCGATTGTCGCACGCCCACACCAAATAGCCCCGCTGCGCCAGCAACTGATGCCACAGCATGCGCTGCCCGCCCCACCGGTCCACGACCGACTGCGCGCCGGGCCCGCTGTAGGCGTAACACCACACCGGATATTTTTTCCGCGGATCGAAATCCGGCGGGCGCCAGAGCATCGCCTCCATCACGAAGCCGTCGCGGGTTTTGACCTGCTGAAATTCCGGCGCCGTCACGCCGTACTCGGCCGCCAGCGCCCGCGCCTCGGCATTGTCCGCCACCACCCGCAGCAGCGTCCCATCCGCCCGGTGCAGGCTGATCCGCGGCGGCGTCGCCGCCGCGCTCGACGTATCGAAAT
>CALCKX010000049.1 GCA_937966115.1 uncultured Chloracidobacterium sp. | reverse complement strand
CGAACCCTCGGTACGCTTTCGCGTACACTGGTTTAGCAAACCAGCGCACTAGGCCACTATGCGACTTCTCCACGCGGCTCGGCAGCGGGCGGAAGTATCGGGCGCTTGGTTGCAACCTGTCAAGGGACTTGCACAAAGGCGCTAAATATGGCAGGCGGGGTCAGCATTCAACCGCGCTACCGCTCGGAGGGCGAGCCGTATGCCAGCCGCGTCAGGCAGAAAGCCTGACGCCTGAAGGCCGTCTGAAGCGACCTTGGTTTTGGATCAACCCGCCGGAGGCGAAAAGCATGCGCTCATCCGACGACCTATCGCCGTTCCCGCAATCGCCCGCGCTTGAGACGGCGCGGCTGCGGCTCCGACCAACGGCGCTCAGCGACTTCCCCCGCTGGGCCGAGATGATGGCCGATCCGGAGGTTGCCCGACATATCGGCGGCGCGCAGCCGCCGTCCGTCGCCTGGCGCGCGTTGCTAAGCATGGCCGGGGCGTGGGCGCTGACCGGCGTGGCGATGTTTTCCGCGCTGGAACGCGCGACTGGGCGCTGGGTAGGACGGATTGGCCCGTGGCAACCCTATGGTTGGCCCGGCCCGGAAGTCGGCTGGGCGCTGCACCGCGATGCGTGGGGACGGGGCTACGCCACCGAAGCCGCCGCCTGCCTCGATTACGCCTTCGACACGCTGGGCTGGGAGGAGGTCATCCACTGCATCGCGCCGGACAACCTCGCCTCGCAACGGGTCGCCGAGCGGCTCGGCGCGCGCCGACGCGGGGCGGGCCGCCTGCCGGAGCCATACCATCGGGGGCCAATCGAAATCTGGGGCCAGTCGCGCGCCGAATGGCGTCGCCATCGGCAACGCCTCGCAGGGGAAGCGAGCGGCGCGTGACCGGGGCGCGGCTTGGCGCGTGGCTGGCCGAGTTCGCCGAGCAGGCTAAGCCGAGCAGGTTAAAACGCGCCGCAAGACCGGTCGCGCCACGCGGCTGAATCTCTCGATTGTCCGCCTGCCGAATGACATTGCCGCCGATGAACGCGCGGACGCCACCGCCACGCCCAGGGACATCTTTCAAGACCAGCCGGATTTGCGCCCTTACCGAGCGATCTTGCCGACAGTGGCGGCCAGCGACCTGCTTGTTCCGTCGCCCTAGACCGCGCAGGCGGCGGCTCGCCGGCGCCGGGCGATGAGCCTGGCGCAGGCCGACCTTGAGGATGCCGACGAACTCAACGCCATCCTCTGGCGAGCGGCCTGCGGATGGCGCCGCCCGTTGCCGCCGCCAAGCCCGAATTGGCCCGCGTTTGCCGCCCTGGCTTACGGCGTGGCCATGCCGACGACTGAGCGCCGCCCGCGCTTGGCGACTTTCAGAAGCTTGACAGGGGTTTCCGCGACGGGATAGAGAGCGCCGCAATCGCTTCATCATCCCAGTCATCTTGAGAGTGAATCACTATGACGCTTCACTTAGGGAAGTCGCTCCGTCGCCTTTTTTTGACGACCATCGCGACCTTCGTCTTAGCCGCGGCGGCTTCAGCGCAAACCGAAGACAACCTTCGCCAACCCTACAAAGGCTTCACCTGGGGCTATTGCACCTACTACGCGGCGCAGGTCTTTGACCGCTTCGCGGCCGATGAAGGCGGCATTGACTGGCGCGGCGACGGCGGGCAGTGGCTGCGCGCGGCGCAGGAAAAGGGCTGGCAAACCAGCGCCGATCCGCGCGACGCCCGCATTGGCGCGGTCATCGTCTGGCAGAACGCCGGGCGCGGACACGTAGCGATTGTGGACGATGTTTACGAAGATGGCATTCTCATCAGCGAGATGAACTGGCGCGTCAACAGCGACGGGGACGCCACGGGCGGCTTCAACCGCATCAGCCAGTCATTTCTGCCCTTTTCAACCAATTTGGATCGCGGCGCGCGGCGGCGGTACTGGTTTGCCGGTTATGTTTTCCCGGAAAAGGTCGCCAGCCTCGCCAAGGCGAAGCCGCCGACCAGCCCGGAGCTAGGCAGCCCGGCGCCCGGCGCGGCCGCGGCGCGGCCGCGGACCGTCCTGGAAGCTTCGCGCCCGGTCACGCCGGCGAAGGATTAGCCTGATCTCCGCGAGCGCGGCGGCCAGCCCGCTGCGCCTCTGAAAGTCGCTCCGCTTTTCGCGGTCGATATTGTTCGCGGGCGGTCAGCGCGGCGCCGGCGGCAGCGCTCTCAACGCGAGGCCTGCGGCGAGCGCAGCAACCGTCCGCCGGGGAAAACCGGTTGCGGCGCCGGCGGCGGCGCGTCGCCCAGCGCCTGCGCCAAATCGCCGATGAGGTCGTCCGGGTGTTCCAGCCCAATCGAAAGCCGAACCAAGTTCTGCGGCGCCCGGGTGTCGGGTCCCTCCGCCGAGGCGCGATGCTCGATGAGGCTCTCCACGCCGCCAATGCTGGTCGCATGCGTGAAAATTCGCGTCCGCGCCGGCAGCGCTTTCGCCGCCGCCGGACCTTCCTTGAGCGTGAACGACAACACGCCCCCGAAGCCGCTCATCTGCCGCTTCGCCGTTAGATAGCCAGGGCTTTCCGGCAGCCCCGGATACAACACCCGCTCGACCCGCTTGTGGGCGGCCAGAAAGCGCGCCACTTTCAGCGCCGTTTCCGACTGCGCTCGGACGCGGCACGGCAGCGTCTTGAGGCTGCGCTGCAAAAGCCAGCAGTCAAAGGGTGACGGCACCGCGCCCGCCACTATTTGGACGCGGCGGATGCGCTGGAAAAACTCGTCCTCGACCTTCGCGATCACGACGCCGCCCAACACGTCGCTGTGACCGCCCAAAAACTTCGTCGTCGAATGGACGACCAAATCCGCCCCAAACTCGAATGGCCGCTGAAGCGCCGGCGTCCCCAAGGTGTTCTCCACCACCAGCCGGGCGCCCTGGGCGTGGGCGATCTCCGCCGCCCGGGCAATGTCCACGACTGACAGCAACGGATTGGAAGGCGTCTCAACCCACGCCAGCGCCGTGGACGGGCGCATCGCGGCCGCAATGGCCTGCGGGTCGGTGGCGTCCACAAAGGTCGCTTCCAGCGCCCACGCGGCGAAAATGTCCTTGAGCAAAACCGCCGTGCCGTAATACGTATCCTGCGCGATGACGACATGGCGCGCCGGCGTCAGAGCCTGAAAAACCGCTGCCGCCGCCGCGTTGCCCGAAGCGAAACACGCTGCGGCCGCGCCGCCTTCTAGCGCCGCCAGGCTCGTTTCCAACATTTGCCGATTCGGGTTTCCCTCGCGGGCGTACTCAAACCCGCGCGGACACGCGCCCGTCGCGTCGCGCTCATAGTTGGTCGCCAGATAAATTGGCGGCATCACCGCGCCCGTCGCCGGATCGGGCGTCCGCCCGGCATGGACGGCCAAGGTTTCAATTCGGCGGGCGTCCTGGCTCATCGCTGGCATTCCTCGCGGCTCAGTTGAGGCCTTTGTTACCGGGCGTGTTTTTCTCGATGCGCGCGCCGCCGTAGTTGCGATAGCGCACGCCATCCCGGTCGGCGTAAAACGAATAGCGCCCGTCGTAGTTATGCCGCTTAGGAACGGCGTAAATGGCGAAATCGCGGCGGTCGGGCGTCAGAACGATCTCGATGACATGACCCAGGATCTCGCCGCCATCCAATAGCTCCAGCAGCTTGGCGATGTCTTCTCGAAACTGACCGCGGCGCAGGACGAGCTCCTGCAGCGTGCCGTACTGCCCGCGGTTGCTGCGGGCGAAAGCCTGCTCGACCTCTAGCAACTGCGTCAGCAGACGCGCCAAGGCGTCCTCGTTTTCAGCCATCTTGATGAAAACGCCCTGCTCGCTCAGCTTGAAGAAGTCGCCGCCATGCGCTTTCGCCAGCGCCTGCGTCTCGCGGTCGCCAATCAGCCAGCGCCCCGCGTCGCGTATGAGATTGATCGGGGCGGTCGTCATCTGGGATCGGCCGTTGGCGGAGAGGCCGGAAGGCACGACGACAAACACGGTCGCATCATCTCCGGTGACGGTCTCGCCGCTTGCCGTCAGCGTTTCAGGGATGCCGCCGCTGAGCTTGAGGAACTCCGGCTCGAGGTCGGCCATTTGCTGCGGCGTGAGCCGCTCCACCGCCGCGCCGCAGACGTGAAGCTCGAAGGCTTCGGCGAAGCGCCGCTCGCGCAGCAAGCGGTAAAACCCCTGCACCGTCTCCGTCGGCGTGCGCGGCGCGGCGTCGCCCGGCTCAGCGGGCGACTGCGCGCCGACTGCGCCGGTCAGCCAGATTGTCAGCCAAGCCGTCAACAGGAAGCTCAGCCGTCGCGAGGTCAGCATCCATCTCATCGGTTTTCACTCCGGGCGTTAGCCGCGACTAGGGACGCAGCCGATAGAGCATGCGCGGGAAGGGTATTGTTTCACGGACGTGCTCGAGCCCGCACAGCCAGGCGATGCACCGCTCGACGCCCATGCCGAAACCGGCGTGGGGCACCGCGCCGTACTTGCGCAGGTCAAGATACCATTCAAAAGCCTCGCGGGGCAGGTTGTGCTCGGCGATCCGCTTCGCCAGCTTGGCATACGACTGCATCCGCTGCCCGCCGCCGATGATTTCCCCGTAGCCCTCCGGCGCGAGCACGTCCATGCAGAGCGCCACTTCCGGGCGCTCTGGGTCTTCTTCCATGTAAAAAGCCTTCACCTGCGCCGGATAGCGATGGACGATCACCGGGCGGTCGAACTGCTGCGCCAAGTAGGTTTCATCCGGCGCGCCGAAATCGCCTCCCCATGCGAAATCATGCTCTAGCCTGCCCGCGCCATGGCCCTGGCGCAGCAGGCTGACCGCCGCATCGTAGGACAGGCGCGGAAACGGCGGCGCGACCGCTTCCAGCTTGCTCGTATCCCGCTCGAGCAACTTCAACTCCTCCTTCCGGCGATCCAAAACGCGCGCCACGATAAAGCTCAGGAAACGCTCCGCCAGCGTCATCATATCGTCGAGCGTGGCATAGGCGACTTCCGGCTCGACCATCCAGAACTCAGTCAAGTGGCGGCGCGTTTTGGACTTCTCGGCGCGAAAGGTCGGGCCGAAGCAATAGACCTTCCCAAATGCGGCCGCCGTGGCCTCGTTGTAAAGCTGCCCGGATTGCGCAAGATACGCCTTGCCGTCGTCGAAGTAATCCAGCTCGAACAGCGTCGTCGTGCCTTCGCAGGCGGCCGGGGTCAAAATCGGGGTGTCGGCCAGGATGAAGCCATCGTCATCGAGGAAGTCCCGAATGGCGCGGACGACCTCGTGGCGCACGCGCAAAATCGCGTGCTGGCGCTTGGAGCGCAGCCACAAATGGCGGTGATCCATCAAAAACTCGACGCCGTGTTCCTTGGGCGTAATCGGATAGTCATGGGCGAGCTGGACTACCTCGATGTCGCGCGCGTCAAGCTCATAGACGCCGGGACGCTTCGGGTGCTCGCGCGGCGTTCCGGCGACGATAATGGAAGACTCCTGCGTCAGCGCGGACGCCCGCGCCCATACCTCTTCCGCGACGGCGTTTTTGGCGACGACGGCCTGCACGATGCCCGAGCCATCCCGAACTTCGAGAAACAGAAGCTTGCCGCTCGAGCGAGCGTTGTAAAGCCACCCCTTGATGACAACTTCCTGCCCAAGGCAAGCGGCGAAATCGGCGATCCGAACGTGATTCATTGGCATCCTGAGAGCGCGACCCACGAGCGCAACGGGACGAAGTTGTGATAGCGTGGTCGTTGCCATACACGCTTGAGCGGGACATAGCATGCCGGATGACGCGGAGCAAACCAAGCCAGAGATGACCGAAGGCGCTGATCTGCCGACGGCGGCGCGCGCGCTGCGGCGGATGCTGGCGGCGCTTCAGCTAACGCCCGACCGCGATCCGCACCTGGAGCGCTCGGCGGACAATGTCGCTGAGTTTTGGGCGGAATTCTTCGCGCCCTTCATCGCCGCGCAACCGCCGCCGCCGATTTCGACCTTTCCGGCGGGCGAGCTGGCGGGTCAGTTCATCGCGGTCGGCAGGCTATCATTCCACTCCATGTGCGCCCACCACTTCACGCCGTTTTTCGGCGCGGCCTATGTGGCGTATGTCCCCGACGAGCTGGGCATCGGCATCGGCGCGCCGGCCAAGCTGCTCGAATACGCCGCCCGCCGGCCGCAGCTTCAGGAGCGCTTGGCGGCGGATGTCGCCGCGGCGCTCGAAGCGGCCTGCCGCCCCCGCGGGGTCGCGGTGTGCCTGATCGCCCGTCAGATGTGCATGGAAATGCGCGGCGCGCGCGCCGATGGTCGGATCGAGAGCGCGACGCTGCGCGGCTGCTTTCAGGAAGCTGCTTGGCGCGACCAGTTTTTCAACTACCTTGCCCGGCAGGCGACTGACTAGGCCGGGCGGGCATTTTGCTTGCAAGGAGTCTTACCGCCAATGATTCGCATGCGTAACCTTTTGACCAACCTTTTGACCGCCGCTGGCGCGCTGGCGCTCGCGCTGGGCGCCAGCGGATGGACGGCGACCGAGCGGGCGGTGGCGCAGGAAACCGCCGCCGCCCCGAAACCCAAGGCGACATGGAAAGCGCAGGAGGAGTTTCATTCCGTCCTGGCCGGCACGTTCCACCCGATGGAAGACGGCGACTTAGAGCCGACGCGCAAGCGCGCCGACGAAATGGCCCGCAAGGCCCGGATGTGGTTGCGCTCGAAGCCGCCGAAAGGCTATGACGCCGCCAAGCTTCGGCCGCTGCTGATCAAGCTCGAGCGCGAAGCGGCGCAAGTGGCCAAGCTGGTCGCGCGGCAAGCCGCCGACGAGGACATCAAGCAGGCGCTCAACAAGCTTCACGACACCTACCACGACATCGCGGGCGAGTGCCGTTAGCGCGCGCGCCCCGCCTCCGCCCTCGGGCGGCCGTCTTTCCGGGGGGACTCGAAATCGGCGGCTTGGAAGCCGACCGCGTCAGACAAGCCTAGGAGCGCCAGCCGAAGATGCCGCAGGACCTCGAAACCCTAACCGCCGAGTTAAAGGCGCTGGAAGCCCGCCTCCGCCTGGGCGGCGGCGAAGCCAAGATCGCCCGCCTGCGGGCGCAGGGCAAGCTGACCGCCCGCGAGCGGGTCGCCGGGCTGCTCGACCCGGATTCGCCGTTCCTCGAAATCGGCTTGCTCGTCGCTTATGACCAGTACGCCGGTCAAGCTCCGGCAGCCGGCGTCATCACGGGCATCGGGCGCTGTCACGGGCGCGAGATTGTCGTCGTGGCCAATGATCCGACGGTCAAGGCCGGGGCGTGGTTTCCCGAAACCATCGCGAAGATGCTGCGGGCGCAGGAAATCGCCATGCGCTGCCGGACGCCGATTGTCTATCTGGTGGATTCGGCCGGCGTCAACCTGCCGTATCAGGGCGGCGTGTTTCCGGGGCAGTATGGCGCGGCGCGGCTGTTTTACTACAACTCGCTCATGCGCCGCCACTTGCGCGTCCCGCAACTGGCGGCCGTGATGGGGCAGTGCATCGCGGGCGGCGCGTATTTGCCGGCGCTGTCGGATGTCATCGTCATGGTCGAGGGAACGAGCTTCATGGGGCTGGGCGGCGTCAACCTCGTGCGCGGGGCGACCGGGCAAAGCGCCGATCCGGAAGCGCTGGGCGGCGCGCGCATGCACACCGCGACTTCAGGCGTCGCCCACTACCGCGAGCCGGATGATCGCGCCTGCCTGGCGCGCTTGCGGCGCCTGGTCGCGGAGCTGCCGCCCCCGCCGCCGCGCGCCGTCGGGACGCCGCGCCCGCCGCGCCGCGACCCGCGCGCCGCCTACCACATTTTGCCCGCCGATCACCGGCTGCCCTACGACGCCGAAGCCTTTCTTGAAACCCTGCTCGACGCTGACTCGCTTGACGAGTTCCAGTCCGACTACGCCCGCGAGATGCTCTGTGCCCACGCGCGCGTGGAAGGGCTGCCGGTCGGGCTGATCGCCAACCGGCGCGGGCTGATCAAAGCGACTGGCGACAAGCCGCCGCGCTTCGGCGGCATCATCTATCGGGAAAGCGCCGAGAAGGTCGCCTACTTTATTGAAACCTGCAACCGCCACCGGCTGCCGTTGCTTTTCGTGCAAGACGTGTCAGGCTTCATGGTCGGCGTCGAGGCCGAGCAATCGGGCATCATCCGCGCCGGCGCGCGCTTTGTCGAAGCGATGGCGAGCGCGACCGTGCCGAAGCTTGTGCTGACGGTCAACCATGCGTCGGGCGCAGGCTACTACGCCATGGCCGGGCAGGGCTTCGACCCGAACTTCATTTTCTCGCTGCCAACCGGACGCATGGGCGTTATGGAAGGCGAATCAGCCGTGATGGCGCTGTTTTCGGCGCAACTAGAAAAGCTCAAGGCGGCCGGCGAGTCGCCCGACGCCGCGCTCCAGGCCGAAATGGATCGGGTGCGGGCGACGTATGAGACGCAGCTCGACGCCCGATTCGCCGCTGCGCGCGGCTTTTGCGACGCCGTGCTCGCGCCGGAGGAAACCCGCCCAATGCTCAAGCTGGCGCTCGAAACCTGCCTCAATCAGCCAGGGCCGCACCTTGGGCCATTCGCGCTGACTGGCGTCTAGCTGGCCTCGGGCGCCGGGCGGGCGGCTTTCAGGTCGCCAAGAGTGGCGCGCGCCGCAAGGCGCGCCCGGCGGGCTGGCGCCAGCAGGCTACAGCATTGGCGAAAGCAGCCGCGCCGCGCCATCCCGCAGGCGGGCCGGCAACGGCCGCGCCCGAAGCTGCGCGGCGGTCACCGGCCAGGCTTCGCGGCGAGCGTTCTGGAAAAGCGCCTCCAGGCGCTGCGCCAGCCCGTCGTCATAGACTTCCAGGTTGAACTCGAAGTTGAGCCGCAAGCTGCGCGCATCCCAGTTCGCCGAGCCAATGCAGGCCCAGCGCCCATCCACGACCATGAGCTTGCTGTGGTCGAAGGGGCCGGGGCGCTCCCAGATGCGCGCGCCGTGTTCGAGCACCTGCCAGTAGTGCGCCCGCCCGGCCCACTGCACGAGCGGATGGTTGTTTTCCACCGGCGTGAGAATGTCCACCTCGACGCCGCGCAGCGCGGCTGCGCTCAGCGCCGCCAGCAATGACTGGTCGGGGACAAAGTAGGGGGTCCAGATGCAGACTCGCCGCCGCGCCACGCTCAGCGCGCCCAAAAACGCCCACCGCAACCGTTCCAGCGTTTCGTCGGGCCCGGCCTCGATGCCCCGCGCCAGCGCCCGACCGACCGGCTCGAGGGGAGTCGCCCCCCAGAAATCGGCCCCCAGTCGCTCATTGGCGGTGAAGTGCCAGTCAGCGGCGAAGGTTTCCGCCATGTGGCGGACGACCGGCCCCTCGACGCGAAAGTGCAGCTCGCGGAAGGCCTGCGCCGGCTGCTCGGGACGCCAGTAGGGTCGATGGATGTTCATGCCGCCGGTAAAGCCGAGGCGACCGTCAATGATGAGCAGCTTGCGATGGTTGCGCAGGTTCGCCGCGTGCAGGCGCGCCGGAATCACCGGCGGATTGAACGACGCCACGCGCAGCCCCGCCCCCTTGAGAAACTTGAACGCCGATCCGCGCACCAGCCGGACATAGACATCGTCAATCAGGATGCGCGTCGCCACGCCGCGCTGGCGCGCCGCCAGCAGCGCCTCGACGAACAAATCTCCGATGCCCTCGCGGTCGAAGATGTAGGTCGCCAGCGCAATGCTCCGCTCCGCCTGCGCCATGGCTTCCAGCATGGCCGGATAGGCCTGCTCGCCGTTGACCAGAGGCTCGACGCGGTTTCCGGCCAGAAGCGGCTGTCCGGTCGCCTGCCTCACAAGCCGCGCCAGTCCGCCGAGGTCGTCGTTGGCAAGCGCGGCGGTTTGGTCATCGGCGGCGGCACGGGTCACGGTCGGCAGCGGCGCGGCGCGCAGGCGCTGGGCGCGCCGCTGAAGACGATTGATCCCGATCAGCAGGTAGAGGAGCGCGCCCGCGACCGGCAAGAACCACGCGACCAGCAGCCACAGCAGCGCCGAGCGCGCTTCGCGCTTGTAAAGCAGCGCGTGACCAGAGACGAGCAGCCCCAAGACTCCCGTGAGGATCAGCGCCGCCCATTCAAGCCAAACCGCGTCCATGGCTTCTTCTCGGGAAAAGCGCCCGGCGGCCGAGAGCCGGCGCGGCTTTCACAGCGACTGACGAGCGAGCTGTTCCCCGAAATCAAGCAATGCGGTCATCTTTTCGGGCGAGGTCGCCTCGCTGTAAACGCGCGTGAGCGGCTCCGTGCCCGACGCGCGAAACAGCAGCCAGCTTTCGTCTTCGAGGATGAGCTTGACCCCGTCGAGCGTCCCGACTTCGCGCACCGGATAGCCGGCGACAGTCGGCGGCGGATTGGCCGTCAGGCGCTCGATGAGCGCCAGGCCCTGCTCGATGTGATCCAGCGCCAAATCGCGCCGGTCATACGCGAAATCGCCAAACTCGGCGGCGATGTCGGCCACCAGCTCGGATGGCTTCTTGCCAAACGCCTGCACGGCTTCCAGAAAGAGCAGCCCGCTGAAAATGCCGTCCCGCTCGGGGATGTGCAGCTTGCAGCCCAAGCCATTCGACTCCTCGCCGCCGCACAGAATGTCCCGCGTCCGCATCAGCGCCGCGATGTGCTTGAAGCCGACCGGCGTTTCATAGGTCGGCAGCCCATGCCGCTCGGCGATGCGCTTGACGACGACGCTTTGGGAAACCGTCCGGGCGATGCCGCCCGTCAGCCCGCGCTTGCGAATGAGGTACAGCGCCAAAATCGCCAGCATCCGGTGCGTGTTTAGATAGCCGCCCCGGTCATCCACCGCGCCGATGCGATCGGCGTCGCCATCGGTGGCGAGGCCAAGCAACGCCTGGCGGCGCGCCACCTCGTCGCACAGCGGCTGAAGCTGCGGCATCATCGGCTCGGGGTGAATGCCGCCAAAGTAGGGATCGCGCTCGGCGCGCAGCGTCGTCACGCGCAGCTTGCCGCCCTGCAGGAGCCGCTCGATGTAGCGCCCGCCCGCGCCATACATCGAATCCACCAGCACCTCGCCGTCGAAGGCGCGCAGACGGTCGAGGTCGAGCAACTCGCCCAGGCGCGCCAGGTATTTCTCCGACGGCGGAATGTAGGCCGCCTGCCCGGCGGCGAGCGCCTCCCGAAGCGGCTGGGCGCGCGGCGCGCGCGCGTCGAGCCGCGCCTCGACCTGGGTCGTGTATTCCGGCGGGGCCGAGCCGCCGAACGGCAGCTTGATCTTGAAGCCTGAAAACTGCGGCGGATTGTGACTGGCCGTGATGACGATGCCGCCCCGCGCCTGTTCGACATAGCAGTCGTAAGACACCATCGGCGTGGGCGCGAACTGGTCGTAAATGCGCGCTTGAAGGCCGTTGCCGACCATGATTTCCGCGACCCGGGCGGCAAAGTCCTCGCCTAAAAAGCGGCGGTCGTAGCCGATATAGACCAGCGGCTGCGTGGCGTCGTCCGTGGCGAGAAACTGCTCGGCAGTCGCCTGCGCGACACGGTCGAGATTGGCGAAGGTGAACTCGCGGGCAATGCGCCCGCGCCAGCCGTCGGTGCCGAACTTGATGGCGGTCATAGGTTGCTCCGCTCTCTCCAGAGATTGTGGCCGCCGCGCGGGCTACTCGACGCAGCCGGCGTCCAGCTCGGACAGCTCTTGCTCAAAGAGCACGCGCGCCTCGGCCGGCATCGCGAACGCGTGCTCGGCGGACGGGAAGACGCCTTCGCGCACTTCGCGGGCATAGTCGCTCACGGCTTGCCGCAACATCTCGCCAGCGTTCGCATAGGGCTTGACAAACTTGAGCGTCGCGCCCGGGCCCCAGCCGACGGCGTCGTGGAAGACCAGGATTTGCCCATCGCAGCCTGCGCCCGCGCCAATGCCAATCGTCGGGATGGCGAGGCGCTCCGACACCGCCTGGGCGACCTCGCGCGGCACGCATTCCAGCACAATGGCGAAGCAGCCCGCCTCCTCCAGCGCCAGCGCCTCGTTAAGGAGCGCCAGGGCGGCGTCGAGATCGCGCCCCTGCACGACGCTTTTCCCGAAAATGTGCGCCGACTGCGGCGTGTAGCCAAGGTGGCCCATCACCGGGATGCCGGCCGTCACCATTCGCTCGACGGTCTCCGCGCTGCGGTCGCCGCCTTCAAGCTTGACCGCCTGCGCGCCGCCTTCCTTGAGAAAGCGCCCGGCGTTGCGCAGCGCCTCCGCCGGGTCGGCCTGATAGGACAGAAAGGGCAGATCGGCGACCACGAGCGCCCGCCGCGCGCAGCGGGCGACGGCTTTGACGTGATGGAGCATCTCCTCCATCGTGACCGGAAGGGTCGTTTCATAACCAAGCAGCACATTGCCTAGCGAGTCGCCGACCAGCAGGACGTCCACGCCGGCGGCTTCGCAGACTTCCGCCGTCGGGCGGTCATAGGCGGTCAGGGCGACGATGCGCCGACCTTCGGCTTTCAGGGCGCTCAGGTCGCCCGGCATGACGCGAGATGAAAGCATAGGTTTGGTGTCCTTGGCCAAGTTGGAATCGCCTCAAAAGGCGGGTTATGCCATACGGCGGATGCGCGCGTCATGGCGAACTTCTATGCTGCGCTCAAAGGCCCGTTGCAGAACGGCGAACAAGTGCTCCTCGCCGGAGGTGAAGAAACACTCCGCGGCGCAGGTCACGTCGTCAAGCGCGCCCTCGGCCCAGGGCGGCTGGCGGTCGAGGTCGTCGTAATCCCAAATCACGTCGCCGGGCGGCATCCGCTCGAAGCCGCGCCGAATGGCCTCGAGCTCGCGCAACGCTTGCGGCGCGTCGGCATAAGGCAGCCGCCCCTTGTAGAAATCCAGCATGATGCGCGGATACACGCTGCCCCAGGCGTCGTTTTCCAGCCGGTAGGCAACCGTCGAGAAGAAACAATGGAAAAACGCCGGCGAGCCAATCTCGTACCGCTTGGTGTCCACCCAGAGAAAAATGCGCGGCATGGGGGCTCCCTCTTCTCACAGAGGCATCGGTCTCTCAAGAGGCATCGGTCTCCCGCGGGGCATCGGCCGGGTCGGGCACGGCGTCCGGCTCGGAGACCGGGACGCTGTATCGCTCCGTTAGCCAGTTGCCCAGGTCGCGCATCTGGCACGCCTCGGAGCAGAACGGGCGGGTCGGATTACCGACCCAGGCGGTTTCAACGCCGCAGATTGGACAGCGAAAAGCCATGGCGATACGCCTCCTGCCCGCCAAGCTAGCCAACCGCGCGGCACGAGCGACGCGCGAACGATTTCGGAAGAAAAGCTCGGGGCGTTCTGGACATGTCTTCGACTCGCATGGGAAGATACCGCTACGCGCTTTGGAAAAAGCAAGCCGCGACATCTTACACGAAAAGGGTTGGACTGCGTTTTACCTTATGTCGGAAGCAGCTCATTCGGAAATCAGCCAGGAGCAAAAATCTTACAGCGCCGTTGAGAAAAACGGCGTCGTCACGGCCATCTGGGAAATGGTGGGCAACAAGCACTTGCGGACAATCGATCCGCGCAGTCGCGAAGGCAAGGCCCTGATGGCGCATTACCAGTCGCAAAAGGAAGAGGAAGCCAAGGACGCCGCGGCCAGCGCCGCTGGCGCGTAAGCCGCCGGCGACGCCGTGACCGCGCCAGGCAGTCTCGGGCGCCGCCAAGCCGCGCGCAAGGTCAAGCATCGCTCCGGAGCGTCAGGTTGCGCGTCTTCTCGCGCTCCAGGTTGGATAGCAAGTACTGCTTATCCTTGACTAGGTCGGCGAAGCGCGTGACGGCCATCTCGAAGTTGTGGCCGTGCTTGATGGCGTCTTTCGGGCACGCCTCCACGCAGTAGCCGCACAGAATGCATCGCCCATAGTCGATGTTATAAACGCGAGCGTAGCGATTCTCCATCCCCGGACGCTCTTCATAGGGGCGCAGGTCTTCGTCGGCTTCAATGTAGATGGCATCCGCCGGGCAGGCGGCCGAGCAGAGAAAGCAGGCGACGCAGCGCTCCTTGCCGTTTTCGTCCCGCGCCAAGTAGTGCTCGCCGCGAAAGCGCGGATACAGCTCGACGGGCACGTCCGGGTACTGGCGGGTCAGCTTTCGCTTGGGAATGTAGCCCAGCGTCACCGCCATGCCCTGGGCGATGGCGCGGACGGTCTTCGCGGCGTCAAAAATTTCAGACAGGATAGATGACATAGGCGCGCTCCTCGGTGCCGGACGCGACGCGCGGGCGGGGCGTCGGCGCAGTGCGACCAAACCATGCCCGGAACGCTCGCCAGGCTCAAGGCCTGTCGGCGAAGCGCGGGCGGGGAAGGTCAGGACGACAATCGCCGGCGCGCGTCCGCCCGCAACCGCCCCTCCCCGCGCAAGTAGCTGACCAACGCCTCGGCCGCTCGGGCGCGGTGGCTATGACGGGCCTTTTCGGACGCGGTCATCTCGGCGAAGACGCGGGTTTCGCCCTCAGGCATGAACAGCGGATCGTAGCCAAACCCTGCGCGGCCGCGCGGGGCTTGCGCCAGCGCGCCCCGGCAGACGCCGGTGAAGCAGACGGCTTCGGCATCGGCGACCAGCGCCAGCGCGCAGACGAAGCGCGCCGTTCGCCGGGCGGGCGGCACATCGCGCAGCGCGGCGAGCAACTTGGCGATGTTGTCGGCGTCGGACGCCCCCGCGCCCGCATAGCGGGCCGAATGCACGCCGGGCGCGCCATCCAGGGCGTCCACGCACAGGCCGGAGTCATCCGCGACGACCCAGCCGCCGGTCACGGCGCGGACGGCGCGCGCCTTCAGGAGCGCGTTGGCCTCAAAGGTCGTTCCGGTTTCAGCGATGGGCGGCAGGGCGGGAAAGGCGTCGAGGCCGCTGACCTCGCTCGCCGCCGCCAGCAGGTCGCGGAACTCGCGGAGCTTGCCGGCGTTGCGAGTGGCGATGATGAGCGGCGGAAGCCCAGGCATGGCGGTCAGCGCCAAAATTCAGCGCCAAAATGATGAAGACCAGGGAGAAGCCGGGGGAGACCCGGGCCGCGAGGAAACCTCGCGGCAGCCAACGACGTCATGAGTGACGGGCGCCTTCCGCAGCGGAGCTCTTCGTCACGGAACGCACAGAGCCAGAGGCGCGGGATCAGTATCCTGCTGAGAGCCATTCGCGCCTGAGAAGCTCGCCCAAGAACTTAGGTTGCTCAGACGGCGAACGCAACGTATCCTGACGGTGATTGACCCCAATTTACCCGCCCTGGCAATAAGAGCAAGCGATTTTTGTCCCAGCCACTAAAGCCATGCGACTCGACCTTAAAGAAAACCTTATGGATAGCGACACGGATCCCACCGCGGGAGACGCGCTGCCAGCCCTTGACCTCGAAAAGTTTCTCGCCGAGATAGACTCGACCGCTTCGGAAGAGGACGATTTTATCCTGGACAGCGAGACCGAGGAAGCCGAAGACGGGGAAGAGCCAGCCGAGGACGCGGAAAACGGCAGCGCCACGCCTCAGCCCGATCTCTCAGCCTCTGAAAGCGACCGCTCGCTCGACGCCATGACGCTTTACTTGCGCGAGATGAGCAACGTGGCCCTGCTGACCCGCGAGGACGAGGTCAACATCGCCAAGCGCATCGAGCGCGGGCGGCTACGCCTTTTCAAGGCTCACTCGCGGTCGCTGATTGTGGCCGAATGCCTGGAAGTCTTCGCGGAGCAGCTCCGCGAGCGCAAAATCGGCATCCGTCAGGTCATTGACACCTCCGATTCGGACGCGGAGGACATCACGCTGGAAAACGAAGAGCGGTATCTCGTGGAAACCATCGAGCGGTTTCGGGCGATCGCCCGGGCGCTGGCCCACATTCGCGAGGAAGCGGCCAAAATCGAGAAAGAGCGCAAGCGCAGCCCGCGCAAGGCGCGCCAGCGCCAGCGCGCCTACCTGCGCAAGCGCATTGAGCTGTCGCGGCTCATCCGCGGCACTCTCTTCTCCGACCAGATACGACAGAAGTTCAATGACCGCATCCGGTCCGTCGTGCGCCAGATTCAGGACGCCGAGCACAAGATCAAGAAGTCTCAGGAGTCGCTGACCAGCAAGCGGCGGCGAGCGCGGGTGGACGAAGCCGAGGTGCAGGCGCAGATCGAGCAGGCGCAGAAGACGATTGCCGACATCGAGAAGCGCTATCTGGAGCCGGCGAGCCGGATCAAGGACTCGCTGTGGAAGATTTTCGCCGCGGCGCAGGAAGCTGAAAAAGCGCGGCGCGAGATGATCGAAGCCAACCTGCGGCTGGTGGTCTCGATTGCCAAAAACTACATCAACCGCTCGCGCGGGTTGCAGTTTTCCGACCTCATCCAGGAGGGCAACATCGGCTTGATGCGCGCCGTCGAGAAGTTTGATTACCGGCGCGGCTACAAGTTTTCCACCTACGCGACGTGGTGGATTCGCCAGGCCGTCACTCGCGCGATCGCTGACCAGGGGCGAACCATCCGCGTGCCGGTTCATATGGTTGAAACCATCAACAAGATCGTTCGCACGGCGCGCCTGATGGTCCAGGAGCTTGGACGCGAGCCGACGCACGAGGAACTCGCTCAGCGCACCGACTTGCCGGTGGTCAAGGTTCGGCAGGCGCTGAAAATCGCTCAGGAGCCGGTCAGCCTGGAAACGCCAATCGGCGACGACGGCGAATCCAACCTGGGCAGCTTCATCGAGGACCGGAATAGCCTCAACCCGGCCGAGATGATTGTCGGCAAGGGCCTGCGCGAGGCGACGCTGGAGGTGCTTGGCACGCTCACGCAGCGCGAAGAGCAAATTCTCAAGATGCGCTTTGGTCTGGATGGCGACGGACAGGAGCGAACGCTGGAAGAAGTCGGACGGCACTTCTCCGTCACCCGCGAGCGAATTCGCCAGATTGAGGCCAAGGCCCTGCGCAAGCTTCGCCACCCGTCGCGGAGTCGCAAGCTCAAGACCTTTTTCGATGACGGTCAATAGCTGACAGCGCGCGCTGGGCGCCGGCGCGGGC
>CALCKX010000048.1 GCA_937966115.1 uncultured Chloracidobacterium sp. | reverse complement strand
TCAACGTCAACATCAAGGACATTACCGACGCTTCGGGCTATATTGAGGCGATCGGCAAGAAGTCGGCTGCCGAGGCCATCAACAAGGCGCGCGTCGAGGTAGCCGAGCAGGAGCGATTTGGGGCGGTCGGCGAAGCCAAGGCCGTGCGCGAGCGCACGGTGCAAGTCGCGCTCGAAACGACTGAAACCGAAAAGGGGCAGAAGGAAGCCGAGCGCACCGTGCGCATCGCCACGGCCCAGCTTGAAGCCGAGGCGGCGATTTCCGAAGCGCAAACCTCGCGCAAGAAAACCATTGACATCGCCGCTGAGCGCGCCGAGGCTGAAGTTGGTCTGAAGCGGGCCGAAGCGCAGCAGCGCATTTCCGTGGCCGAGCTAGAAGCCGAGACGGCGGCCAAGGAAAACAACTCGCGGGCGGCCGTGATCGAGTCAAACGCGATGCTGGCCGAGCGCCAGGCGGTCGCGCAACAGCGCGCCGAGGTCGCCAAAGCCAACGCCGAGCGCGAAATCCTCATCGCGCAGCGGCAGCGCGAAACGGCGTTGCTCGAAAAGGAAGAGCTGGTTCGGCAGGAAGTCGAGAGGCTCAAGCGGCAAGTGGATGCCGACGCCGAAGCCGAGCGCATCCGGCGCGTGGCGCAGGGCGAGGCCGACGCCCTGCTGCTGAAGTACAAAGCTGACGCCGATGGCGCGCGGCAACTCCTGCTGGCCAAAGCCGAGGGCTATCACAACATCATCCGCGCCTGCGGCAACGACCCTGACACGGCCGCCAAGCTCATCTTGCTGGAAAAGCTGGAAGCGATTGTCGAGAAGCAAGTCGAGGCGATTGCCAACCTCAAGATTGACAAGATCACCGTGTGGGATTCCGGCGGCAACGGCGATGGGTCTTCGACTTCCAACTTCATCCGCAACTTCATTTCCTCGCTCCCGCCGCTCCAGGAAATCGCTCGGCAGGCTGGCGTCGAGCTGCCCGCTTACCTAGGGTCGCTGGCGGCGTCGGAGACCAACGGCAAGACGGAAAAGGCGCTCCCCCGGGCGGCGGCGATACCCAAGCCCTCCTCTCTGAAAGAGGGATGACGGCCGCCGAGATTTTGGCGCAATTCGACGATTGCGCCGACCGACTCGCTTTTCCCATGCTGGACGCGCCGGGCTTTCGGCTGGCGGCGAAGCGGCTGCATGCCTACCGCGACGCTGTCCGCTGGGCGGTCATCATCGAGACGCTCGGCTGTTGTGACTGGGAAGTCGGGCACGCCGCGATTGACAACTGCCTGCACGTTTTCGGGAATTGCCTGGGGCGCCCGCCGGGCGCGACCCCGGACGATTACCTGCGCCCGACGGCGGACGGCGATGAAGGTCCAACCTTTGACGACCGCGGGCGCGCGCGGCGCGCGGCGCGCGCGATTCGCGCGCGTGGCCGCCTCATTCCGCTGCCCGATCAGTCGCCGCTCCGCGACGCGGCCGGTCAGCCAGTCGCCTATGGCCGGCGATGGCGCGCCGACGATTTGCTGCGCTGGCTGACGGAAGGCTGGCGCGACGCGCTGTTGGCGACGGAAGATGAGCTGCGGGCGCGCCTCCCGCCGGATCTTCCCAAGTTTCTGACCCTCGACGCGTGGGCGCATCCTGACCTGGGGAGCGGGGAAAAGCCCAGCCAGTCCGTCGCCTTTCGCCAGTTGGCCGAGGCGCTGGCGTCTGGCGAGCTAGCGCTCGCTCAGCGAATAGGGCGCCTGGAAAAGCCTCGGCGCGGCGGGCTGGGCGGAGGGGCGACATGCGATTGACCAAAGCCGCGGCTCGCGACCGTCCCCGCCTTCCGCCACGCACGCTTGGCGACTACTTGGCGTTGATCTGGGCGACCGGCTTTTTTTCGGGCTACGCGCCGGTCGCGCCGGGGACGGTCGGCTCGGCCGTCGTGGCGGCGCTCTATTACGCGGGCGGCAAGCTGGGATGGTTTCAGCCCTTTGCGCCGGACAGCGCCTGGGCATTGCTGCTGGTCGCGGCGCTGGCGAGCTACGCCGGCATCTGGGCGGCCGACCGGGCGGCTCGGTTCCTGGGGGCCAAGGACCCGCGCGAGGTCGTCGCGGACGAGTTTGCCGGGCAGTTGATCACGTACCTTTTTTTGCCGCTGGCGCCAAAGCTAGCCGGCCTGAGCGGGGCCTTTGAGGCGTGGGTCATCGCGGGCTTTCTCGCGTTTCGGGCGTTTGACATCCTGAAGGCGTATCCGGCTCGTCAGTGCGAGGCGCTGCGCGGCGGGCTAGGGATCATGGCCGATGACATTGTCGCCGGCATACAAGCGGGGCTGCTCCTGCTCACGCTGGCCAAGGCGGGCGAGTATTTCCTGTGCGCGTGAAGGCCGCGCGAGAAAGTTGACCGACGCGCAGGGGAGGCCCTGACGCGCGTTTCGAACCGGCGATGCCTCTGATAAGCCGCGATGCTGACGGACAGATTACCTTTGGCAAAGGCGAGCTTTTCATCCAGGCTGTCATTTTTCTCTCGCTGGCCGACTTCGCGCTGGACACGCTGCCGAGCCTGACGCCTGAGCAGCGCTTTTGGATTGAGTCGTTTGAATTGTTTTCGGTGGGCGTCTTCACACTGGAGTATCTGGCGCGCTTTCTGGGCGCGCGCCCGATGACCAAGTATGTCTTCAGTTTTTACGGCGTGGTGGATTTGCTGGCGATTCTGCCGTTCTATGTCGGGCTGGCGGTGGATTTGCGCGCGCTGCGCTTGCTCCGCCTGCTGCGCATCCTCAAGCTAACCCGCTACAGTCGCGCGATGCGCCGCTTTCACCGCGCCATCATCATTTCCAAGGAAGAGCTGCTGTTATTTGCGGTGACGGCGCTGATCCTGATTTACCTGGCGGCGGTGGGGATTTACTACTTCGAGCATGAGGCGCAGCCGGAGGTGTTTACCTCCATGTTTGACGGGCTGTGGTGGGCGGTGGCGACGCTGACCACCGTCGGCTATGGCGACAGCTATCCGGTGACCGCCGGCGGGCGCTTCTTTACCTTTGTGGTGTTGGTGGTCGGCTTGGGGATTGTGGCGCTTCCCTCGGGCATCATTGCGTCGGCCTTGGCCAAGGCGCGCCAGGAGGAAGAAGAGGAGCGGCGGAGCGGCGGCGCGCCTTTCGCGGAGGATGAATAGGCCTGGCTTCGCTACGGCTGCCACCGGCGGGCGGCGGCGCTGAGGTCGGTCAAGCGGGCGCGGAGGTCAGCGGCGCCGGGGCCAAGCTTGCGCTCGACGGCGGCGCGCCGGGCGGCGACCGTCGAGCGGGCTCCCGCGCCGCCCGGCGTTTCCCTAAAATGGGCTTCCGCTTGAAGGCAAGCCGCGTAAACGAACTCCGCTGGCGCGCCTTGTTTGGCCAGCAGCAGCGCATACTCATACCAGGCGGCGCCCTGCGCATAGGCATCCTGGCTCTCTTCGGCGAGCTGTAAAGCGGCCTGATGTCGCGCCAGGGCTTGGGGAAGCTCCTGGCGCGCCGCATGTAGTCCGGCCTGGCGCGTCGCGGCGCTGCTGGCCAACGCCGCGTCGCCCGCCGTCTGGGCGGCGTCAAGCGCGCGCGCGTAGCAGGCTTCAGCCTGACCGAGGCGCTGCGCGCCGAGGCAGGCGTCGCCCAGCTTGAGCGTCCACTCAATTCGTTGCCGCTCGTCGCGGGGCGCGCGGAGCGCCCGCTCATAGGCTTCCGCCGCGGCCTGGGCGCGGCCGGCGCGCATGTAGGCGTCGCCCAGATTCGCCCAGGCGATTGGCTGCCCGTCAGGGTCGAGGCGCGTGGCGCGCTCCCAGGCCGCTACCGCGTCGCTTTCCGCCCCCTGCCGGGCGGCGAGCGCGCCAAGGTTGACGAGCGCGGCGACGTTGTTCGGCAGGCGTTCGTGAAAGGTTTGGTAGTGGCGATAGGCCGTGTCGTATTCGCCCTGCTCGAGGAGCATTTGTCCGAGCATCGCCTGACTTTCCGCGTCGTACGGGTTGATGGCGACGGCGCGCTCCAGGGCCTCGCGGGCGCGCAGGCGGTCGCCTTCGGCCAGCGCCGCGCGGGCCAGACGGGCGGCGCTGAGGGCGTCGTTCGGATTGAGCCTCAGGGCTTGAAGCAGCGCGGAGGCGTCCGTGACGCGCCCGCCCAGGACGAATTTGACCAGATCGACTCCGGCCAGCAGAGTCAGCCCCGCGACCGCGGCCGCCAGCCCCAGCTTTTGCCAGAGCGGCTGTCGGGCGGCGGCGGTGGCCGGGCCGCTTGCCGCGCCGTCCTGCACGAGGACGGCCGCCACGCGCGGCTCGCGGAGCTTCCACACGGCGCCATCCAGAATGAAGTGGTGGATGTTGACCAGCGCGGTGAAAGCCAAGAAGCTGGTGGTGAAGTCCACGCCAAAGACGAGGCTCGCCGCCCAGGGGCCCGGAAGGAACAAGGCGATGCCGACGGCGAAAAGATAGAGCCCGTAGCGCCAGGGTCGCCACTGCGCGCCGCTTTCGCGGCGGGCGTAGTAGGAGGTCACCCACAGGTACTGCGCCGAATGCAGGACGGCCAGCATGCCAGAGCTGTAGCGCGCTTGAAACGCCGTCTCGCCGGCGAGCGCGATGGCGGCGGCGGGGAGGAACCACAGCGCCTGCGTCGCCAGGAGGGCGAGGGCGGGCCCGGCGGCGCGCCAGCCATGGCGGGTAATTAGCTTTCGTCCGATAATGAAACTGATCGCGAGAAAGGATAATCCGCAGGCGCTGATCAACAGGTTGGCGGCCGCGGGCGGCAGCTCGGCGGAGCGCAGGAGGGGATCGGCTGCCGCGCCGCTGTTGAAGGCCAGGAGCAGCATGACGTAGGGGAGGGCGAAGGCGCGCCAAAGCCAGCGCGTCGTGGCTGGATCGAGCGCCGTCACGCCGTTGCGGCGGGCGAGCGTCAGCGCGATCCCATAGTTTTGGCCCGTGTAGTGCCAGGGGCTCCAGAACACATAGAGCGTGAACGCCCAGGCCAGGAGCGGCGGGTGGGCGTGAACCAGGAGCAACGCGGCCAGGGTCAGCAGCGACGACCACGCGAGAACGCGCCCATAGCGCGCCCGATCGGCCGGCCGGGCGCAGGCGCGATGCCAGGTCGCCGCGTAGTGCGGATAGTTACAGACGAGCGCGATGGCGTAGAAGGCGACGGCGAACTGCCTGGCGAAGCGCGGCTCGATGAAGTAAGCCAGAAGCAAGAGCGGCGGCGACCACAAGCCGCAGCCGATGAGGAGGTCGGCGGGCGCGTTATGCAGCCAGCGCAGAGGGGGGGGCGCCGCTGGCGGGCTGGTCAGGCTGGGGGCGAGCTCTGTCGCGGATGCGCTGCTGGTCATAAGGCCACAAGCTCCGGGACGGGAGAAATGCAATCGCTGGCTGGCGCAAGCATAAGCCCGGCGCGGCCCGCGCCGTCAATGGCTTTTTGAGGCCGTCCGGCGCTCAGGGGTGTTTCGTTTTGCCGCGCCGCGCGATAAAGTGCTGGCAGTCACGACCTTTCTCGCTGCTGTGTCGCGTGTCATCCATGAGCCAGTCCTCCCCTCTTCCGCGCTTGGCGTCGCTCGCTGTTGGCGACGCCTATCCTCGAACGCGCGCCGCTTTCGCCGCGATGCCGGATGGCGACATGTGGCTTGAGCGGCTCATCGAGCTGGATGTCAATCGCCAGCGGCTGTTGGCGGCGCCGGAGCCGCTCATCGCCTATGGTCCGCCGTCGGAAACGCGACCGGCAATTGCCGACGCCTTTGACATCATCATCGCGGGCGGCTGTTTCGGCTTGATTATCGGCGCGACGCTGGCGACGCGCTACGGCTGGCGGGCGCTTGTCTTTGACCGTCATCAGGTGGGGAAGACGCATCGCGACTGGAATATCTCGCGGGGCGAAATCCAGCGCTTGGCGGAGGCCGGGCTATTTACCGAAGCCGAGGTGGAAGCCTGCATCGTGGCGGAGTATGACCGGGGCTTTGTCCAGTTTCACGCGGAGCGCTGCGTGATTGACGCCGGCCGGCTGTGGCTCGACGATGTGCTCGCCCTGGCGGTGTCGTCGGATCAGCTCCTGGCCCAGTGTCGCCACAAGCTCCTGCGGGACGGGCGCAGTCAGTGCCTTGACCAAGCGACACTCCGCCGGGTGCAGGCGGAGGAAAGCGGCGTCACCGTGGAGGTGACGCGCGCTGGGCGCGAGCGCCTGCGCTTTCGGGGGCGGCTGTTCATTGACACGATGGGGACGCTGTCGCCCATTGCGCGTCAGCTCAATCCGCGCGAGACGGTGAGCTACCTCTGCCCGACGGTCGGCACGATTGCCACAGGCTTCGCCGCCGGCTCGGCGGCGGACGAAGTGGATGCGCGGGTGGGGGAAATCCTGGTGACGACCGAGCATGCCCAGGATGGGCGGCAGTTGCTGTGGGAAGGCTTTGCCGGGCGCGACAATGAGTTTACGACCTATCTGTTTCACTACGCGCCAGTGGCGGCCATCGAGCGGCTTTCGCTGCTGGCGCTGTTTGAGACGTATTTCGAGACGCTGCCGAGCTATAAGCGCCCCGGCGCGGGCTTTGCGTTTCAGCGGCCGGTGTTTGGCTACATTCCGGGGCTGCACCACGTGGGCCTGGGGCCGCAAAAGCGGACGGCGACGCACCGAGTCTTGTTGTTGGGCGATGCGGCGTCGCTGAATTCGCCCCTGACCTTCTGCGGGTTTGGCTCGCTAGTTCGGAACTTGCGTCGGATAACGCATCTCATTGACCTGGCGCTCAAGGGCAATCACTTGGATGAGGCGTCGCTACGACTCATTAACGCCTACGAGCCGGGCGTGGCGATCATGGCGGCGTTTACGCGCTACATGGTGGCGGACGAGGGCGAGGATGCCAAAGCCGTCAACGAGCTGCTGAACATCGTCCTGGAGGCGCTGCATCGCTTGCCGCCATCGGCGCGGACCGGTCTTTTCCAAGACTGCATGGAATGGAGCGACTTTGTGAAGCTCATGCTCCAGATGCAAAAGCTTCATCCGAACATCTGGGAAGCCGTGCCGCGCAAGCTGGGGACGGTCTATGCCTCGGCGTGGCTGCTCAACTTCATTGAGTTTTCATCCTTCGCCTTGCAGAAGCGGTTGGCCGCCATGACGGGAAGCTTTGGGCAGGGGCTTCGGGAAGACTTTTACAACTACGTCAACTACTATCGGTATGCCTTGGTTTGAAGACCCGCCCTGGCTTGCGGCGCGGGCGCTTGGGCGGCTGGCGCGCGACCGGCGCGCTTGGCTTGTCCTCGCGGTCGTCTTGTCCGCCTGGCTGCCAGGCGGGTGTCGGCGGGCGCCGGTCGTGATCGCCGCCGACACGCTGGTGATGGCGGTTGAAAAGCCCCCGAAGACGCTTGATCCGCGGGTGGGGAATGACGCCATTTCAGCGCGGCTGCAGCAGATCATCTTCGATACGCTGGTAAACAAGAACGACCGGCTCGACATCGTGCCCGAGCTTGCCGCCGACTTCGCGGTTTCGCCGGATGCGCGGGCGTTTACCTTTCGGCTGCGTTCCGACGCGCGGTTTCATGATGGCCGCCCGCTGACGGCGGAGGATGTGAAATACACCTTCGAGACGATGTGCGCGCCGGATTTCAGCTCGCCCAAGAAGGGCGACTTCGCGCTCGTCGAGCGGATCGAGACGCCGGACGAGCGAACGGTCATCTTTCGGTGTCGCGCTCCGAATCTGCCGCTGCTGGGCAGCTTGGTGGCGGTCGGCATCGTGCCGAAGGGAACGACCTCCGAAGCGGCGGCGCAGAAGCCGATCGGGACAGGTCCCTTTCGGGTTATCGCCTACCGGGAAAACAGCGACATTCTGCTGGAAGCTAACCCGGACTACTTCAAAGGCGGGCCAAAGCTGCGGCAACTGCGGATTCGCTTCATCCCCGACGCGACCACGCGGGAGCTGGAGCTGCGCAAAGGGACGGTGCAGCTCGCCGTCAACGCGGACCTCGCCTACAGCACGAGCCAGGCGCTGGGGAAAGCGCCCGGGCTGAAGCTGACCCAGGCCAAGGGCACCAACCTTGCCTACTTGGGGCTGAACTGCGATGACCCGCGCCTGGCGGATGTTCGCGTGCGCCGGGCGCTGGCGCTGGCCGTTGATCGGGAGACCATCATTCGGACGGTGTTGCGCGGCATGGCGCGCCCGGCGGCGGGGCCGCTGCCGCCGGAGCAGTGGGCCTATCCCGACGATTTGCCGCCGCCGCGCTATGACCCCGATGCGGCGCGACAGTTGTTGGCGGAAGCCGGGTATGGCCCGGGTCATCCCCTGCGATTGGAGCTAAAAACCTCTTCGGCGGAGCTGCCGCGCCAAGTCGCGGCGGTGTTGCAGGAGCAGCTCAAGCGGGTCGGGATTGAGCTTTCGCTGCGCTCGTTCGAGTTCCAGACGTTTTTGCAGGATACCATCGCGGGCAATTTCCAGATGTTTTACCTCATCAACGTTGGCGGGAATCAGAGCGTGGATTTTCTGAGTTATTTTTACGAGTCATCGCGCATTCCCACGAAGGAAAAAGGCTACAGCGAGGGGGCGAACCGGGGTCGCTACCGCTCGCCGCAGGTGGACGCGTGGCTGCGGGCGGCGGCGGCGACGACAGACAAGGCGGAGCAGCGCCGGCTGTATGGCCTGGCGCAGCGGCAGGTGGTGGACGACGTGGCGCAGATTTTTCTCTGGCACCCCAACAACGTGGCGGTGGCGCGGGAGCAGGTGCAGGGCATCGAGCTGGAGTTGTCCGGGAGCTACGCTTTTTTGCGCGGGGTTTGGATCTCCGCGACGCCGTAGCTGGCTGCCCTGGGGCTTGCCATGGGCTTTGCCGGGGGCTTGGGATGACACCGGGTTAGGGCAACTTTCGTCTGATAATGAATAAGCCGCCGCGCGGGAAACGCGGCGGAAAAACGCTGTGAGGGATGCGAAATGGCTCTGAGCCGCCTGAAACGAGTGTGCGTGTACTGCGGGTCGCAAGCCGGGCGGAGCGCGGCGCACCGCGATGTCGCGCGAGCCGTCGGACAAGCGTTGGCCCGGCGGGGCATCGCGGTAGTGTATGGCGGCGGTCAGGTCGGCTTGATGGGCGTGGTCGCGGAAGCGGCTTTGGCTGAAGGCGGGCGCGTCATTGGCATAATCCCGGAGCGGCTGCTGGAGCGCGAAGTCGCGCATCGGGAAGTGACGGAGCTGTATGTCACGCGGACGATGCACGAGCGCAAGGCGCGCATGATGGAGCTTTCGGATGCCTTTGTCGCGCTGCCCGGCGGGATTGGCACGCTGGACGAGTTATTTGAAATTTGGACGTGGCGGCAGCTTGGCTACCATGCCAAGCCGGTGGGGCTATTGAACGTCGCCGGGTACTACGACCGTCTTCTGTCTTTCCTCGACCACGCGGTTCAGGAAGGCTTTTTGACGCCCGATTGTCGCGCGCTGCTCAGGGCGGAAACGAGCTTCGAGGCGCTGTTGGCGGGCTTGGCGGGGCAAATCTGAAGGCGCGCGCGGCAGACGCTCAGGGCGGACGCTCAAGCTGGGTCGCCTTCATCGCTGAGCCAGCGCAGCGCCTGGCGATAATCATCCGGCGTATTGAGGTTGAATAGGATCCGCGCGGCGCCCGGCAAGTCGGCGTATGCCGGGAAGGGGAGTCGCGCGGCGCCCGCGAGGTTGAGGAAGTCTTGAACGCGGCGTTGTCCGCGGTCAAGGAAGTCTGAAAGGGCGGGCTGGATGGCTGGTCCGTAGGCCGCGCAGACGCCGGTGACGCGCCCATCGGCCGCGCAGGGGGCAATCGCTGGGGCCGCTGGGCAGGCGGCGGCGAGGCGTTCGAGAAACTCCGCCGTCAGGAATGGCATATCGCAGGGGATTGCCAGCCAGCGCGGCGCGGCGCGCTGGGCGGCGTGCCTGGCGGCGCGCTCGATGCCAGCGAGGGCCCCGCCGCCGGGTCGGTCGTCAAAGATGAGCCGCTCAGTTGGACAACAATCTGATAATATTTTTTCAAGGGCGGGCGTCAGGGTCGCGGGAGCGAAGACGACGCGCCAGTTGGGAAAGCGCCGCCCGAGCCGGGCGATCAGCGTGGCCAATAAAGGGGCTTCGGGAAAGGGCAACGTCGCTTTGGGCTGCCCCATGCGCCGACTCTGACCGCCGGCCAGAATATACAGAGGGTATGGTTGGCTCACGGGGCGGCTCAAAGCGCGAGTGGGAGAGGCGCGGCTCGGAAAAAGCGGGGCGCCAGGGGCTACCTTGTCCGCCCTGGCTTAGACGATGTGGTGCGGCGTGAGCGTGAAGGTTTCGATCATGTAATCGTGCAGGTAGTTGAAGACCAGGTTTTGAAAGCGCCAGCCATAGCGCGGGTCCTGGAGGTCGCGGTGCGGGATGATAAAGCTATACGGCTCTAGAATGTCATCCACCTTCAAGGAAATCATCACCCTCACGCCGCGCGGGTCGTCTTCCGCGCGAAAGTTAAAGAGCGGGTGCTCATACCGTCGCAGCTCGGCTTGAATTTTCTCCAGGCTGGAAAGGTCCGGGGCAGGCATCGGGATACCTCGACAAGCTACATCGCCAGGCCGCCATCGACTTGGATGACCTGCCCGGTGATATAGCGCGCGTCATCCGATAAGAGAAAGGCCGCGATGCGAGCGACTTCCGTCGCCGTCCCAAAGCGCCCGAGCGGAATGTCGTCAAGCAGCTTGGCGCGATGCTCGGCGCTCAGCGATGCGGTCATATCAGTTTCAATCAGCCCCAGCGCCAGGGCGTTAACGGTAATCGCCCGGCTGGCGACCTCCCTGGCCAGCGCCTTGGTAAACCCGATCATCCCAGCCTTGGCGGCGGCGTAGTTGGTTTGGCCAGCCATGCCCGTCACGCCGCTGATCGAGCTGATGTTGAGAATCACGCCGCCCTGCTTTTGCTTGATGAGTATCGAGGCGACCGCCTTCGACAGGTTGAAGGCGCTTTTGAGGTTGGCGTCGAGAACGGCGTCCCAGTCGTCCTCTTTCATCATGACCAACAGCTTGTCGCGGGTGATGCCGGCGTTGTTGACCAGCCCGTGAATCGCTCCGAATCGTTCCCGGGCTTGCTTGGCGACGGCTTGCGCCGCCTCGAAGTCGGCGGCATCGGCCTGATAGCTATGCGCCGCGCCGCCGCTCGCCCGGGCGTCCCGCTCAACCTCTTGGGCGGCGTCGGCCCGGCTGCGGTAAGTGAAAGCGACATTGGCGCCGCGGGCGGCAAGCTCCAGAACGATGGCGCGACCAATGCCGCGCGAGCCGCCCGTGACGAGAATCGTTTTACCGTGAAAGCTCATGGCGTCGAAAGCTCAGGGGGCATGGGCTGGGAGGTTTCCAGCCACTCCCAAAAGAAGACGATGGCAATGGCCTGGATGCCATTGAAGGCGTAGTGCAGCGCCAGGGAGGGCGCGACCGAGCCGGTGAGGGCGCGCAAAAGCGTCAGCGCCACGCTGAGTAGCCCCAGCATGGTCAGACCGGCCCAGCCGCCCCAATACTGCGGGATATGCACCGCCAAAAACAAGACTGACACCACGGCAACGGCGGCTACCGCCCCGATGCGGCGCTGGAGGGCTCCAAACAGAATGCCGCGGTACACGATTTCCTCGACCAGCGGGGCCGAAGTCGCCGCAATCAGCGCAATCGCGACCCGAATGGATGGCCCGAGCGCCAGGATGCGGTCGAGATCGGTTTTGGCGTTGGGCAGGTAACGCTCCAGTCCGGCGCCAAGCGCCAAAAAAGCCGGCGCGGCCAGCAGGGAAGCGCCCAGTATCGCGCCTTGCCGCGACCATGGCGTTCGACACCAGTCGAGCCCGAGCGCCGCCCGCGGGCCGAGCGGCGCGGTTCGCTGCATCAGCTTCCAGCACCAGAGCAAGGTGATGACATGCGCGATGAAGGTGGAGAGCGCGAGCGCCAGCGTCAGCGAGCGCGAGCCAAGCATATCCGCGGCGGTTGGCATGGCGGCTTGTCGCCAGTAGAACCACGTCATCCAGCCGAGCTGCGCGCCAATCGAGGCAAGCAGAATCGAGCCAACGCTCAAGAGCCAAGTGACCAGCGCCGCGCCAACCGTCCAGCTGACGGCCGAGCCGCTTGGCGGCAGGTTGGTTGGCGGGCTTTTGGCGGAAAGCGGCATAGGGAGTCAGCGAGCGCGCGGCGCTTCCTCTTCTGAGAAGGCAAGGGAGGATGCCTGGCTTCGGCGCTCGACCAGTTTGGCCGAGGCTTCCAACTGGCGATTCATCACGGCGGCGACCTGCGCCATGGCGTCTTCAATCGGCAGGTCCGACGGCATGGGCGGGTGAATGGTCAGGTGTACCGGACAGGGCGAGAGGCGGAAGGAGCGCGCCGGCAGAAAGGCGGCCGTTCCGTAAATCGTGACCGGGACGATTGGCGCGCCGACCTCGCGCGCGATGCGAAAGCCGCCGGCCTTGAAGCCCTTGACCTGCGCCGGCTGCGCGTTACGCGTCCCCTCGGGAAAAATCACCACCGGAATGCGCGCGGCGAGAACGCGGCGCGCCGCTTGAATCAAGGCCGGCGTGGCGCTGCGGTTTCCCCGATCGACCGCAATGTGACCGGCGCGCCAGAGAAACCAGCCGAGGAAGGGAACTCGAAAAAGCTCTTTCTTAGCCAAAATCCGAAACTGGAACGGCAGAAACGCAAAGAGAACGGGGATATCCAGCAAGCTTTGGTGGTTGGCCAGCACGACTGCCGCCGTGTCACGCGGCAGCTGATCGATGCCGGCTACGGTGACGCGCATGCCGACGGTGAAGGCGATCATTCGGCACCACGCGCGCGCGCACCAGTGCTGTCGCTCGCCCGTCCGGTCGAAAGGAGCGAGAAGAAGGGCCAGCGAGGCCATCGCGATGGTGTATATGACGATCAGGATGAGAGCGATGATGGAATGCAGCGCGCGCGCCATAGGCAATCAAAGGGAATCACGGGGCGAGAGCGTTCGGCTGAGCGGCTCCATATAGCTTACGATAAGCTGCGCGGTGGCGCAGCAGGCAAGCGCGGTAGCGGGCATGCGCTTCGGCTTCCGGCTCCAGCCGCCGCCCATCCGGGAGCCGGCATTGGTCGAGCCTGATCAGTCCCAGCCGGAGACTCGTCCAGAGCGCGACGCCCCGCGCCGAGGCCTCGGTCTGGATGACATAAATGGGGCGACCCAGGGCGTGGCACAGCATCGCGGCAAAGGCTGGCGACGCTGAGGCGCCGCCTGAGACGATACACGCCGCGGATGCCGGAAACAGTCCGGCTGTTTCCAGCTCCTCGGCGATCCACGCCAGACGAATAGCGATGGCTTCAAGCAGCGCCTGCCAAATGACGACTGGATTCGTCGCCAGCCGCAGTCCGGCAATGACGCCGGTGGCTTGCGGATGCCAGCCCAGGCTCCGCTCGCCAGCCAGAAAGGGCAGGATGGTCAATCCGGTTTCGTCGGGACGAGCGGCTTGTAGCGCCGCCTCGAGTCGCGAGGTCGGCGGAAGGCGCAGCGCGCGCCGCCCCCACGCCAGGAGGTTGCCGGCATTGCTGAGCGCCCCGCCGACGAGCGCCCGCCGTTGGTCGAGGCGATAGACCCAGAGACCCGGCGGGGGCGCTTCCGGCTCGCGGTCGAGCGGCGCGGCGATGCGCAGCGCGGCCGTCGTTCCAAGATTGATGGCGGCGCGCCTAGGGGAGAAGCACAGGCTGCCTAAGTTGCCGCACGCGCCGTCGCCGAGGGGGGGGAAGAATTTCGCTTCGCGCAGCGACGCCCAGCGGGACCGGAACGGCGGTTGCAGGCGGTCGCCGGAGAGCGCGAAGCCGTCATCCGCGACGGGCGTTAGGTTTCGTCGCGCAAGCCCAAGGTAAGCAAGGGTTTCCTCGTCCCAGTCGCCAGCTTGGCGAGCGTAGAGCCCGGTGGCCGACGCCAGCGACGCGCTCGCGTAAGCGACGCCAAGGAGTCGCAGCCAGGCGTATTCGGCAAACGACATCCACTGCCATTCCGCAATGGCCAAGGTTCGCCTGAGCCAGGCTAGCTTGAGCAGCCAGTAGCTCGAATGCAGCGGGCACCCGGAGCGGGCGTAGAGTCGCCGGCGGGCGAAATATTCAACCAAATTCTCTCTTTCCGACTCGGAACGCGTATCGCCCCAAGCGAAAACGGGCGTTGTCGCCGCGCCGACATCCGCCCGCCCGGCGGGCGTCAGGCGAGCGCCGACGAGGCTGTGCATCATGGTTGAAATGCCGACGCCCTGAATCGGATAGCCTTGGCGGCGCGCGACGCGCAGCGTCTTGCCGACGACCTGGGCGAGCTGCGCGAAGAGCGGCTCAGCGGCGTAAGTCATTGCGCCGCCGCCATCCGTGGCGGGCGTCACGGGCTGTCGCGTCAGCGTTTCCGGCGCAAGGCTGCCATCGGGACTAAAGACCGCGGCGCGCAGCGATGACGATCCAATGTCAATTGCCAGGATCATCGCAGGATCATCGGGCGTAGCGCTTGGCGTAGCGCGCCGCGCCAAGCAGGGCGGCTTGCTCGTTGAGAATGACGGCCACGGGGACGCGCTCTAGGAAGCTGCGAAACCGCCCCTTGGCGACGAACGCCTGGCGGAAGCCGCCCCGCGTCATCCATTTGAGGATCTTGGGCGCGATGCCGCCGCCGATGAATAACCCCTCGGTCGCCAGGGCCTTGAGCGCCAAGTTGCCGGCCTCCGAGCCATAGAGCGAGACGAATCGCTCCATGGTCGCCACGGCAATCGGCAGGCCCTCGTCGGCGAACTTTGACATCGCGGCCCCGTAGCCATGGATGTCGGCAAAGGCCTCGAGCGCGGCCGAGCCGGGGGCGCGGCGGGTGTCGCGCAGGAAGCGGTAGATATGCTCGAAGCCATATGTGCCTGAAACCAGCCGCTCCCAGCTCACGTGCTCATAGGTTTCCCACAGATAGGCCAGGAGCGCCGCCTCAGTTGGATCGCTCGGCGAAAAGCTCGCATGCCCGCCCTCGGAGGGAACCGCGATGTGCCGCTCTCCGTCCCAGAAAAGCAGGCACTCGCCAAGGCCCGTCCCGGCCGACATCAGCGCGGCGTTGCCGACGCGCGGCTCGCCGGCTTGTAGCTGATGAAAATCGCTCTGGGACAGCAGGGTGATGCCGTTGCCATTGGCCTCGAGGTCATTGATGACGAAAGCCGGGCAGTCGAGCGCCTGCCGCAGCTCATCCGCCCGAATTGACCAGGACAAATTGGTGATTTGGCAAACGCCATCCAAAACCGGGCCGGCCGCGCCGATGCAGGCGGCTTGGCAGCTGGGCTGCCGCGCGCCGAAAAACGACCGGATGATCGTCAGCATGTCGGTAAAGTCGGCGCTGGCGTAGGCTTTGATTTCAATCGGGGCGAGCGTGGCTGCGTCAAAGAGCCCGAGGCAGGTCTTCGTGCCGCCCACGTCGCCAGCAAGGATGTAGCGCGTCGTCGTCATGAGCGTGGCTTGACTTGCGAAGGCGGAAGCGTCGCCAGCGCTGCGCCGACAATGCCGGCGAGATTCGCCATTTGCGCCGGCAGGACCGGCGCGGGGCATTCCAGGTAAGTGGCGAACCGGTCGAACTTATTGCTTGCGCCGCCGCCGATGATGAAGGCGTCGCACCAGAGCAGGCGGCGCAGCTCGCCGAGGTATTCGCTGACGTGCCCGGCCCATTTTTTCCACGACCACTCGTGCCGCTCGCGGGCGGCCAGCGAGGCGCGCCGCTCGGCGTCCTTGTCGCGGATAATGAGGTGGCCCAGCTCGGCGTTGGGAATCAACTGGCCGTTGTAAAAAAGCGCCGTTCCAATGCCAGTCCCCAGCGTGACGACGGCAATGAGCCCCGCTAGGTCGCGGCCCGCGCCAAAGCGCATCTCGGCTAGCCCGGCGGCATCGGCATCGTTGAGCAGCGCGACTTGAAAGCCGGTGACCGTTTTGAAGAGCGCCGCCGCGTCGCAGCTAATCCAGGCGGAGTCGATGTTGCCGGCGGTATGCGTCACGCCCTGCTTGACGACCGATGGCAGCCCGATCCCGATGGGGCCGTCTTGCTCGCTCCAGCCAAAGTGGCGAATCAGCTCGAAGACGGTTTCCGCCACGGCGCTCGGCGTGGCGGGCTGCGGCGTCAGGAGGCGAAAGCGCTCCCGCGTCAGCTCGCCCGAGCGGAGATTGACAGGCGCGCCCTTGACGCCCGTGCCGCCAATATCGATGCCAAGCGCGCGCTTTATCGTCATAAGGGGATAGGGAAAGCGTTTCGCGCTTTTCGACGGCGCGGGGGAAGCTTTCGTCGGGGACAGGTTGAGTCTGATAATTAGTCTTATGTATTGAACTGCTGCCGCGCCTGCCACCACAGGCGCGGCAGCGCCAACACTTTCCCGCTCAAGGTCACGTGGGCCCGCCGCGAGAAAACGTCATAGCCGTGGCGCTCGATGTCGCGCAAAATCCCGCCGTAGAGACGACTGCTGAGAAAGACCGTAAAGCGGCTGTCGCGCGACAGCAGCGGAATGCCGCGCTCCGCCTCGCGGTAGAAATCCCGCGCCCGTCGAATCTGAAACTTGAGCAGCGCGATGACCTCCGGCGTCAGCCGTTCCTGCAAGATGACGCTTTCCGGACACCCAAAGCGATGCAAATCCTCCAGCGGTAAATAAATGCGGTTACGGCGGGCGTCCTCGCCGACATCGCGCAAAATGTTCGTGAGCTGGAAGGCGATGCCCAGCGCGACGGCGTACTGCAGGGCGCTGGCGTCCCGGTAGCCAAAAACCTCGCTCGTCATCAAGCCCACAAGCGAGGCGACCCGGTAGGCGTAGGCGTAAAGCTCGTCGAACGTTTCAAAGCGCACTAGCCCGTCGGCGCGTGCGTCCATGAGGCAGCCCTGCATCAGCTCGAGCGGGTGCTCCCGCTTGACAGGAAACTGCGCCAGAAAATCGCGCCAGGCGATCAGGACCGGATGCGACGGGAAAGCGTCACCCTCGTAAACCGCCCGGAGCGCCCGCGACCAGGCGTCGATGGCGAGTCGAACCTCGTCCAAGGGGGCCTGGCGGTTCGTGTCCACCAGATCGTCCACCTGCCGGCAAAGCGCGTAAATGCCATAAATCGCCGGGCGCTTGCGCGGCGGAAGCGTCTGCGCGCAAAAATAAAAGCTCTTCGCGTGCGTCCGCGTCACATCGCGGCAGTACGCGTAAGCCTCCGCGACCTGCGCGGGCTGCGGGTCGCGGAGACGCGGGCGTCCCGCAAAGGGATCGCTGCCGGTAACGATGCCGATGGTTGCTTTCATGCCTTCGTTTTCATGCGGTCATGACTGATGCGGCATTCATGCGGCGAATGGCCTGGGACGCGCCTGGGGCTGACTCGGACTGACTTCGCGTGAAAACCCGCCGCACTATGGTATAGACTCCAACTCAGAGTCAACGGCGCCGGCTGAGCCGCCCGGGGCGATTCGCGTCTGGCGGCGCGGCGGGGCCGCGGGCCAAGGCCAACGCCAGCTCAGGAAATCGCCCATGCCGTCTTCGGACGCGGTTGCCCCGCCCCCGCTCGCGCGAACGCTTCTCACGCATCTGCAGTTGCTGGATCCCGTCACTTGGCTCGGCCCTTGGCAATGCTTTTGTTGCGGCGCGCTAGCCACTGGCCTGCGCCTCGCGGACCTGACGCCAGCCGATGGCCTGAAGTTTTTCCTCGCCTGCGGCCTAATCGGCCCGCTCCTGACCGGCTTCAGCCAATCCATCAACGATTACTTCGACCGCCACCTGGACGCCATCAACGATCCGGAGCGCCCCATTCCTTCCGGGCGCATTTCCCTGGCGGCCGCCCGCGCCAATTTCATCCTGACCGGGCTGCTCGCGGTCGGGAACATGCTAGCCCTTTACATCCTCGCCGCCAGCCCCTTGATTTTAGGTCTCGGCATTGCCGGCCTATTTCTCGCCTACGCCTACAGCGCGCCCGGCTTCCGACTCAAGGAGAATGGCTGGCTTGGCACGACCTCGGTTGGCCTTGGCTACTGCCTCGTGCCGTGGCTGCTAGCGGCGCATCTGTTTTCGCGCGAGCCGGGCTTTCCGACCTTTCACCTGGCGCTCGGCATCGTCAACGCCCTCGTCGCCATGGGACTCATCACGATGAACGACTTCAAGTCCATCGAGGGCGACCGCAAGAACCAGCTCAAAACGCTTCCGGTGCTGTACGGCGAGCGCGGCGCCATGCTGATCGCCTTTGCGGAAATCAACCTGGCGCAGGTGATTTTCGTGGCGACCTGCTTTTACTTTGACCATCCGACGATTGGCTGGCTGGGCATCGCCTTCTTCGCGCCCCAGATCATCCAGCAGGCGCAGCTTTACCGAGCGCCCAATGACGCGCGCCTCCTCGCCAGCATCGGGCGCAATGCCGCCGGGCGCTCGCTGGTCAGCCAGAGCCAAAGCGGCGCGCATCCCGGCTTCATTCGCTTCCTCGTGGGAAGCAACCTGCTCACCGTCACGGCGCTGACCGCGGTCGCCATCGTTCACGGCTACTGGCGCTAGCGCGGCCACTGGCGCTAGGGCCGGCTAGAGAATTCGTCAAGGAAGACTTGTTCTGGAAGGAGGCTCGTCATGAAAGAGACGCCCGCAACGCCCGCCGCTGCGAGCGCGCAGGCATCACTCGCCGCGTTCCGCCACCTCTCCCTGCCGGAAAAAGCCCTCGCGATCGCTCAGACGCAAGCGATGCTTTTCTCGAACCTGGCGGTTCGCGCGCTGGCGGAGCTTTTGCGCGCGGCAACGCCGCCCAAGCCCGGCGACCGCGCCTGACAATCGCGCCGGGCAGCTACGCCTGCGCCAGCGCGGCGTCGAGATCGAAGGCGGGTCGCCAGCCAAGCGCCCGCTCGGCTTTGGATAGATCGCTGACGTAGCGCCGCTGGTCGCCGGGCGGGGGCGCGGCGTCCGACAGCTCCAGCCGGGGCGCGACGCCATGGATTTGCCCGAGCCGCCGCGCCAGCTCCGTCAGCGTGAGGGCGTACGCCGCGCCCCCGCCGATATTGAAGGTTTCTTGCGCCAGAGACGAGGCGACGCAGGCGCGAATCACCCGGGCCAGCTCCGTCACGGGCAGCACGTCGCGCACTTGCCGCCCCTGCCACCGCAGCTGCAGCGGCTGTCCGGCGCGGATCGCCCGCGCAAAGCCGCTCACCAAGCCGCCTGGATTCCCTGGCGTCGGCGGCGCGAAGATCGTTGACAGGCGCAAGATGAACAGCCGAAAGCCGCGCTGCGCGGCATAGAAGCGCGCGTAGTCTTCGGCGAGCCGCTTCGACCAGGCGTAGGCGTTCTGTCCGTTGAGCGTCGTGGGGCACTCTTCCGGGACGACCTCGTACGCTTCCGCATGGGCGCCATAAACATCCTTGGTCGAGGCCAGCACCAGCGTGTGGCGCTCGGTCAGGCGAGCGCACAGCCAGCGCGCGCCATCGCTGTTGACTTCAAAGCAGCTCGACGCGGCGGCGGGCGACTTGGCGACGCAGGCCGCCAAGTGAACGATGATTCGGCTTTCCTGGAGCATCCGCTCCAGCGCCGGGTCGAACAGCCCGCAGCCGGCGCGGCGGGCGGCGACGGTCGCGTCGAAAGCGGCCGCCAGATGAACGCCCAGGTAGCCGCTGCCGCCAGTGACAAGCCAATCGGTCATGCCGCCTCTTCGCCGGGCGCTTTGCCAGGCGGGGCGCACTGGAGCGGCAGCGCGACCGTGACTGTCGTTCCCCGCCCCGGCTCGCTCATGATTGAGACCCGCCCGCCATAGGCTTCCACGATGTCGCGGACCAGCGTCAGCCCAATGCCTAGCCCGCCGCCCTTGAAGTTCGTGCGCGAAGTGCTGTGATGCCGCGTGTTGGCCGCTTCGTAAAATGGCTCGAAGGCGCTCACGATCTCGGACGACGCCATGCCGATGCCGTTGTCCTGGACGGAAATCAGGAAGCGGCTCGCGTTTTCCGGGCTAACCGCCACGCGGATGACGCCGCGGTCAGGCGTGAACTTGACGGCATTAAAAAGCAGCTCGCGCGCAATCTGCGTCACGCGCAATGGGTCGCCGACGGCGTCGAGTCGCGGTGGCCCCGCGAGGGCGTACTGGTGCTCGCGGTGTCGGGCGTGGACCTTAATTTCCTCGAGCGTCGCCCGCAGCGTGTCCATAACATCAAAGCGCTGGCGCGCCAGCGGCATCTGGTCCGACTTGGCGACCATCAGCAGCGTGAGGTTCTGGACAATCGTCGTCAGGTTGGACACCGCCGCCTGCATCGCCTGGCGCGCCTCGCGGATTTCGGCGGGCAAGTCGTCCCACAGGGATAGGAGGTCGCAGTAGCCCTGGAGAATGGTGAGCGGGCCGCGCAGCTCATGGCTGGTCAAGCGAAGAAACTTTTCCTTAAGCTCGGTCAGGCGCTGAAGCTCCTGATTGGCGTAGCGGAGCGCGGCGTTTTGCTGTCGCAGGCGAATGCGATTGAAGCACTTATCGATCGCGCTCTGCATTTGCTCGATCTCAAACGGCTTCGGGATGAAGTCGCTCGCGCCGAGCTTCATGGCCTCGACCGCCTCGTCAATCCGCCCGTGGCCGGTGATGACGATGACCTCCGCCTTCTCGTCATGCTCCTTGACGAGTCGAATGACGCTCAGCCCGCCCTGGCGCGGCATGCGCATGTCCGTGATGACCAAGTGGGGGCGAAAGGCGGAGAGCAATGGCGAGACTTCGCTGCCGTCCGCCGCCACGCGCACCTGGTACTCGTCCGCAGCCGCGAGGAAATCTTGGAAAAACTCCAGAATTTCGGGCTCGTCATCCACGACCAAGACGCGCTTGGCCAGCCCAAGGGAATAGTCAAGTTCCGGATGGTCAGTCATGCGCAGCCCTCGCGGCTATCCCGACAGGTCAGCCTTTCCAAGATGACGTCCCAGATGGTCTCGGCCAGCGCGTCCTTGGTCATCAGCGGCAAGGCGCGGCGCTCGCCGCTCGCCAAGACGAGCGTCACGCGGTTGGTATCCACGTCAAAGCCGGCGCCGGCTTCCAAAACGTTGTTGACCACGAGCAAATCCGCTCGCTTCCGCCGCAGCTTTTCCAGCGCCGCCGCCGGCGACGAGTCGGTTTCGGCGGCGAAGCCGACGACGAAGCGCCCTGCCTTGCGCGCGCCCACGGCCGCCAGAATGTCCTCGGTCGGCTCTAGCTCGAGGCGGCGGGCGCGGCCGGAGGCCTTGCTCAGCTTTTCCGCGGCGACTTGGCGCGGGCGATAGTCGCAGACGGCGGCGGCTTTGACGACGATGGTGGCGGCGGCGAGATGGGCCATGACCGCATCATACATCTCGCGCGTCGAGCGGGTCGCCACCAGGCTCACGCCAGCCGGCGGCGGGAGCTGCGTCGGCCCGCTGACCAGCGTCACGGTCGCGCCCCGCTCGCGCGCCGCGCGGGCCAGGGCATACCCCATTTTCCCTGATGAGCGGTTGGTCAGGTAGCGCACCGGGTCGATGTCCTCAATGGTCGGCCCGGCCGTTATCAGCGCATGGTGGCCAGCCAGCGACGGTCGCTGACCGCCGCGCGCCAGCTCATCCAGGCAGGCCAGCGTCATTGTCACGATTCGCTCCGGGTCGGCGAGGCGTCCGTCGCCCGTCATGCCGCAGGCCAGGAAGCCGGCTTCCGGCTCGATGATCCGAACCCCCCGCGCCCGCAGGCGGGCGAGATTTTCCTGCGTGGCCGGGTGGCGCCACATCTCGACGTTCATCGCCGGCGCGACCAGAGCCGGGCCAGCAAACGCCAGGTACAGCGTTGACAAAAAATCATCCGCAAGGCCGTGGGCGAGCTTCGCCAGGCAGTTCGCCGTCGCCGGCGCGATCACGAGCGCCTGCGCGCGCTGCGCCAGCGCGATGTGCGCGATTTCCGTATCGGCGTCCCGCCCCCAGTGCGAGACGAAGACGGGGCGCCCGGAAATCGCCTGAAACGTCAGCGGCTGCACGAAGCGCGTCGCCGCTTCGGTCATGACCACTTCGACCGTCATCCCGGCTTGCTGAAGCCCGCGCAGCGCCAGGACGGCCTTGTAGGCGCCGATGCAGCCCGTCACGCCCAGCGCGACATGCCTGGGCGCGGTCGCTTCGGTCAGCGGGGAAGCCATCCGTCGCGCGCCTCAGGGCTTGGTTTGCCGGTTCGAGAGCGGTATCGTAGCGGCTGCCAAAATGTCAGCTCAGAAAGGCCATCCGGAATGTCTCTTGATTTGGCTGAAGCCAATTTCTCTCACCTCTCGAAAGAGTTTCTGCGCGTCGTCGAGGTCGCGGCCGTGGAGTCGGCGCGCACCATGGGCTTCGGACAACGCAAGCAGTCGGACCGCGCCGCCGTCGAGGCCATGCGCGAGGCCATGCGCTCGGTTCCTATGAACGGGCGCATTGTAATCGGCGAGGGCGAGCGAGATAAAGCCCCGATGCTCTACATTGGCGAGCGCGTCGGGCGCGGCGCGGCGCTGCCCGACGATGACGCGAACCCCTTCCCCGCCGTGGACATTGCGGTCGATCCGCTGGAGGGGACGAATCTGTGCGCGACCGGCGCGCCTAACGCCATCGCCGTGCTGGCGGCCGCCGAGCGCGGCGGATTATTACATGCGCCGGATATGTACATGAACAAGCTGGTCGTCGGACCGGCGGCGCGCGGGCGCCTGCACATCGACGCCCCGGTCGCCGAGAACCTCCGGATTCTTTCGGAATGCCTGCGCCGGGCGGTCGGCGATCTCGTGGTGTCGGTGCTCGATCGCCCGCGCCATGAGAAGCTTATCGCCGAGATTCGAGCCGCCGGGGCGCGCATTCAGCTCATTTCGGACGGCGATCTCTCGGCCGGGATCAGCGCCGCCGTGAGCGGCTCGGGCGTGCATGCCGTCATGGGCATTGGCGGCGCGCCGGAAGGCGTGCTGACCGCTGCGGCCATGAAGTGTCTCAATGGCGAGATTCAGGCCCGTTTCGTTCTCAAGGAGCAGCTTCACGCTGAGGACTGCGCGAAAGTCGCCGAGGACAGCGAGACCATCGCTCGGATGCAGGCGATGGGCATCACTGATCCGAAGCGGGTGTATCAGACGGACGACCTCGCCCCTGGCGAGCGCATTATTTTCGCCATGACCGGCGTGACCAATGGCAATGTGCTCCGCGGCGTCCGCTTTTTCGGCGAAGGCAAGCGCACTTCCTCGCTGCTGATGACGACGCGGCCGCATACCGTGCGCCTTGTGGACACCGTTCACGTCGAAGGCGGTCCCGACGCGGTCATCCGGCTATAGCTCGCCTGAGAGCGCCCGGAAGGGGTATGGTGAAAGACCCGACGCGAATGACGATCATAATGACGATCATGACGATGACGCGAATGATGATCTGGAGGGAAAGCATGCGATACCTGCTGAGCGGCTGCTTGCTGAGCCTGGCCCTGGTCGCCGCCGCGCCCGCCGCGGCGACCGAGCGCGCCGCGGCCTGTAGCGTGACCGGACTGGTCACCGACCACCGCGGCGCGCCGATTCCCTACGCCATCATTTCACTGTTTCGGGAAGGCGAGGAAAAGGAAGCCCTGGTGACGGCGTCGAGCGACCGGAGCGGCAAGTTCTCCCTTTCCCGCCTGTCGCCGGGCGTCTATCGGTTTCTCGCCGCGGCGCGCGGCTTTCAGACGCTCATCAGCGAGCGGACCGAGCTGCTTCCGGGCCGCCCGTCGCAGGTGAGCTTCACGCTGCGCCCCACGCCTGACGCCAAGACGTCCGGCGTCAACCCGGTGAAGTATCAGAATCGCCGCAGCCGCGGCATTTTCAACGCCGCGCCGACGGCGGGCGACGCGCCCCCGGGCCGCGTCGCCCGGGACTGGCGCGCGACGGCGCTGCTTGGCTCGAGCGGCTATGACGCGCAGTTGCTGGCGGAAGCCTTGCCGGAGCTTGAAGTCGGCGCGCTGGCGCGCCGCGATTGGGCGGGACAATCGCTGACCATCGGCGGCGCGCTGCGCTACACGCTGGAGCGGCATAGCCTCCTTGCGCGCGTCACCTCCAGCGCGGCAATCGCCGGTCCAGCGCCGGACGCGCCGCGTCACCCCGAGGCGCGCGTTCATGAGCTGCGCGTTCATGAGCTGCGCGTCGCCGACGCCTGGCAGGCGACGCCGGCGCTCCAGCTCGCCTATGGCTTTGACTACGTCCAGATTGGGCGAACGGGCGAGGACGCCTGGCGGCCCCGGCTGTCCGCTCGCTGGCAGCCCCGCCCCGCCCTCCAGGCGCAGGTCGCGCTCACCGCCGACGGGCAGTCGCTGCCGGATTGGACGACGCCCGAGCGCCCGCTTTTCGCCAGCGATTTCCCGATGCCCCCGGCGCGCCTGGCGGCGGATGAAAGCGGCCCGGCGCTGGCTCGCAACCTCCGCGCCGAGGCGGGCGTCGTCTGGCGGCTGTCGCGGCAGGCGACGGTCCAGGCGTTCGCTTGCCGGGATTGGCTCGACGGCCACGCGCTGGCGCTGACCCGCCAGCGGGTCGAGCGAGTTGACGGGCGCGCCGCGGGCGGAGGGCTTGTCGCGACTTATCATCCGCGCCGGCGGCTGACCATGACGGCGGCCTATGCGGCCGGGCGAGCGCCGGCGGCCGCGCGCGCCGCGGCCGCGGCGCGCCCAATGACGACTTACCACATCGTCGCCATTGTCGCCGAGGCCGCGTTACCGATGCGCGGCACGCAACTAACGGTCGGCTACCGGGCGGCGGTCGGCAATCCGGTTCATGCCATCGACCCTTTCGCGGCGCGCCTGCCCTTCGCCGATTCCGGTCTGAGCTTCGCCTTTATTCAGGCGCTGCCTGGCTGGCTGGGGCCGCTCGGGCGGTGGGAGGCCGTTCTCGAAGGGCGCAACTTAGATGAGCGCCGCGGCGAGGTCGGCGGGCTTGGGACGACGCTTGGCTTTCCCCAGCGCCGGATAGTGCGCGGCGGTCTCCGCATGCGCTTCTGAAGGGAGCTATGCGCCGTCCGCCATACATCGCCCTGTCCGTGCTTGCCGTCAGCCTGGCGATTGTCTTGCTGGGGCTGGCCAATCTCGCCGAGCGCGCTGCCCAGCCGCCGCTCGCCGACGACGGCGTTCGCTGGCGCGCCCGCCGCCACGGCTTGACCGCCGAGCAAATTCGCGCCGGCAGCTCCGCTGAGCGCGCCGGCGTCATTCGGGGCGACGTTCTCCGGGCGATCATCGTCGAGTCGCCCGCCGGCGGCCCGCCCGAGCCGCTGGCCGTCAGCCAGGAGTGGCACGTCCAATACTACCTCGATGAATACGTGCGCGTTGGCGGTCAGGCGACCTACCTGGTCGAGCGCTACAACCCGCTGGGCGTTAGCTTGGGCCTGTGGCAGGCGGAGTTGCGCAACCTCGACCCGCAGCCCAGCCGCTTTTGGCTCGAAGTCTATTCGGCCTTTGTCGGAAGCCTGTACCTGGCGATTGGGCTGACGGTCTTCGCCAAGCACGAGCAGACGCGCCAGTCGCTGCATTTCTTCGCCATCTGCGCGCTGTCATTCATCTACTTGTTCTGGAACGCGAGCGGTGCCTTCACGGCTTTCGACGCCTGCGTCTTGTGGGCGGACCGGGCATCGCTCGCCCTGCTGTGCCCGGTTTTCCTTCATTTTTGCGCGACGTTCCCTTTACGCAGCGCCTGGCTGGAGCGTCACCGCCGGTTGACGCCGGTCATCTACGCGCCCGCGGCGGCGCTGATCGCGCTTGAGGCGATTCACCTTCTGTTCGGGCGCTACAGCGCGCGGCTGCTCGATTTGCGCCCGGCGCTCGACTGGCTGGCGCTGGCGCACTTCGCCGCCGCCTTCGCCGCCTCGCTCAGCGTCGTGACGGTCACGTTTTTTCAAACCGAGACGCCGCTGCTCAAGCAGCAGATGAAATGGATGATGGTCGGGCTGACGCTCGGCATCCTGCCGTGGATGGCTTTTTACGGCGCGCCGGTCATGGCTGGCGTCGAGCCGGCCCCGACGATGGCGGCCATCGCCCTTGGCCCGATGGTGTTCATCCCGCTCGCCTTCGGCTATGCCATCGTTCGCTACCGCCTCATGGACGTGGATGTCATCGTCCGCCGCAGCCTGACCTACGCGCTGGCGACCTTTGGCATCGTGGTGATCTTCATGCTCGGCGTGGTCAAGCTGGCGGACTGGGCGCGCGAGACCTATCCGATGGCGCCGCCGGTCACGACGACCTTCCTGCAGGTCGTGGTTCTCTCCTGCGGCGCGATTCTCTACGCGCCCTTCAAGAACTGGCTCCAGGAACGCATCGACCGCATCTTTTACGGCGCCCGCTATGACACTCGCCTTGGCATCGTGGACTTTGGCCGCGCTATGGCGACGACGACCGCCTTGCCAGAGCTGCTGTCGGCTATCGCCGAGAAGCTGTCCGATACGGTGTCGGTCACCGATCTGGCGATTTTCCTCCCGGCGGATGGAGGCGACGCGGCGACGCCCGCGCTGCGGCTGGTGTTCGCCGGGGGCGGGATTGGCGCGCCGTCGCTGCCGCCGCGCATTCAGCGGGATATCGCGCAGGTTGGGCCGCGCGGCTATCTGGTTGACGAAGCCGGGCTGGCCGCCGGGGAGTTGGCCTATTACTTTCCCTGCGTCGCGCGCGGGCGGCTGGTGGCCATCATCGCGCTCGGCAAGACGACGCAGCGCGGCCTGCTGACTTCGGAAGACACGGAGCTGCTGCGCGGGCTATCGCCCTACATCGCCGTCGCGATTGAGAACAGCCTGCTGTACGAGCGCGAGCGGGCGCGGGTCGAGGAGCTGGCCCGGCTCAAGGAGTTCAACGAGAACATCATCGAGTCCATCAATGTCGGCATCGTGGTCGTCGATCGCGACGGGCGGCTGACGACCTGGAACAGCGCCTTCGCGAAGCTGTTCGCCCCGCTCCCGGAGACCGCCGAGGGGCAGCCGCTGGAAGTCGTCTTTGATCCGGACCTCGTGCGCACCATGCGCGACATCGCCGGCGGCTACGACTGGCGCGTCGCGGAGGCGCGCACGATTTACCGCTGCCGGGCGCACGGGCGCGACGGGCAGGCGCTGACGCTCAACATCACGCTGCTGCCGCTTCGGTCGCGCGCGACGCCCGCCGCGGGCGCGCTCATTTGCCTGGAGGACATTACCGACCGCGCCCGCCTCGAGGAGCAGCTCCGCGAGGCTGACAAGCTCTCCTCCATCGGGCTGCTGGCGGCTGGCGTCGCCCACGAGGTCAATACGCCGCTGGCCGGCATTTCCAGTTACACGCAAATGCTGCTGGCCGAGTGCGACGAGCGCGAGCCGCGCCGGGTCATCCTCGAGAAGATTCGCCGCCAAACGCTGCGGGCGTCCGGTATCGTCAATAACCTGCTCAACTTTTCGCGGACCGGCAGCTCGACCTTCGCGCCCGTCTCGCTCAGCCGCCTTCTGGATGATACGCTCCAGCTGCTGGAAACCCATCTTCGCGGGACGGCCATCGACATCGCTCGCCGTTACGACGCCGGGCTCCCCCTGGTCCGCGGCCATGCCGGCACGCTGCAGCAGGTGTTCATGAACCTGATCCTCAACGCGCGCGACGCCATGCCCCACGGCGGAACGCTGACCATCGCCGCGAGCGCGCAGGGCAATGCCGTCTTGATCGAAGTCTCGGATACCGGCGTGGGCATGCCGCCGGAAGTCATCCATCGGATTTACGATCCCTTCTTCACGACCAAGGAAGTCGGACGCGGGACGGGCCTTGGCCTGGCCGTCAGTTATGGCATCGTGCAGGAGCATGGCGGCCATATGTTTGTCGAAAGCGCCCTTGGGCAGGGCACCACCTTTCGCGTCAAGCTCCCGGTCGCCGCGCCGCCGGTCGCGGCCGGGGCGCCGCCCAGCGTCGCCCTCAGTCCGACCGAGAAAGGAGAGCTGTCGGTCGAAGCCGGCTCGCTGCGCTCCTGAGCGTCGAACGCCAGCGCGGGGCGCCGGACGCCCCATCCGCTTGGTCAACATCATTGATTTTCGCCTGGCTCATCGCCTTTCGCGCCCCCGCTCGAACGCCCTATGTCGCCCAAGCTCTCAAACGCTCTGAAATCCTTGACTCCTCTCGCTCGCCGCTACCGCGAGGCCCGCATGGTCGCGCGGGGCATTTTTGATCGGTGGCATCCGGTCCTGGTGCATATTGTGCCCATTCGCCGGTGCAATCTGGCCTGCGCCTACTGCAATGAGTATGACTCGTTTTCCGCCCCGGTGCCGCTCGATGAAATGTTGCGGCGAATTGACAAGCTGGCCGAGCTAGGCGCCTCGATTGTCGCCTTCAGCGGCGGCGAGCCAATGCTCCACCCGGACCTCTACGCGATGTTCCGCCGAATCCGCGCCCACGGCATGATGGCGGGCCTCATCACCAATGGGTACTACCTGACCCCGGAGCGGATCGCGAAGCTCAACGAGGCCGGGCTGGAATACCTGCAAATCAGCATTGACAATGTCAATCCCGATGAAGTCTCGCAGAAAAGCCTCAAGACGCTCGACCGACGACTGGTCGATCTGGCCCGGCACGCCCGCTTCGCCGTCAGCATCAACTCGGTCATCGGCGGCGGCATTCGTCACCCCGAGGACGCCGTGACGGTCGCCAAGCGCGCTGCGGCGCTTGGATTCGCCGTGTCGTGCGGCATCATTCATGACGGGCGCGGGGCGCTCAAGCCGCTCTCCGCCGATGAGCTGCGCGCCTACGAGGAAGTCAAGCGGATTGGCAAGACGGGCTACTCGATGATTCATACCTTTCAGGACAACCTCGCCCATGGGCGTCCAAACGCCTGGAAGTGCCGGGCCGGCGCCCGCTACCTCTATATTTGCGAGGATGGACTGGTGCATTATTGCTCGCAACAGCGTGGCTATCCGGGGATTCCGCTGGTAAGCTACTCCAAGGAGGACCTGCGTCGGGAATACGCGACGCCGAAGCCCTGCGCTCCCTTTTGCACCATCGCCTGCGTTCATCGGGCTTCGACGATGGAC
>CALCKX010000047.1 GCA_937966115.1 uncultured Chloracidobacterium sp. | reverse complement strand
GCTGGCGGCGATTGACCTGACCGGGCTAGAGCTGGCCGCCCGCGTCTTTGCCAGAAAGCTTGAGTACAAAGCCGAATACAAGCGGCGGCAGGGCTGGCGCGGGCGCTGGCGCCGCCGGTGGCGCGACTGGCTGGCGCGGCTGCGGCGCTATGGGGGCGCGTAGCCGGCGAGCGACCCGCGCGGGAGACTTTCTAGCGCCCCGATGGGCGGTCGCCGGCGACCACGAAGCGCTGCCGCTGCGCGGGACGGGCTAGGCGAAATAGAGCGCAAGCGCCGTCCGGGCTAGGTTCCACACCCGCGTCCAGTTGAGCTTGCCATTGCGCGCATCGTGCAGGCTGGCCCAGACTTTCTCGCGCAGTTGCGCGCTTTCTCGCCGAAAGAGAAACTCGCGCGCGTAAGGCATGGCGACTTCGAGGAAGTTAAAGCGCGGGTTCATCGTGATGCTGATGCCTTCCAGCGTCATCAGCGCCCGGATGATGAAGGTAAATGACGCCGGCGTTGAAAACGGGTAGCGGTAAATGATGTCGCCGAGGTCGTAAGTGAGGTCCTTGAAGCGCACTTCCGCCAGGCTGACATCGAGCTTGCGGCGAAACAGGTCCTCGACAACGCGCGCGAAGTCTTCCATATCCGCTTCGGGCGAAAGGAAGCCAAGCCCGACTAAGTCCTGGACGATGCCTTGCGCGTCGCGGTCAATCAGATGGAAGAAGGCGCTCACCATCTGACCCTGGAGCTTGGGGGAAATGTGCCCGACCATGCCAAAGTCGAAGAACGCCAGCCGCCCGTCGCGCAGCATGAGAATGTTGCCCGGATGCGGATCGGCATGGAAGAAGCCGTCTTCGAGCAGTTGCTTGAAGTAAGCCCGATACATCAGCTCGTTGGCTTCCTTGGCGTCAATTCCAGCCTCTTCCAACCCGGGCAGATCGGTGACGCAAACGCCGCGCAAGAACTCCATGGTGATGACGCGCGAGGTCGTTTGCTCCCAAAAAATGGTCGGAACGTGAACCCGCGGCCAGTCGGCGAAGTTCTGGCGGAAGCGGTCGGCATTGCGCGCTTCGTTGCGGTAGTCGAGTTCGGCAAAGATCACGCGCTCGAACTCGTCAATCATGCCAATCCAGTCGTTGCCCTTGAAAAGCCGCTTAGAGCGCGCCATCCACTGCGCGAGCCGGCGCAGAATGACGATATCCTCGCTAATGCGCGCCGCCAGGTTGGGACGCTGAACCTTGATGGCGACTTCTTGCCCATCGTGCCGCAGGCCGCGATAAACCTGCCCCAGACTGGCCGCCGCGACCGGCCGCGGGTCAATCGAGCGGAAAAGCTGGTCCACTGAATCGCCCAACTCCTGCTCGATGATGGCGAAGGCTTCGGCGTCCGGGAATGGCGGGACGCGATTTTGCAGCTTGCTGAGTTCCTGAATGAAGGGCACTGGGAGCAGGTCGGCCCGCGTGGCCAGCGCCTGCCCAATCTTGATGAACGTTGGCCCGAGCTGAATGAGCCGCTCCCGCAGGCGCGCCGCCTGGGCTTCGAGCTGGCGCTCGGAGAGCGCCGTCAAATTGCCTTCCGAATGCGCCCGGGCACGGCGCAGATCGCGGTAGAGCCTCCAGGCGAAGCCGCCCAGCACCCAGACGATGAAAAGCGTCCGCTGCCAGTGGCGGAGCCAGCCCCACGGGCCGCGCCGCAGGGGGACGACCGGCGGATGCGCGGCAGGCGAAATGGAGAAATCGGCTGGCAAGCTACGGTTCATGCGCGTTGCGCGCTGCCGATGCGGGGCGACATCAGGACAGCGGGACAAAGCCGTTATAGCAAACTCGGCCGACCGGCAAAAGTGACAAAAGCCGGCGGCTTCCGGCGCGCCGCCGGCCCCCGTCGCGCCCATTTGGCGAGACTTATAGCGAGCTTACGAGGTATGATCGTAAACAATCCGCCAGCCAACCGGAAAGCGCCGCGCCAGGAGCGTGAACCGCCCCGAAGCCGCTTGGTCGGGCCACGTGACGCGCCAAGCGCCGCGCGCCAGCGCCGCCCCCGGCCCAACTGGCTCGATGACGAGCTCCTCGAAAGCGAGCGCGCCCATGGCGCGTCCCTCTGATTGGTAGCGTTGACGATAGCGGGCGAGCGCGGCGTCCCAGCCTTTGGTCACCGTCGTTCCCGAGACAAAGATCAGCTCCGGCGATTGCCAGTAGCCTGCCATGAAGCCTTCCAGGTCGCCGCGATTCCACGCCGCGACCTGACGGTCGAGCAGCGCCCGCACCGCGCCCGCGGCGGGATGCGGGCGCGCCAGCGCGGGGGCGGCGCCGACGAGCAGCCAAGCCAGGCAGACCGCTCGGCCGACTTGCCGGATGAATCCCGTTTTCATGGGTACGCCTTCCTGCCTGAGCGCGCCCCATCTCGCCCGCGGCCGGGGGCGGTCGCGGGCGAGCGGCGCGGAAGTCGCTCAGTCCTCGATAATCTTGATGTCGCCCTCGAATTTTCGGTAATCCCGAAATTCGCTCACGTTGCGAAAGGCCTGCCGATAAGCGTCGCTGACCTGGATGGTCTCCGCCGTTTTGGGCATCCAGTAGCGTTTGCCGAGAATCGTGACCCAGTCATAGTCCACGGCCGATTCCACCTGGGACATGGGAAAACCCGGCGGGATGTTGGTCGCGGCATGCTCAATGCGCACGATGCGCTTGGTCTCCTCGTCAATCCACAGGCTGCCTTCATAGCCGACCTGGATGCGTTGCGGGCGCCCGTCGGAAAGCCGCACGGTCAAGGTGTAGCCCGAATTCGCCTGGGGAACGACAAAGTCATACACCCGACAGACGCGCCCGCGGTAGCGCTCGCGCCTGACTTCGCTAAAGCTGGCGTTGGTCGTCGGAAGAAATGGCGCCGAGAGCTGCCCGGAGAAATCCCCCACCGAGGTGGCGCCGCCGACTTCTTCAAACCGCTGGCTAGTGGGGCGACCGTTGATGGCCTGGAGCTTGACTCGCTCGCGCCCGCCTTCCACGCGCACTTCGGTTTCCAGCACATCGCGCATCCGCCAGCGCCCAAGCTCGTCGCGCGTCGAGCGGCGAATGGTTTGGGTGACGATGAAATCGGGAATGTCATCGGCGCTGCGCAAGGCGTAAAACCGGGCTTGCTCGATGAGCGGCAGCCGGCGCAGGCGCGCCGCCTCGTTCGCTTCCGAGTCGGTCGCCTCGGCGGGGCTCGCCGCCTCGTCCGCAGGCGGGCGGTCAGCCGGGGCGGGCGCCGTCGGGCGCGGCGCCGGCGGAAGCGCTCCCGAGGGGATGGCGTTTGTCGGGCGCGGGCGCGCGGTCGGGCGCGGCCCGGACGCTCGCTGCAGATCCGCCTCGATGAGCGCGGTGAGCAGCTCTTCCGGGGCGCCAAGCTGGCGCGCGCGGGCCAGCGTCGCATCCGTCACGTCAAAGCCGATGCCGCGCCGGCGCAACTCGCCAACCGCCGCCGCGGCGGTGATTTCCCCCTGCCGCGCGCGTTGGGTCAGGCGGTAAAAGGCGACTTCCGACAGCGGGTCCGGCTGGTCGGCGCTCGTCGTCGCCGGCGGTCGCCGCTGGGACGACTGAGCCGCTGCCGAGGCGGCGAGGCTCGCGCCCGCGACGATAAGGACGCCCGCCGCGAGAAATCCCTTGAATGGAGTGCCCCTGCCTGCCATATGATTCAGTCTCGCTGTAACGTTGAAGTTGGCGCAAGTCCTGGCGCGCCCTGAAATCCGCCCGTGATCAAATCCGACAAGTGGATTCTTCGCATGTGCGAAGAGTATAATCTGATTTCCCCGTTCGAGCGGCAACTCGTCCGCCAGGTCGAAGATCGTCGCATCATCAGCTGCGGGCTGTCGAGTTATGGCTATGATTGTCGTCTAGCCAAGGATGAGTTCAAAGTCTTTTCCCCGATTCAAGGAACGGAGGTGGACCCGAAAAATTTCAACCCCAATAACCTGCTCGACATTCCGCTGCGGATGGCCGAGGACGGCAGCCAGTACTGGCTGCTTCCGCCCCATTCCTATGCGCTGGGCGTGACAATCGAGCAGTTTCAGATGCCGCGCAACGTGACGGCTATCGCGTTGGGTAAAAGCACGTACGCGCGGTGCGGGCTGATTCAAAACACGACGCCGCTGGAAGCCGACTGGCGGGGCCGACTGGTGATTGAGCTATACAACGCCGCGAACCTGCCGGTGCGGCTCTATGCCGAGGAGGGCTTCGTGCAGATCATCTTCTTTGAGTCCGACGAGGACTGCGCGGTGTCCTACAGCGACCGGGCGGGCAAGTATCAGCATCAGTCGGGGCTGACCTTGGCGAAAGTGTGAAGCGATAGCATGGCGCTCATTATTCGTAACGGCCGCGTCTGCGATCCTTCGCAAGGTCTGGACAAAGTTGCGGATATTCTCGTGCTGGACGGTCGGATCGCCGCCCTTGGCGAGGGTCTTGAAGCGCCGCCGGAAGCCGAGGTTGTGGATGCGTCGGGCTTGGTGGTCGCGCCGGGCTTCATTGACGTTCACGTTCACTTGCGCGAGCCGGGCTTCGTCGCCAAGGAAACCATCGCGACCGGCACGCGCGCCGCGGCGGCCGGCGGCTTCACGGCGGTGTGTTGCATGGCGAACACGTCGCCGGTCAACGACTCCCCGCTGGTGACCCGCTACATTCTCGACCGGGCGCGCGAATCGGCGGCCTGTCGGGTTTATCCGATTGGCGCGGTCACGAAGGGGCTGCAAGGGGAAGCCTTGGCCGACATTGGCGGGATGGCGGCGGCCGGCGTAGTGGCGCTATCCGACGACGGGCATGGCGTCGCCAACGCCAACCTCATGCGCCGGGCGCTGGAATACGCCGCCGACTTCGACTTGCCGGTGATTGACCACTGCGAGAATCGCGATTTGGCGGCGGGCGGCGTCATCAATGAGGGCGCCATCTCGACGCATCTGGGCGTGCGCGGAATGACCCGCGCCGCGGAAGAGGCGGATGTCGCCCGCGATGTCGTGTTGGCGAGCCTGACGGGGGCGCGCATCCACATCGCGCATTTGAGCGCGGCCGGCTCGCTGGAGCTGGTTCGCCGGGCGCAGGCGCAGGGGCTGCCGATGACCTGCGAGGTCACGCCCCACCATCTCGCGCTGGATGAATCGGCCGTGCTGGAGCTGGGAGCGGTCGCCAAGATGAATCCGCCGCTGCGGACGGCGGCGGACGTGGAGGCCTTGCTCGAAGGCGTCGCGGACGGCGTCGTCGCCTGCATTGCCACCGACCACGCTCCCCACACATCGCTTGAGAAGGATCAGGTCCTCGCCCATGCGCCCTTTGGCGTCGTTGGGCTGGAGTGCGCCGTCAGCCTGATGCTCGACCGCCTCCACTGGCGACACGGGATTTCGCTGCCGCGCATCGTCGAGCTGTTTTCGACCGGTCCGGCGCGGGTCTTCAACTTGCCCGGCGGAACATTGCAAATTGGTCGCCCAGCGGATATGACATTGCTCGACCTGAGCCGCGAAATCGTCGTGGACACGCGGCGGTGGCAATCGAAGGCCCGCAACTGTCCTTTCGACGGCTGGCAGCTCAAGGGCGCGCCCGTCATGACGCTGATTGACGGGAAGCGCGTGACGGTCAGCGGCGCGTCGCCTGTGGAAGCCGCGTCGCCTAGGGAAATGGTTGCGACAACGAGCCGGACAAGCTAACGTGCGCCGATTTTTCGAGCGTCGGCGCGGTTGCGCCCGACGCCTGCGCTCAGCGCCCATAAACACTAAGTAGAGAGGAATCATTCGCTCATGGCAGAGCAATCAGTCGAGGAAAAAGTCAGGGCCATCATCGTCGAAGAGCTTGGCGTGGATGAAAACGAAGTCACTCTGGAGGCGAAGTTCATCGAGGACCTCGGCGCGGACTCGCTCGACACGGTGGAACTCGTGATGCGCTTTGAGGAGGATTTCGGTCTGGAAATCCCGGATGAAGACGCCGAGAAAATTCTGAGCGTCAAGGATGCGGTGAGCTACATACAGTCCAAGCTGAACTGAGCGCGCGACCAGTTCGCCTCGGCGAGTCGCGCCATGGCCGCGGAGGTTTCGGGTTCATGAAACGTCGTGTCGTGGTCACTGGAATCGGGATGCTTTGTCCCGTTGGACTGAATGCGCCGACAAGCTGGGCCGCGCTCCTGTCCGGCGCCAGCGGCATCGGCCCTATCACCCGCTTTGATGCGTCGGCTTTTAGCGTCCGGATTGCCGGCGAGGCGCGGGGCTTTGATCCAGCGGCCTTCATTGAAAAAAAAGAAATCAAGAAGATGGACCCGTTCATCCACTACGCGCTGGCGGCGGCGCAGGAAGCGATGGATGCAAGCGGGTTGTCCATCACGGAGGCCAACGCCGTCCGGGTTGGCGTCCATATTGGGTCGGCGCTGGGCGGACTCACGGTGATCGAGCGCGAGCACGCCAAGCTGCGCCGGGAAGGGCCGCACCGGGTTTCTCCGTTCTTTATCCCGGCCTCGATCATCAATCTGGCGAGCGGGCAGGTTTCGATTCGCTTCGGCGCCAAGGGGCCGAACTCAGCTTCGGCAACCGCCTGCGCCGCCGGCGCGCAGGCGGTTGGGGAAGCGTTTCGCCTGATCCAATCCGGCGATGCCGACGCCATGCTGTGCGGCGGCGCGGAGGCTCCCGTGACGCCAACCGGCATCGGGGGCTTCGCCGCCATGCGGGCGCTTTCGACCCGCAACGATGAGCCGACGCGAGCGAGCCGCCCATTCGACAAGCGGCGCGACGGCTTCGTCATGAGTGAAGGCGCGGCGATCCTGGTTCTGGAAGAGCGCGAGCGGGCGCTGGCGCGCGGCGCATCCCCGCTAGCTGAAATTGTCGGCTTCGGGCAATCGGCGGATGCCTTTCATCTGACACATCCCAGCGAAGTCGGCGATGGGGCTGCTCGCGCTATGGAACAGGCGCTAGCCGACAGTGGGATTTCGCCCGCTGAAGTTGGGTACCTCAATGCCCACGCGACGGGAACGCCGGCCGGCGACTTGGCGGAAGCCCTGGCGATTCGGCGCGTTTTTGGCGCGGCGGTTCCTCCGGTGAGTTCGACGAAGTCAATGACCGGGCATCTGCTGGGGGCGGCCGGCGCATTGGAAGCAGCCATCACCGTTCTGGTGCTGCGCGATGGGTACCTACCACCCACGATCAACGTGGACGAGCCGGACGTGGATTTTGACTGTGTGCCCCATACCGCCCGCAAAGCATCGCTCAACTACGCAATGAGCAACGCCTTCGGCTTTGGCGGAATGAACGTCTCGCTGCTGTTCCGCCGTGCTGAAAGCTGAGTCTTGCCAGTGATAAGGAGGAACTTGGGTGTGAAGTGTGTCGAAGTTGCCGATAAGTTCAGCATTGAGTCTCTTCGGGTTACGGAGCGGCCGCACCCGGAGTTGGGTCACGGCGAGGTTTTGGTACGGGTGCGGGCGACCTCGCTCAACTTCCGGGATTTGATGACTGTGACGGGTATCTATAACCCTAAGCAGCCACTTCCTCTGATTCCACTTTCAGATGGCGTGGGAGAAATTGTCGCCGTTGGCGATGGCGTCACACGTGTGGCAGTCGGTGACCGCGTTGCCGGTATCTTTGCGCAGGGGTGGATTGCCGGCGAGCCGGCCGTTGAGAAAGTACGGACGACGACCCTCGGCGGCCCACTCGACGGTATGCTGACGGAGTATCGGGCCCTGTCCCAGGACGGCGTGGTCAAGGTTCCTGATTACCTCAACGATGAGGAAGCGGCGACGCTGCCGTGTGCTGCGCTGACGGCCTGGAGTGCGCTGATTACCCACGGACAGCTCAAGCCAGGCGATACCGTGCTGGTACAGGGTACGGGCGGTGTTTCCATCTTTGCCCTGCAGTTTGCCAAGGCGACGGGGGCGCGGGTGATCATCACCTCCAGCAGCGACGAAAAGCTGGAGCGTGCTAAGGCGCTTGGCGCGGACGAGGTCATCAACTACAAGCAATCCCCGGAGTGGGACAAAGTCGTCCGCGAGATGACCGGCGGGCGCGGTGTCGATCATGTCGTCGAAGTCGGCGGAGCCGGGACGCTTGCCAAGGCCATTCGGTCGGTTCGGTTTGGGGGGCGGATTAGCCTGATCGGCGTGCTGTCGGGCCGCGCCGGTGAGGTGGATATTGCGCCGGTTCTCATGCAGAACATTTGCGTGCAGGGCATTATCGTCGGCTCGCGGGAGATGTTCGAGGCTATGAATCGCGCGCTGGAACAGAGTCGCATCCGGCCGGTTGTGGACAAAATCTTTCCTCTGGAAGAAACAAAGCAGGCGTTTCAGCTCATGGCCCAGGGCGGACACTTCGGCAAAATCTGCATTCGGCTCGACTGACTCAGCTTGACTGACAAAGCGCCATTTCGGCTAGAGACGACACGTTGGCGGCAAGCCGCGCCCTGGCTTGCCGCTTGCATTTTGGCGCTGGGCGCGGGCGCGGTGCACCAGTGGCAGACGACGCGGATCGGGGTTTTGGGCGACTTTGCCTACGTCGTGGATACCGCCTGGCGGATTGTCCAGGGGGAAGTGATGTACCGCGACTTCGTGCTGCCGCACTCGCCGCTGACGTTTCACGTGCAGGCGACGCTGATGAAGCTGTTTGGCTTCAGCTATCGACTGACGGTGTGGTACTGCACGGTGGTCAACGTGGCGTATGTGCTGTTGACGTACCGGTTGCTGCGGTTGTTGCTGCCGCCGTGGTCGGCGGTGGGGTTGTGCGCGCCGCTGGTATGGCTGGCACCGCACTGCATTTACCCGCATCCGTTTTACGACCCGGACGCTTGTTTGTTGATGTTGCTGAATCTGAGTTTGCTGCACTGGGTGACGATGCGGCCGGTGAGCGGGGGCGTGACGTTGTTGTGTGGGATGACGACGGTGTTGCCGGCGCTGGCGAAGCAGAACGTTGGGTATCCGTATGTGGCGTTGGTTGGGGTGTGGGTGATGTGGTGGGGTTGGTTGCGGGAGTTGTGGGGTGGTGGTGAGGGTGAGGATGGCGGGCGTGGGGCGCGGTGGTTTATGTACGGTCTGGTGGGTGGTGGGTTGGCGGTGCTGGGGTGGTTGGGGGCGACGTGTGGGGTAGAGAACTATGTGTACTGGGTGTTTGTGTCGGCGAGTCGGCGGCTGGCGCGCCTGACGATTGGAGAAACCTATGGGGATGGGTTGAAGTGGGCGCAGGGGTTGTTGCTGGTTGGTGGGTGGTGGTTGTGGCGCGTGGGCGGGGTGGTTGCGGGGGTGAGGTTAGCGCGGGTGGGGGCGGTGCTGCTGGTTGGGCCGTTTGTGGGCGTTGTGGCGCTTGTGTTTCTGACCCGTTTGATTTTTCCGGACCTGTTTGACCATCCGGTGTTGTGGTTGTGGTTGCCGGTGATGCTGCTGGCGTTGGCGGCTGGGGTTTGGCGGGGGAGGGGCAGTGTGCAGGAGGCATCGCCGGTGACGGCCATGCTGCCGTGGCTGTGTCTGACGGTGACCTTTTGCGCGTTTTTGTCGCAGACGCACACCGGCTCATCGTACGGGATATGGGCGTTGTTTTTTCTGATGCTGGGGTGTGGGTTGAGTGGGTTGCCGGAAGGCAGCTATCGGGCGGGGGTGACGTGGGTTGTTGCCGCGCTGATGATGGTTGGAGGGATGTCCTACGTTCAGAGGAATGTCCGCCTGCGCTATGTTGACCAGTCCTGTGACCGAATTCAGACGGCTGTGAGCGGGCCGTTGAGCGGGCTTGCGGTCTGCGCGCCTTACTTGAGCGATTTTGCCGAGCTGGTGACGTTTGCCGAGGAGCGGATTCCGCCGGAGGACCGCGTGGCTTGCATTCCCCAGGAGGAGCCGTTTTACGTGATGACGGGTCGCCGCAACCCGCTACGGGTCGTGGTCTTTGATCGGACGGCCAATCCGCT
>CALCKX010000046.1 GCA_937966115.1 uncultured Chloracidobacterium sp. | reverse complement strand
CTACCGCGTCGAGCAGTGGCGGACAACTTTCTTCATCACGGCGAAGAATCTCGCTGACCGGCTCTACATTGCGGACCGGGTGCGCGGCATACTGCCCGGGCCGCCGCGCCTGGTGCAGGCTGGCTTGCGACTGAACTTTTAGCTCGCTTTGCGCGGCCACATAACGCGCCTCTCTCAGGTTGCCGAAGGCAGCTCCCTCCCCAAGGGAGCTTCGCCCTTCCCTGCCCTTGCGAAGGGATAATCCCGTACCGCGGGGACGGATTCCGAGCCGTCGCGCAAGCCGCCGCAGCGTCTGCGAAGCGGGCTAGCCGCCGCTTTGCAGTCCGCTTGGCATCGGGCCGCCAGACGCTCGCCCGTACAGCGCCAGCGCCTTCGCCCGTTGCCGCCCGTGATCCACAAGGGGCGCCGGATAGTCGCTGCCAATCACGCAGCGAAAGGCCCGCTGCGCGTCCAACGGCATTCGGGCCGGCTCGTGAATCCAGCGCTCCGGGACAGCGCGCAGCTCGGGGATATGCCGGCGGATGTAGTCGCCGGCGGGGTCGAACTTTTTTCCCTGCGCGGTCGGATTGAAGATGCGGAAGTACGGCTGGGCATCCGTTCCGGTCGAGGCCGCCCACTGCCAGCCGCCGTTGTTGGCGGCCAAGTCGCCGTCCGCCAGATGCGTCATGAAGTGGCGCTCGCCCTGCCGCCAGTCAATGAGCAGGTCTTTTGTCAGGAATGACGCCACAATCATGCGGGCGCGGTTATGCATCCAGCCGGTTGTCAGCAGTTGCCGCATGGCGGCGTCCACAATCGGGAATCCCGTGCGCCCGGCGCGCCAGCGGTCAAGCCACTCAGGGTTGTTCTCCCAGGCCAAGTCGTCGTAGGCCCGCTTGAAGGCCCCCGTCTCGACGCGGGGAAAGTGAAAGAGGATCTGCCGGTAAAAATCGCGCCAGATAAGCTCGGCGATCCAGGCATCGGCATCCGGCGAGCCTTCGGGGAAGGCTTCGCGCGCCGCCCAGTAGGCGCGGCGCGGCGAAAGGCAGCCAAAGCGCAGGTAAGGCGACAGGCCCGAGGTGCCATCGGTCGCCAACGCATCGCGTCCCGTGGCGTAGCGCTCCAATCCGGCTCGAATAAAGTCAGACAGCCGCGCGCGAGCCGCGCTCTCGCCGCCCGGCGGCAGGATGGCGGCGGTCGCGAAGCCAAGCTCGGCGAGCGTCGGGAGCGGCTCGCTTGCCAGGTCAGGCGGGGTTCTGATTGCGGCGGGGGCCGGGCGCGGACGCGCGATGGGCTGGGCTAAAACGGCGTTTTTATAGGGCGTAAAGACCGTGTAGGGCGTTCCGGCTTTGGTTTTGATGGCGCCGGGCGCCGTGAGACCGCCGTCTTCAAAGCCTTCCACCGCGCACCGCCCCGCCAGCCGCGCCCTGACCCGCGCATCCCGCGCCAGCGCGAACGGCTCGACATCCAGGTTGAAATAGACGGCGGACGCTCTAGTTTCCGCGACCAGCCAGGCAAGTTCCGCCTCGGGCTGGCCGCGCCGGGGAATGAGCCGCCCGCCCCGCGCACGCATGCCGGCGTCGAGGTCGCGCAGGCTCTCGAGGAGAAACGCCACGCGATTCGCTCCGGTGTCGGGGCGGCGCAAAATGGCGTCGTCGACAATGAAAACGGGAACTATCGCCTCGGCCGCAGCGTAAGCGGCGAGCAAGGCCGTGTTATCGTCAAGGCGCAGGTCGCGCCGGAACCAGTGGATGATGGGTCTTGTCATGGCGTCGCCTGGCGTCATCAGCTCAGTCAGGGAATGTCGCCGGGGCCTGTCACCCTGGCGCATATCGCCGTCGCGCGCCGTGACCTGCGAGACAGTGGCCGCGTCTCGAAGAAGGCCAAAAACCAAAGGAGCGCGTGTGGCATGCCCGATCCCAACGACTTGAATGAAACGCCGCCGGCAGACGCCGCGCCGATGTCGGACTGGCGGCGACTGGCGGAGATTTTTTTCTCTCCAAGCGCGGTTTTCGCGGCAGCGCGTCAGAAGCCGAGCTTCCTGGCGCCGATGTTGGCGATGGCGGTCTTGGCCGCCGGCTTCTCGATTTTTTTCGCCTTTTGGGTCAAGGCTGATCCCCAAGAGGTCGCCCGCCGCGCAATTGAGCGGCAACTCGAGCTACAGGGTAAACGCTGGAACGACCTGTCCGACGCCGAGCAGCGCCAGTTTGAGCAAGGCATTGCGTTGAGCGCCGGGCTTCAGCGCTTCGCCCCGGCGGTGGGCGTCGTCGCCGGCGTCGCGTTCACGCTGGCGCTGGCGGGACTACACTATCTTGGACTGCTCCTGGCGGGCGGGCAGGCGCGCTTTGCCCAGGTTTTATCGGTCACAGCCTATGCGACCTATGCGACCGACGGCGTCAAGTACGTCCTCAACTGGCTGGTCGTGCTTTTGCGCCCGCCGGATGTCGAGCAGCTTATCAAAGCCCGCGGGAGCTTCGTGGTCAGCAACCTGGCCGCGTTCCTCCCCGAATCGCTGCCAGCCTGGGCGCTGGCCGTCGCGAGCTGGGTGGACGCTTTTTCAATCTGGTTCATCGCGCTGATGGCGCTTGGGCTGGCGGCAATCGCTTATAAGAAGACGCCGCGGCAAATGGTCGTCATTCCAGCGGGTTTGTGGCTGCTCGGCGTCCTGGGATCAGTCATCCTGGCGCTGGCGACCGGCGCGAAGTGAACGGCTTGCCGCCGACCGGCGCGCCGGCTACGATGGACGACTTGAGCGGGGGACTTTAGCTCAACGGTTAGAGCAGCGGACTCATAATCCGTTGGTTGTAGGTTCGAATCCTACAAGTCCCACCACATCGCTTTCGCCCCCTGCATTTTTGCGCTCTGGCAGATTCCGCGCGCCGCTTATGGCATCGCTTTGGGACAAAACGCCGCTGGGCGACACTGGCTTGCGCGTGAGCCGCATCGGGCTGGGGTCGAGCTACGGGATTGGCGCGCGCGAAGTCGAAGCCGCCTACGAGCGCGGGATCAACTATCTGTACTGGGGCTCCATCCAACGCCCGGATTTTGGCAAGGCCATCCGGCGCCTGGCCGCGCGCGATCGCGAGCGGCTGGCGATTGTCATCCAGACCTACACGCGCGTCGGCTTCCTGATGAAGCCAGCTTTGGAGTCAGCCCTGCGCGAACTCGACACCGACTACGCCGACATTCTGCTGCTCGGCTGGTGGAACGACATGCCGCCGCGCCGCATTTTGGACGCGGCGGCGCGCCTCAAGCAGGAGGGGCGCGCCCGCTTCATTATGATCTCGTGTCACGAACGCGCCATGTTCAAGGCGTTTATTGGCGAGCCGGTCTTTGACGCGGTGATGGCGCGCTACAATGCGGCCCATCCGGGCGCCGAGACGGAGGTTTTTCCGCACTTGAGCCGACGGCGCGTGGGCGTTGTCGCCTACACGGCGACCCGCTGGGGCTCGCTGCTCGATCCGCGCCTGACGCCGAAAGGCGAGCGGACGCCCAGCGCCGCCGATTGTTACCGCTTTGTCCTGACCAACCCGAGCGTGGATACCTGTCTGGCCGGGCCAAAGGATGCTCGCGAGCTGGAAGCCGCTTTCGCCGCCCTTGACCATGGACCGATGTCGGACGATGAGCTGGCTTGGATGAAGCGCGTCGGCGCGGCGGTGCGCGAGCATCACCGGCAGCCCTGGCTGGCGCGCTTCGTGGCGGACCTCAGATCGTAGGCCACGCAAGCGAGCGGCGCAATCTTGCGCAGCGATGGCGCGCTGGCATTTTCGAGGTCGCCGCGGATGACGCCCCGTCCCAAGCGGGACAGCCTGGGCGGCAAGGCGCGCCCGCGCTATCCCCGAGCCGTCCCGCTTCCCCGCCCGGCGTTCTAAGCTGGCGCTACCGCCACGCCCTTGATCTCGATCAGCAAATCCGGATGCGGCAGCTCGCGGACCGCCACCGTCGTCCGGGTTGGCCCGGTCGCGCTGGCGAAGTAGCGGTCATACACGGCGTTGAATGCGGCGTAGTCGGCCATATCCGTCAGAAACACCGTCACATCCACGAGATGGTCGAGGTCGGCCCCGGCCGCCCGCAGAATCGTCCGCAGGTTCTCGATGACGGCTTCGGTCTGCGCCGCGATGTCGCGCTCGACGCGCCCGTCGGCCAAGCGCGTGACGCCGGCGAATGAGTCGTCCGCCCGCCGCGACGACAGCCCGGAAATAAAAATGAAGCCCCCCGCCCGCCGGGCATGGGGATAGTTCGCCCGCGGACGGGCGAAGTCGTTCACAATGATGATATCTTCGCGCATAGCTGGCTTGTCCGGCGAGAAGCGCGGCTTTGGGAAAGGAGACGGCTTGCTGTGATCCCGATTCGCGATGACATTCCCTCGAGCCGCATCCCGTTTGTCAACACGAGTCTCATTGTCATCAACGTGGCGGTCTTTCTATTCGAGCTGACGCTTTCAGAGCGTCAGCTGCGGGTCTTCTTCTATCAGTTTGCCGTTCAGCCCTACGAGTATTTTCTCTACTTCAGCCCGCTCAATCGCGGGCGGGTCGCGCTGACCGATCTGGTTGTGCCGCTGTTCACGTCGATGTTCCTGCACGGCGGCTGGCTGCACATCATTGGGAATATGCTCTACTTGTGGATTTTCGGCGATAACGTCGAGGATCGCATGGGTCACGTCAAGTATCTCGTTTTCTATCTTTTGTGCGGCATGCTGGCTTCTGGGGCGCACATCCTGTCGGATCCGACGAGTCACATTCCGAGCCTGGGGGCGAGCGGCGCGATTGCCGGCGTCTTGGGCGCGTATATTTGCCTCTATCCGCAGGCGCGGGTCTTGGTGCTCTTCCCGGTGCTGGTGCTTTTCTTCACGGCGGAGGTGCCCGCCTGGCTGTTTCTAGGCGTGTGGATTCTTCAAAACTTCGCCTCCGGCGTGGCCACGCTGGGCGTCGAGACGGCGCAGGGCGGCGGCACGGCCTGGTGGGCGCATATCGGCGGCTTCGTCGTCGGCGCAATCCTGGTTTGGGCATTTGCCCGGCGCATTCCGCCGCGGCGCGTTATTTATTATGCCGACTGGGATGACTGAAACAAAACGCGCCGGCCAGCAATTGCCCACGGCTCGCGCAGCAGGCGCTCCACGGCCGCCGGATAGGTTTTGTGTTCAGCGGATAGAATCCGAGCCGCCAGCGTCTCCGGCGTATCGTCATCCAGCACCGGCACGACCGACTGCATGACGATGGGGCCGTGGTCCAGCTCGTCGTCCACCAAGTGGACGGTGCAGCCGGAAATTTTCACCCCGTAATCAAACGCTTGGCGCTGGGCGTCGAGTCCTGGAAAGGCGGGCAGCAGCGACGGGTGGATGTTCACGATGCGGTTGGGAAACGCCTGCGTGAAGCTCGGCGCGAGCAAGCGCATGAAGCCGGCCAGGCAAACGAGATGCGGATCAAAGGGCAGGATGGCTTCGCGTAGCGCGTCCGAATGGGCGGCGCGCGCGAGGCCCGCATGCGAGACCACCCGCGTCGGGATGCCTTGCTCAGCCGCGAAGCGCAGCCCGGCCGCATCGGCGCGATTGCTGACCACCGCCGCGATTGCCGCGCGCAGGCGGCCCTGCCCAATGGCTTCCGCCAGCGCCCGGAGGTTTGACCCGCGACCGGAAATCAAGACGACAAGGCGCGGCAGCTCGGTCATGGGTGGAAAAAGCCCTTGAAAAGCTTGATGGTTGGCGCGCTCCCCGCCGGCCACGCCACCGTCGCGACATCAAAGCGGCACGGCGCGTCCGATGGGCCGATCAGCGCCCGGTAGCGCCGGGCGGCGCGGCGCAGGCGACGCTGCTTGCCAGCCGTGACGGCGCTTTCGGGCGCGGCGACATCCGTCGCGGCGCGGGTTTTGACTTCCACAAACACGAGCGTCGGCCCGTCAAAAGCCACGATGTCGAGCTCCCCGTAAATCCGCCCCCCGGCGCGGCTGCGCCCAATGGGAACGCGCGCGTTGCGAGCGACCACCTGCATGCCATACCGGGTCAGAAACTGGGCCGCCAGGTCTTCGCCGCGCCGGCCCAGATCACGAGGGTCTGACTGGGCAATGTCTGGCTTGGCAATATCGGTCTTCGGTCGGGCTTGCGTCATGAGCGTTGCGGATGGCCCTGGCCAGGCTTGGCCGCCGGGCGGCGAAAGGGCGTCAGACAAAACCGCAGCGCGGCGTAGCCCCAGCGCGCTGCCGCCGCCTTCCAAAGCGGGCGGCGCGCAAGCCACTCCACCCGCGCGAGACGCTTCTCGAGCAAATCGCGCTCATCGTCGGTGTAGTAGCCAGGACCGACCGTCGGAGCCAGGCGCTCCGCCAAGGTCTGCCGCAGTTGCTTGGCTAGACGGTCAACTTCCGGCGGCGGATAGGCGGACAGCACCATCTCCAAGTCGCGCAGGCGAGCCGGCGGCGTGTCAAAGCCCAGCAGATCTTCCAGGATGTAGGTTTCCGGCGGCTGCCAATCGGGCACCGCGGTCACCCGCTGAATCGTCCAGACCAAGCGGAGAAACAAGCGCCGCAGCCACCAGGACACGGCGCTGACCCGCGCCAACTCTTGGATGTCCTGCCAACGGTGGGCGTAGGCGCGCCGCGCCGCCGGCTCGGCGTCTTCCGGCAACGCGGCCTGCCAGTCGCCAAAGGCCCGCGCCAGAGCGCGCAATGCGGAGCGAGAGCGCGTCATGGTCAGCGCCGCGGCAATCTGCTTGAGACGCTGAATGGTTGTCTCGAGCGTCTTCCACTCGACCAGAACGCGCTCGTCCGTGAGGTCAGGCGTTTCAAGCTCGCTGAGCGCCACGATGTAGGATGCGAGCTGAACCGGCTCCCGGCGATCCAGGTCGCGGATCATCGCCGGGATGCGCAAGCGATACTCCAGGCGCTCGGCCTCGCTCAAGGCGAGCAAGTCATCCAATCGCCGCTGCATGCGCCGCAGACAGCTTCGCGCCGCCACGACTTCCTCGCAGGTGTAGGCCTGGCTCGCCAGCTCAAGCGCGATCTCCAGCGACTGGGTAATCACCGCGACATCGCCGGTCTGGGGCGTGACATGCTGCGCGAGCCGCTCGAAGGTGTAAGTGGCCATCGGCAAGTCGCTGCGCGCCAGAAAGGCGCGCTTGCCCAAGTCGTCCACTGACAGCCGGGCGGAGTGACGGTCGGCTTTTTCACTCGAAAAGATGCGCTCTTCCACATCGGCGCGCTCCTGGGCGCGGGTGAGGACGCTGATATGGAAAGCCCGCCAGAAACGCAGAAACGCTTCCTTGAGAATATCCTGGGGCTGACGCATGGTTGGCGCGCCAGCGAGGCCGGCGACTTGATCAGTCCGAAAAACGGACGGGAAGCTCACCTGAGTAAAAGCCAGCTCTTGCTCGATGTGCCAGGCGGCAATCCCATCCAGGTGATACTGCTCGACATCGTTGGGCGTCCGCCCCGTCAGCAGCCGGACATAGGCGCGGCTCCATTCCAGAATCAGCCCGCGCCAGCGCAGGTAATGCTCATAGCTATTCTCCCGCCCGCGCGCATAGTCGTCGTCGAAGGCGCGGCGCAGGTGGTTGAAGCAGTTGAGCAGGTCGCTCGTCACCAGGCTCTCGATCTGACGGCGCAGGTCCGCCGCGCCGCCAACCGGCAATGGCAACGCGCAGCGATGCTTGATGGCGTTGATCATCAGCTCCGCCAGCGTGTTCCGCTGATTGAAGACATCCATGCCATCCGCCAGCGGGAGCGCGTTGCGACGCGCAAAGTGCGCGGCGCCCTCGGTAAAGCGTTCCACGGCGTAAATGTCTCCGGTCGGCGTCGTGAAGTTGCGCAGGGCGTCATGGCAGTAAAAGGACAGCTCGCAGAAGTCGCCGACGCGCTTGAGCAAGAAAAGCTTGCTGCGCATCGTTTGGGATGAGCCAAGGAACTCGCGCTCAAAGCCGTGGAGAAAGCGATGCAGCGCGTCGGGGAAGAGGTCGAAAAAAATCTGCCGGAGCAGCGGCAAATACGCATGTCGGACGGCTTCGACAAAGCGCATCCCGTCCTCGGCGAGCATCCGCCCGGTGGTCGCGAGAAAGCTCTCGACGAATTTGATCAGACTTTCTAGCGACTCGGATAAATGACTTTGCACATACTCGCCGAGAATGTAGGCCACCGGATGGTCGAACCCTTGGTTGCGCACCAAGATGCCTGGAATGCCGCGGCGCTTGGCGAGCGCTTCGAGCGTGTATTCGACCGCCGTGGCGAAGAGCGTGTCGTCAGTGATTTTTTGCCACTTGCGCGCGCTGATGAGCATGGCCAGCAGCCCCGCCTCCCCTTCGCGATCCAGCAGGGTTCGCTCCTCGATCAGGCGCTTGAGATAGGCGGCGTCGGAAGGCGAATAGACTGCCGTGCCATTTTTATCCTTGAGAACCGTGGTCTGCAGACTGACTTCCGCTCGGTCGGCCGCAGCCTGCGGAATGAGCGGATGCTTCAGCAGCGCCTGGAGCACCTGGATGGCGCAGCGATCAATTTCTTCCTGCGCCAACTGGCGCTCGGCGCCGCGGGGGAGCGCCGCGCGCAGGATGGACTCGAGGTTGAGGTCCACCGCCAGCTCGACCGGGCGCATCGCGGCGGGAAAGTTCGGAATGAACTCACGGCAGTAAGGCAGCAAAATGTCGGCCGCCCGCACTTCAAATTCAGCGATCCTGATTTCGCCGGTGCGAAACTGTTCCCGGTGCCAGTCCGCGATGACAACCGTGATCTGATCCTTGATCTCAGCGATGCGCACCTGCTGACGCAGAGAGGCGCGCAACTCGCTAAGATTCAGGACCCGCGTTGAGCAGCTCGCGTCCGCTCGCAGCGGGGCGGTCGCCTGGGCGGACGCCTTGTCGGCGATGCCAAGCGCCGGCAAGCCAAGCTTGCTCAATCGCTCGTTTAGCTCGCGCTCAATTTCGTCGAGCGAGGGATGGGCTGGCAGCGGCTCTTCTGACACCGCTTGCCGTGATGCGGCCGCCGGCGGAACTGCGGTTGAGGAGGTCCGCTCCATAGAACATCAACCAATGAGTGAAAAATGCGGGCGGCGGGGCTGCGCGAGGCTTGCTCATTATACGACCACAACCGCCCCGCCTGACACAATCCAGCGCGGCCATCCGCTCCAGCCCTGGCTCGCTAAGCGTGCCTTTTGATGAGGCGCGTAATGTCCATCGCCATGGTAATCTGGTCAGCGACTTCATACGCTTCAAACGAATACATCAGCAGCGGCGACGCCAGGATTTCCCGAACCGCGGTTTCGCCGAGGCGGTCTTCAAGCTTGGCGTGGACGGCATGGCCTCCCTCGAAGAAGATCACCCCGGAAAGCGTTCCGCCGCCCTCCTGCTCGCTTTTGACCAGCGTGGTCAGCTTGCCGCTCAGCTTATGCCGCACAATCAGATCAATGCATTGGGCAAGGGTGATTTGCTGAAGCGGATCGGGCGTCGCCTTGCCAGTGGCCACCGCCTGATGCTTGGACAGGACGCTATTGACTCGGATCAGCAGCTCTTCCAAGGCGAACGGCTTGCCCAGATAGTCGTCCGCGCCGAGGCCAATTCCTTCGATCCGCTCCTCGACGTCACGCTTCGCGCTCAAAAAAATAAACGGAATATTCTTGGTCGCCTGATTGAGGCGAATGAGCTGGCAGACTTCATGACCGGTCATCCCAGGCATCATGACATCGCAGACAATCAGATCGAACGCCCCCCCTTGCTGAAGCAGCCGCATGGCGGCGACGCCGCTCTCCGCCTCCACCGTCACATGCCCGCCGCGCTGCAAAGACAGGACCGTCGCCATGCGCACATCCGGCTCGTCGTCAACTACAAGAATGCGTGCCATAGTCTTCTCTTGACCCGATCTTGATCTGAAGCTCAGTCTCGACTTAGAACTCAGCAGCTCAGGCTAAAACGCCGGCTCTTGGTATTCCCCGAAAACAGGGCGCAGGCAGTCGCAGATTTCGCCCAACGTGGCGTACGCCCGCGCAGCCTCGATGATGAGCGGCATGGTGTTTGCGCTGCCGCGCGCGCCTTCGACGAGCGCCTGCAAGGCGCGCTCGACC
>CALCKX010000045.1 GCA_937966115.1 uncultured Chloracidobacterium sp. | reverse complement strand
GCGTCGCCTTACCTGCTGCTGGCGGCGGCGCCGCAGCTCCTCCGGTTCGTCCCGCGGCCGGGCGCGTGGATGGAAAGCTTCAAGCAATTGATGGGCTTTCTGCTGATGGGATCGGTCGTCTGGCTGCTGTGGGTGCTGGGGCTGGAAGTCGGCGTCGATGGCCTGGCGCTGATGCTGGGCGTTCTGGTCCTGATTGGGCTGGGCGGCTGGATGTGGGGACGCTGGGGCGGCTACGACCGGACGCCGCTGACACGCCGCTTCGCCCTGGCCGCGGCGACGGTCATCATCGTCGGAAGCGCCGGCGCCGGCGTCAACGTCATTCGCCGCCTCCCGCCGCCGGCCAGCGCGTCTGCCAGCGCGTCGCCCGGCAAGGGCGGCGCGGGCATTCAGTGGGAAGCCTTCACGCCGGCCCGCGTCGCGGAATTGCGTCAGAGCGGCAAGCCGGTTTTCGTGGATTTCACCGCCGCCTGGTGCCTGAGCTGCAAGGCCAACGAAAAAGTCGCGCTGGAAAACAGCGAAGTGCGGGCCGAAATCGAGCGGCGCGGCATCGTCATGGTCAAGGCGGACTGGACGAACCGCGACGAAAACATCACCCGCGCGTTGGCCGAGTTCGGGCGCAGCGGCGTGCCGCTCTATATTTTTTATCCGCCCAACGGCGGCGCGCCGAAAGTGCTGCCGGAAATGCTGACGCCAGGGCTGGTGCTGGAAACGTTTCGCGCGACGTCATAGGTCAGCCGCGCGGCCTTGTTCCAGGGCGCGGGCCAGCCCCGCGCGACCTCGCGCCCGCTGCGGAAAGCGCGCCGCGACTCTATGCGGGGACTCTATGCGGGCGGCGCGCCGCCGTCCGCTTCGGCCAGCAGCGCCAATAGCCCGCTTTCGTCCAAGATGGCGACGCCGAGCGCCTCGGCCTTGGCGAGCTTCGAGCCGGGGCTTTCGCCCGCGACCACGTAATCCGTCTTTTTGCTCACGCCGCTCGTGACCCGCCCGCCGGCCGCCTCGATGCGCGCCGTCGCTTCCTCGCGCGTCAGCGTTGGAAGCGTCCCCGTCAGAACGAACTGCTTGCCTGTCAGCCGCGCGGCAGTCCCAGAGCCGGGCCTTTCGAGCCGCGTCACAACGCCTGCCGACTCCAGCCGCGCCAGCGTCCGTTGATTCAGGTCATCGGCGAGCCATTCGCGGATGCGCCGCGCCGTCACCGGGCCAATGTCCCGGACGGCGACGAGGTCCGCTTCGGAAGCCGCCGCGAGCGCCGCCAGCGACCCGAAATGCTGCGCCAGAAGCTGGGCCTTGCGTCGCCCGACATCTGGAATGCCGAGCGCGAACAGGAGTCGCTCCAGTCCGGCCGTCTTGCTGCGCTCGATCTGCGCCAGGAGGTTTTGCGCCGACTTGTCGCCCAGGCGCTCCAGGGCGGCGACTTGCTCCGCGGTCAGCGCGTAAAGGTCGGCGCAATCAGCGATCAGCCCTTCCCGAACCAGCTTGTCCACCGCCGCTTCGCCTAGCCCCTCGATGTCCATCGCCGTCCGCGCGGCGAAGTGCTGCAAGCGCTGCCGAAGCTTGGTCGGGCAGCGCGTCTCCGGGCACCGCCAAGCGACTTCGCCCTCCGGTCGAACCAGCCTGACTTGCCGGTCGGGGCAGCCCGGGCACAGCGCGGGGACGACAATCGGCGCTTCCGTCCCGGCGCGCTCGGCCACGACCACGCCAACGACCTGCGGGATGATGTCGCCGCTCTTTTCGACGATCACCAGGTCGCCCAGGCGGGCGTCGAGTCGTTGAATCTGATCCTCGTTGTGCAGCGACGCGCGCGCCACCGTCGTGCCGGCAATGAAGACCGGCTCAAGCTCGGCGACGGGCGTGAGCGCGCCCAGCCGACCGACCTGCCACGTCACGCCGCGCAAGCGCGTCCGCGCCTGCATCGGCGCGAACTTGTAGGCCACCGCCCAGCGCGGCGCTTTGGCCGTCGCGCCAAGCTCCTGCTGCGCCCGCGCTTGGTTGATCTTCACCACGACGCCGTCGGTGTCATAGTCGCGCGTCGCCCGCTGGCGCTCCATGTCGGCGCAGTAGGCCAGGACCTCCTCAAGCGTCGCGCACCGCCGCGCATGCGGATTGACGGGAAAGCCCGCCTGACGCAGCCACGCCAGGGTTTCCCAATGCGTTTCAAAAGGCTTCGCGCCGTCGGCGAACAGCTCGTAGCAAAACATCGCCAGGCGGCGACTCGCCACGATGCGGGCGTCAAGCAGCTTCATCGTGCCGGCCGCGGCGTTGCGCGGATTGACGAAGGCTTTCTCCCCCTCGGCTTCAAGCGCCGCGTTGAGGCGCTGAAAGGCGGACAATGGCAAATAGACCTCGCCGCGCGCCTCCATATCCGCCGCCAGCGGATTCGCCAGACGCAGCGGAATTTGGCGAATCGTCCGGGCGTTTTCCGTGACGACATCGCCGGTCGTCCCGTCGCCGCGCGTGACGGCCTCGGTCAGCAGCCCGTCGGCATAGCGCAGGGACAAGCTCAGCCCGTCAATTTTGAGCTCGGCCACATAGTCGAACGCTCCATTGTAAAGGCGTCGGCAGCGGGCTTCCCATTCGCGCAGCTCCTCGGATGAATAGACATTATCCAGCGACATCATCGGAATGCGATGCGCGGCGGGCTTGAAGCCATCGCTGGGGCGTCCGCCGATGCGCTGGGTCGGGCTGTCAAGGGTGACCAGCTCCGGGAATGCCGCTTCAAGCGCCTGAAGCCGCTTGACGAGCTGATCGTAGTCGTAGTCCGAAATGACCGGCGCCTGCCGCTGGTAGTAAAGCTCGTCATGCCGCTCGATCTCGGCGCGCAGCGCGGCCATGGCCCGTTGCGCGTTATCGCGCGTCATGGGAGGAGTCTCGGAAGCAGACGGGGAAGATGGATGCGACATCTCTCTAGGCTCGGCTCGCGGCTTGTCAGTCGCCAGCCAGAAGCTGGTCAATGGCTCGTTGCAGGGCGTCCTCAGCCAGCGAGGTCACAACGAAAATTTCCTGCACGCTGCCGCTGGAGCGCGCCTGAAGCTTGAACCCTCCAACAATCGGCACCGTAACCCGAATCGTCAACGGCAGCGGGCGGCCCTTGGCTTGCGCGAGTCGACCCGGCGTCACGGTCTTGACGCCGGGCACATCGCACAAGCGCGTCAGCACTGGAATCAGTCCGGGAATGTGGGTCGAGTGATTCCATACCAGGCGTCCGGGCGTCGCTTTCGGTTTTTTCCTCTTTGCCATGACGCGCCTCTAAGCATCGCGCTGCATGCTGGGCAGGGCTGCCGTTACAGAAGCGACATTGGCTGCGGCTGCTTCGGATCGCTGTAATCATAGAAGCCGCGCCCGGCTTTGCGCCCAAGCCAGCCGGCGGCGACCAGGCGCGTCAGCAGCGGCGGCGGCGCAAAGCGACGCTCGCGAAAGGCGTCATACATGGCGCTGGCGACGCTGTGCAAGACATCCAGCCCAACCAAGTCGTTGAGCATCAGCGGCCCCATCGGATGCCCCGCGCCCAGCTTCATGGCCTGGTCAATGTCGGCAATCGAGCCGACGCCTTCCTCCAGCGCCCGGATGGCGTCGAGCGAATAGGGGACGAGCAGACGGTTGACGATGAAGCCGGTCTTGTCAGTCGCCTGCACCGGCGTCTTGCCGATGGACCGCGCAAAGACTGTCACCCGCTCAACGATGGCGGCATCGGTCAGAAACGACCGCGCGACCTCGACCAGCGCCATGCGCGGCACGGGATTGAAAAAGTGCAGCCCGACAAAGCGCGCCTGGCGGCTTGGAGACACGACGCTGGCCATCTGCGTAATCGAAAGCGACGAGGTATTGCTGGCAAAAATGGTTTCCGGTCGGCAAACGCCGTCGAGCTGGAGAAAAAGCTGATGCTTGGCGCCGAGGTCCTCGACAATGGCCTCGATAACAAGGTCGCAATCCGCCAGCGCCACAAGCTCGGTGGCGCCGCGCAGGCGCCGCTGCGCCGCGTCTTTGTCCGCGTCGGCGATGACGCCTTTCTCGACCAGCTTCGACAGGGCCGAAACGATAGCGGTAAAGCCGCGCTGCAGGCGGTCGTCGTCCGCCTCAACCACGACCGTTTCATAGCCGGCTTGAAGAATGGTTTGCGCAATCCCGGCGCCCATCGCGCCGCACCCGACAACGCCAATTTTGCGAAGTTCCGTCATTCGAGAATAAGTCCTTTCAAAATAGAATCCAGGGGCTGGCTGCCATCAGAGCTCATGTTCAGGGCAATCGGAGACTGCTAAGGTAGGGCTAACTTACGGCGAAATGAGGTTTGACCGTTCATGAGCGCTTACACCGACGAGCATGCCAAAAAGGGCTTGGATGCCCCGCTGCCGGCCATCGAGTGCTGGGCCAATCAGTTTCCAGGCTATCGCATTACGATTCGCATTCCTGAGTTCACGTCCGTGTGTCCGCTTACGGAGCAACCGGATTTCGGGATGGTGACCATCGCCTATGTTCCCCGCGACCGCTGCCTGGAGCTAAAATCCCTCAAGCTATACATTCAAGCGTATCGGCAGCTTGGGATTTTTTATGAAAACGCCGTCAATCGCATCCTGCGCGACGTTGTCGCCGCTTGCGATCCGCTCGAGTGCGTCGTCATCGGCGACTTTACCCCGCGCGGCGGCATCAGTTCGGTTGTCGAAGCCACCTACGAGGCGGCGCAGACCGGTTCGTGAGGCAAAGGAGGGCTATTTCTATGACCGCTTCCGCTCCGCAAAGCGTTCGCGACCGCGTTTCGCCGGAAGAATGGCAGGCGCGGGTTGACTTGGCGGCGATGTACCGCCTGACCGCCCTCTACGGCTGGGACGATCTGGTATTCACGCACATTTCCATGCGCGTGCCGGGCGAGAGCCACCATTTCCTCATCAACCCCTACGGCTTGCTCTTTGAGGAAGTGACGGCTTCCAACCTGGTCAAGATTGACCTCGAAGGGCGCATCGTCCTGGAGACGCCCCATCGCGTCAATCCAGCCGGCTTCACCATTCACGGCGCAATTCACGCGGCCCGCGAGGACGCCAAGTGCGTGTTTCACACGCATACGCCGCATGGCATCGCCGTCGCCGCGCAGGCCGAGGGGCTGCTGCCGATTTCCCAACAGTCGCTGTTTGCCCTGGCTACCATTGGCTATCACGATTACGAGGGCGTCGCGCTCAACGAAGACGAAAAGCCCCGTCTGGTCGCCGATTTGGGCGACCGGCAAATCCTCATCCTGCGCAACCACGGACTGCTGACGGTCGGGCGGACGGCCGCCGAAGCCTTTCTGCTCATGTATGTCGCGGAAAGCGCCTGTCGCATCCAGGTTCTCGCCCAGTCCAGCGGGAAGCCGCTCGTGACCATTCCGGCGCCGATCCTGCACGGCATCCGCGCGCAGGCGGCGCAGGTGACGCAAGGGCTGGGGGCGGATTTGGTCTGGCCGGGCCTGCTGCGCAAGCTCGACCGGGCGGACGCCTCATATCGCCACTAGCGCCTGTAGAGCCGGTTGAGGGAGCGGCGCGCGCGCCGCCCCTCTAAAAAGACCCGCGCTACCGTAAGCCAGTCGTCACCAGCAGCTTGCCGAGCGACTGCGCCGGATTGCGGTCGTCCGGGAAAGTCACGACTGGATACCGCGCCGGCGCATCGGGGTCGTAGTCCCAGGAACCGGTCGCCAACACCTGGCCGTTTCGTCCGGCGGCAAAGCGGATTCGCCCGCCGCCGGACGGAACCACAATCCTGACTGCGCGCTTCTCGCCCGGCCCAACCCGGTTCTCAGGCCCAAAGGACTCGCCGGCAACGACGATGTGCACCGGACTGGACGAGGCATTTTTGAATACCGCCTCGATGGTCTTGGCGTTCGAGGGCGGCGCGGGCGGCTGCCGCGTCCCGCCGCCGGGCGGAGCGCTCGGCGGATTGCTCGGCGGCGCCGGCGGACGGTTCGGCGGATTGCTTGGCGGATTACTTGGCGGGCTGACCGGTGGCGCAGCGCCGCCGTCGCTCCCGGCCGGATAGCCCTTAATGTGCGCCATCCCGGCTCCGCTCGTCCCGCTGTTCTGCGCCCAGGTGGACGGGTCGGAATCAATCACCGTGTACGTCCCGGCCGGCACGACCGCATTCGGCCGACACTCCCAGTAGGCGTTCGGCACCCCGCCCTGCCCCGGCGCTCCCGTCGCCTGCCACGGCCCGAAGACCTTCCCGCTGCTGTGCAACAGCCCAATCTTGCCCGGCGTCGCCCCGCGCCCGTAGTTCCAGTGGTAGGTCA
>CALCKX010000044.1 GCA_937966115.1 uncultured Chloracidobacterium sp. | reverse complement strand
GAAGCTGCTCCTCGACATAGGCTTCAAAGCCTATCGCCCGAATGCGGTCAAGGTCGCCTGGGCGGGGTCCAAAGCCCATGCGGTTGGCCGCGATCACTTCCACGGGCGGCAGGGCAGGGACGCCCGCCGCCTGCGCGGTGTCGCGGTAAGGCGCCGGCGCGTCATCAGGCGACTGGCCTCCAACAATGAACCCCTCGATGACTTCGCGGCGCGAAAAAGCGGATGAAGAAGCAGCCGAGGTCATAATAGTCTCCATAACTGAGTTGGCGGGTTTCGCGCGACCGACAGCCGCTCAACGCGGCGTCAAGCCAGTCGGCGCGGTTTGTCTTTATTTGCTTTCCAAGCGAGATTGGTCGCTCATGAGAGCGGGACGGGCGAAAAAAGTTTGCAATTTTTCCAACGACGCGCGCGACGCCGTCGGAAGCGCGCCCCCTGGATGGGCCTTGAAAAAATGATTACTAGCTTTGTGGCGATAATGTAGCGTGGAATAAGACCTTTGTCCCCAGGTTTCGGCGCGCGAGTCGCGATTGTCTGAAGAAAGTTGAGTTTTTCCATGTCGTCTGATGCAGCGACTTCCCAAGCTAGGCCGTCCCGCCCGCGTCGTAATCTGTTGCCCTATCGGCTGGCGACGCAAATGGCGTTTGTTTTCATCCACGTCTTGCTCATTCGCGCGGCGATTCCGAATCTAGCTTGGGCAATCTACGGGCTGATCTTCTGGGGCATTCTGGTTTACCTCACGGCGCGGACGGGACGCTGGGTGTGCGCGTGGATTTGCTGGCTGGGCGGCATACAGGACCTTTTCGCGCCCTTCGCCAAAACGCGCGTGGCGTTCAATCCGCGCATTACGCAAATTGGCGTCCTCATCATCGCCGCGCTGTGGGTGCCCCTGGCCTGGCTGTTTTGGCGCGACGCCATGACGGCGCGCGCCAGCTCGATGGGCTTTGACGCGGATAACCTCTGGTCGCACGCGCTGCACCTTGGTCTGCTTGCATTCGTGGCGGGCAGCGTCTTTGTGCTTGGCAAGCGCGGCGCTTGCCGGTACTTCTGTCCGTTTGGCATGGTGGTGGATGGCTGTCGTAAGATGCGCGGCGCGGATGTTTGGTCGGAAGCGGCCGCTTGGTCGGGATTAGTCAAGCTTGGACGAGGGCGCGCGATGACGAGCGCGCCGGCGCGCGAAGCCCGCATCGGCGATCCTTCCTGACGGCGGCGCTTCACGAATTACGGAGAATAAGAGATGATTTGCCACGCCTGCGGGCGCGAAGCGCGTCTTTTGGGGAGGGTCGGTCGCCTTGACCGCTGTCAGGAATGCGGGGCCGAACTCCACTGCTGTCGCAACTGTCGCTTCTTCGACGCCGGCGCGCGGTTTGAGTGCCGCGAGCCTATCGCCGAGCCGGTCCGCGATAAGTCGGCCGCCAATCACTGCGAGCACTTTGCGCCCAATACGAAGGTGGCGCTGACAAGCGCCTCCAAGTCGCGCTCGGCGGCCGACGACGCTCGGAAGGCGTTTGATCAACTCTTCAGGAAAAAGAGCTAAGCGTGCCGGGCGCGCGTAAACCTGTTGCTGGAGCGTGATGCATGCGAGCCAAAGACATGCGAGCCAAAGATTTGATGACCAGCGATTTTGATTTCATCTCCGGCGAGGCGACGGCGCGCGAGGCGCTCAACTTGATGAACCGGACGCGCACGCACTGCCTCATCGTGCTGCCGCGCGATGAATATGACGGGCATGGCATTGTTACCGACCGCGACATCGTTTACAAGGTCATTGCCACCGGCGGGAATCTCGATCGGGCATACGTCCACCAGATTATGAAAAAGCCCATGTTTTTCGTCGAGCCGCTCCACGACATCCGCGCCGTGGCGCGTTTGCTGGCCGCCCACAAGCTCACGCGCGCGCCGGTCGTCGAAGTCGGCAAGATCATCGGCATCGTTTCGATTACCGACATCATCCGCCACATCGAGTGAAGACGCGCCTCGAGCGAGGACGCAGACCCCCCAGCCCAGTTGGGCGCTTGGGCGGCTTGGCATCCGCAGCGATCTGAAAGGCGCCCGGCTAGGTCTGGGCGGCAAGCGCGCGGGCCAGGACTTCAAGCCCTGCGCGAAGTCGCGTCGGCTCGGTCAAGCAGGAGATCATCACGCGCGCGCCCGCTTCATTCCCATAGAAGTAGCCCGGATGCGTGAGGACGCCTCGCTCGAGCAGGAACAGCGCCAGCGCCTCTTCGTCGTCCCATCCGGCAATCTGCGGGAATAGGTAGTAGCCGCCGTCCGGCGGAGCGATCCTGACGCCTGGGCAGTTCTGCAGGATATCCAGCGCCAGGTCGAGCGACGCCCGGAAGCGGTCGCGCATGTTGGCGACAAACGCCGCGCCGCGCTCGAACAAGGTCGGCAGCATGAATTGCGCGAGCGAGTTGGCGCTGAGAAAGGCGTCGTTGAGCATTTCCAGCCGCGCGCCAAAAGCCGCGGCGGCTGGCTCGTTGAGGGCGATCCAGCCCAGCTTCAGGTCTGGCAGGGCGAAGCGCTTGGAAATGCCGTTCAGGTGAAAGACGGGCAGCTCGGGATGCAGCGTCCCGAACGGCGGCGTCGCGGCGACGCGGTAGGTGAAAGCCGCGAAGACTTCGTCGCAGATGATTGGCAGCCCAAGTCGGGTCAGCGTCGGGAGCGGGCGCTGGGCGATCATTCCCGTCGGGTTGTGCGGCGAAACGATGAGGACGGCGCGCGAGCGCTCATCGGCGGCGGCGCGGAGCGAGTCCGCGCTGATTTGCCAGCCGCGCGCGGCGTCTAGCTCATACGCCCGCAGAGCGATGCGCTGCGCCGCGGCAAGGTGCTCGAAGAGCGGATAGGTGATATTCGGCCCGAGAACATTATCGCCGGGATCGGTCAAGAGCGTGAAAAGCAAGCTGTACGCCTCGCTCGTGCTCGCCGTGAGAAAGATATTGTCCGGCGAGACCGCGAGCGGGGGCGTCCGGCGGGCGTAGTCCTCGGCAATGGCGACCCGCGCCGCCAATGAGCCGCGCGGGTCTGGCTCGTAGCGCCTCGCGTCCCAGTATCCATCCGCCGCCGCCCGCAGGATGTCGGGCGGGAAGAGCAGCCCATGCCGAGTCGGATTGCTGCTGGTGAGGTCAATATACGCGCCTGCCTGGCGCCGGGCGCGCTCGAGCCGGTTTGGCGCAAGGTCAACGTCGAATAGGAAGCCGGGCATGCCGTGGTCACCGAGCCGTTGGGCGCGCAGCGCGGCTGAGCGTCGAACGGGATTGCCGCGCCGCCTGGAGGGAGCGCCGCGCCTATGTCAGCGTCGCCAGGCGCTGATGGATGGCGCGCAGTCGGGCGCAGGAGCGTTCCCGTCCAATCAGGGCGAAAACCTCGAACAGGCTCGGCCCGACGCTTTGCCCGGTGAGCGCGACGCGCGAGGCGTTGATGAACAGCCCAGCTTTGACTTCCTTGGCCTCGGCAAAGGCGCGGAGCGCCGCTTCCACCGTTTCCGGCTTCCAGTCCGTCACCGCCTCCAGGGCATCGGCGAGTTCCGGCAGCCAATCCCGCAGGCGCTCGTCCCGCAGGCTTTTCTTGACGGCGTCGGGGTCGAGCTCGAAGGCGTCGTCAAAGTAGGGGCGTCCATAGGTGATAAAATCCGTCAGCGCGCGGAAGCGCTCGCGAATGACATCCACGGCGCGAGCGAACCAGGCGCGGCCGTCGCCCTCCGCGAAGGCGGGCTTCCACAAGCCGGCGGCTTCGAGCTGCGCCTGCGCCAGGGGCAAAAGCTGGTCGAGCGGCATGCTCTTGAGGTATTCGGCATTGATCCACAGCGCCTTCGGGTCGGTAAATTGGCGCGGATCGGCCAGCGGCTGATCCGCCGGCGCGAGGTTGAAAATGCCATTTGTCCGGCTGACCTGCGTGAAGTCAAAGGCGGCAATCATTTCCTCGCGCGAAAGAATTTCCCGGCCATCGCCGGGCGACCACCCGATGAGCGCGATGGCGTTGAGAAAGGCGTCGGGGATGAAGCCGCGTTCCTGGTAGAACCGCACGGTCGCGCCTTCGCCGTGCTTGCGCTTGGACAATTTGGCGCGCTTGCCGTCCAGGATGAGCGGCAGGTGCGCGAAGGTCGGTTCCGGGACGCCCAGCGCCCGGTAGATCAACAACTGCTTGGGCGTATTCGCCAGCCCGTCCTGCCCGCGGATGACGTGCGTCACGCGCTCGGCGATGTCATCCGCCGCATTGCTGAGAATGTAGAGCGGCGAGCCGTCCGAGCGAAGCAGGGCGAAGTCCTCGATGTCCGCATAGCGCTTGACTTGCTCGCCATGGACGAGGTCGCGGAATGTCACCGCGCCGTCCGCGCGCGGCACGCGGAACCGAACGACATAGGGCGCGCCCTGCGCGTCGAGCCGGGCTGTCTCTTCCGGGGCAAGCTCTCGCCCGCGAAACACGAAGGGCGTTTTCGCCGCCTCGGCGGCGCGGCGCAGGGCGTCAAGCTCCGCTTTGGTTTCATAAGACTTGTAGGCCTGTCCGCTCGCCAGCAGGCGCTCCGCCACGCGGCGGTGCTCGCTCAGTCGCTCGGATTGAAAATACGGTCCTTCGTCCCAAGTCAATCCCAGCCAGCGCAGGCCATCGAGGATGGTTTCCACGGCTTCCGGCGTGGAGCGCTCGCGGTCGGTATCTTCAATCCGCAGGATGAAGACGCCGCCCTGCTTGCGGGCGAAAAGCCAGTTGAAGAGCGCCGTGCGCGCGCCGCCAATGTGCAGATAGCCGGTTGGCGAAGGCGCGAAGCGAACGCGAATGCCATCAGTCATGAGTTGCTTGAATCCTGTGAGCAAGGTTGCGGCGCCGGTCAATCCGGTTGGCGGGAGTCTTAGCAAACCTCCCGCCGCCCGTCACGCCAGGTCGGCCGGGCAGTCTCCAGCGGCGCAATGGAAGCGCCACGCTCGCCCGGCGCGGGGCGCCCGTTGCGTTGGCGCGCTGGCGAAGATAGCATCCCCGCCTCGCATCATCACGCAGAAGACACACACCTCATGGCACTCGGCATCACTGAAGACATCACGGAATTGATAGGCAAAACGCCGCTTCTGCGCTTGCGCTCGGTCGTTCCGCCCGGCGCGGCCTGCGTGTACGCCAAGCTGGAATACCTCAATCCCGGCGGCAGCATCAAAGACCGCGCGGCGCTCGGGCTGATTACGGACGCTGAGCGACGCGGGTTGCTCAAGCCTGGCGCGACGATTATCGAGCCGACGGCTGGCAACACCGGGGTCGGATTGGCGCTCATCGCGCGCGCGCGCGGCTATCGCGTCATCTTGTGCGTCCCGGAAGGCTACAGCCGCGAAAAAATGCAGGTGGCGGAAGCGTTGGGCGGGACGCTGGTTTACACGCCCAACGCGGAAGGCATTCCGGGCGCGATTCGCAAGGCGTTCGAATTAGCGGAAACCATCCCGAATGCCTTTGTCCCGCAGCAGTTCAGCAATCCGGCCAACCCGCATATTCACTATGCGACGACCGGGGCGGAAATCTACGAGCAGCTTGGCGGCAAGGTGGATGGCGTGGCAATTGGGTGCGGCACAGCCGGAACGTTTTCCGGCGTCGCCCGCTACATCCGGGAGCGCAACCCGCAGGCGGTATGCGTGGCGGTCGAGACGGAAGGCTCGGTGCTGGGCGGCGGACAGCCCGGCCCGCACAAGGTCGAGGGCATTGGCACGAGTTTCATCCCGGAAAACTTTCACCGCGACCTATGCGATGACATCGTCGCCGTTACCGACCGGGACGCCTTCGCGATGGTGCGTCGGCTGGCCGCCGAAGAGGGCGTTCTGTGCGGCGGCTCGGCGGGGGCTAACGCCTTTGCCGCCATTGAGTTGGCAATCCGTCTCGGGGAAGGGAAAAACGTTGTCACCATCTTTCCCGATGGGGCGGAGCGTTACATGAGCAAGGGCATTTTCGACGAGATTTCCTAGTCTGGCCCAGGGCTAGCGCGGCGCTTCTCCATAGTTTTTTCGCATGGGCGCGGTTTCGCATGCGATAGTGGAAGCGGGATCGCTGCGGGCGGCCACCCCCGCCGCCGGTCGCGCGCGATTTCATTCCGCTTTGCCGAAACCCATGACCGATGGATATTGCCGAAGCGCGAGCTGCGAACGTACGCGGCAATGAATGCCTACAGCGCGGGGACTATGCCGCCGCCATCGCGGCCTACCGCGAGGCGATTGCCGCCGATCCGCAAGCGCAAGCCTACCCGCGCGAGCGGGGCATCATTCACGCTAACTTGGCTTACGCCTTGTCGCTGGACGGCGACCTTGACGCCGCGCGCGAGGCCTATGAGGTCGCCATCGCGCTCGAGCCGCGGCGAGCGACCTATCACAATGAGTTGGGCGACGTGTTATTTCGCTTGGAGGATTGGTCATCGGCGCTGGCCGCCTACCACCGGGCAGCCCAGTCGGAAACGTTTCTGCGCGTTTATCCTGAATCGCCGGGGCTGATCCAGTACAACCTCGGGCTCGCTTATCAGCGACTGGGCAATGTGGAAGCCGCGCAGCGCCATTTGGCGGAGGCTGCGCGCCGCGAGCCGCGCAATGAAGCGTACCGCCTGGCGCTCGAGCAGCTCAGGTCGGCGACCCCAGCGGTCGCGACTCCCGCGCCGGCCGGTCGCTTGACCTTTGCAGATGTCGGCGGCTGTCTGGAGGTCAAGCAATCCATCCGCCAGGCGATGCAAATCGTGCTCAACGCCCAGCGCGCCGCCCGCTACCGGATTCAGCTCAATGGCATCCTGCTCATTGGCGGCCCTGGCGCGGGCAAAACCTTTCTAGCCGAAGCGACCGCTGGCGAGTTTCGCTTGCCGCTGCTGCGCGTCACTCTCAGCGAAGTGACCTCGAAATGGGCCGGGGAAGGCACCGAGCGTCTGCGCCAAGTCTTTGAGCAGGCTGCTCAGCGAGCGCCGTGCCTGCTGTTTTTTGACGACTTCGAAGGCGTGGCGGCGACCGCGCGCGATATGGAGTCCAATCTCGAGCACCGCCGGTTTCTGGAGGTTCTGACGCAGCACATCGAGCAAATCCGCCAGAAGCCGGGCGTGGCGCTGATGGCGGCGACTTCCCAGCCGGATATCCTCGACGCCGCCATCGCGCGTCCCGGACGGTTTGACTGGCGGATTACGCTGCATCCGCCGGACGCGACCGAGCGCCGCGCCATGCTGGAAAGCCTGTTGCGCTCGCGTCCGACGGGCGAAATCAACTATGACTATTGGGCGGCGCGCGCGACGGGCTTCACGGCCGCTGATTTGACGCGCCTCGTCAACGCGGCGGCGCTGGATGCCTTCGAGTCCGATCAGCCCATTACGGATCAGCATCTGTCCGCAGCGCTACTGCGCCTGGAAGCCAATGATCGTTTCGCGGGCGTCAAGCGCTCGTGGGCCGATATCGTTCTCTCGGAGGAGGTTCGAGCCGCTTTTCGGCTGATTCAACGCTTGCTGGAAGACCCCGATGCCGGCCACGGCTTCGGCTTGACGCCGCCGAGCGGCGCCGTGCTCTATGGCCCGCCAGGCACGGGCAAGACGACGCTGGCGCGCGTCTTGGCGCATGAGGCCCGGTGCAGCTTCTACGCCGTGACTCCGAGCGACATCTACGCCAAGTGGGCCGGCGAGTCGGAGCGCCGCGTGACTGAGCTGTTCCAGCGCGCGCGGGCGAACCGCCCCAGCATCATCTTCTTTGACGAGGCTGACGCTTTGTTTGGCGCGCGCTCAACGGCCATCGGCGAAGCCGCGCCCCACGTCAATCGCGTGGTCAATCAGTTCCTCGCGGAAATGGACGGCTTGCGCGCCAATGACCGGCTTTTCCTACTCGCGGCGACCAACCGGCTCGACTTGATTGATCCGGCGATGCTGCGCGCTGGTCGCCTGTCGGAGAAAGTTCATGTGCCGCTGCCAGGTTACGCGCAGCGTTACGCCCTCTTCAAGCTTTTCACGGAGCGCATGCAGCTCGACGGCGCCGTTTGCCTGGAATCCCTGGCCGCGGCGACGGCAGGGAAGTCCGGGGCTGATATTGAAGAGCTGTGCCGCGCTGCCGCGCGAGCCGCTTTCCTGCGTTATTTGGACGCCCCATCGCCCCCGTCGCGTCGCGCCGTCGCGATGGATGACTTCAGCAAAGCTTTGGCGCTGATGAGCGTCTCCCCAGCTCAGCCAGCGGCCAATCCGGCATCCGGCATTGGGGCGCCGCTTCCTGGGGAAGCTATCGCCGTCCGATAATGTTTTTTAACTCGCAGCGGCGTTAGGGCGGCCCGTTTCGAGTCGCCAAAAGCTGGCGCCCCCCCCGGCGCGTTAGTCCGGGAGGGCGGCTTTACGGCCTTCCCAGGCTAACGCGGCGGGGCGAAAAGCGCGCTAGACTTCGCAGGTCGCCATGTTGACAGTGACAGGCGAGACGTTCCAGATGGAGCGCGCATACTCCTGAATCGTGCGGTCGCTAGAGAATTTCCCCATTTTAGCCGCGTTGAGAATGGATTTTCGCGTCCACTCGTCTTGATTCAGATAGGCTTTCGAAATGGAGTCTTGGCACTCGACATAAGCTCGGTAGTCGGCCAAGACCATGTACTGATCGCCGCCCTCGAGCAAGGAAAATAAAATTGGATGGAACAGCTCCTTATCTAGCGGGCTAAAATAGCCTCCGCCAATCATGTTGAGCGCTTCATTCAGCTCTAGATCGCTGTGGAAGCAGTCCCAGGATGAGTAATGGGGCTTGAGCTGGGCAATTTCTTCAACTGTAAGGCCGAAAATAAAAATATTCTCGCGCCCAACTTCTTCTGCAATTTCGATGTTCGCTCCATCGAGCGTGCCAATGGTCAGCGCGCCGTTGAGAGCGAATTTCATGTTGCCTGTCCCGCTCGCTTCCATGCCAGCCGTGGAAATTTGCTCCGAAAGCTCTGCGCCAGGCATGATTTTCTCAGCCAGCGAAACGCGATAGTTTGGAAGGAAGACGACTCGCAGCAGGTCCTTTGTCAAGACATCATTGTTGACAATATCCGCTACGGCGTTGATGAGACGAATGATCAGTTTCGCTTGACGGTAGCCCGGCGCAGCCTTTCCAGAGAAGATGACTGTCCGGGGCGTAATGTCGAGACTCGGATTGTGACGGATGCGATTATACAGGGTGATCACATGAAGTAGATTGAGAAGCTGACGCTTATACTCATGAATGCGCTTGACCTGACAGTCGAAAATAGACGCTTTATTGATTCTGAGCTTAGACTTCCAGCCAGTTTCAATGATCTTCATGAGGTCTTCCTTGCCCTGCTGCTTGATCTTGCCCCACTCGTGGCGAAATCCTGAATCTTCAGCAAACGGAACGAGCTTTTCCATTTCATAGAGATCAGTCATCCACTTTTCGCCAATCGCTTCAGTGATTAGCGATGACAGTCGGGGATTACAGAAGGCGAGCCAGCGTCGCTGCGTTATGCCGTTAGTTTTGTTCTCGAACTTCTCAGGGAACATCATGGCGAAATCCCTGAAAAGCTCTCGCTTGATAATCTCTGTATGCAGAGCTGCAACGCCGTTGACGCGGTGCGAGCCAATGATAGCTAGATTTGCCATGCGGATGGATTTAGGTCGTAGATTCGGGATTGGCTCCTCCACCAGCGACACCCGTTCCACAAGCTTTTCATTGTTTGGGTATTTCATTCGGACTTCTTTGAGAAACTTATGATTGATCTCATAAATTATCTCAAGATGACGCGGCAAGACTTTGTTAAGCAGCTCGACTGTCCACTTCTCAAGCGCTTCCGGCAAAACGGTGTGATTGGTGTAGGCGACAGTCGCCTTGGTGATCTCCCAGGCTTTATCCCAGGCAAGCTCCTCATTGTCAACGAGTATCCTCATGAGTTCCGCAATAGCAATTGCTGGATGCGTGTCATTCAACTGAATAGCGACTTTGTCGGGAAAATCGTCAAAATCGATCCGCGTCTTTTTGTAGCGCCGAAAAATATCCTGCAAAGTCGCTGCAACGAAAAAATACTCCTGCTTTAGGCGAAGCTCTTTTCCCGAGTAGCGGTTATCATTTGGATAAAGGACTTTTGAAATGGTTTCAGATTCAGTTTTTGTCCGAACAGCGCTGATGTAATCGCCTTCATTGAAATAATGAAAATCAAAGTCGCGCGAAGCTTTTGACGACCAGAGTCGGAGCGTGTTGACATTTTGTACGCCATAGCCTGGAATGGGCGTGTCATAAGCCATTGCGAGAACTTTTTCCGTTTTGATCCATTTGTGGGCAATCTTGCCTTTGCCATTCGGGTATTGAACGACTTCGCCATAGTAATGCACTGGGTAAAGTAATTCTGGTCGCGGGATTTCCCAGGGATTTCCATAGCGAAGCCAGTTGTCAGGTTGCTCGACTTGCTCGCCGTTTTTAATCTTTTGATTGAAAATTCCATACTCATAGCGAATGCCATAACCATACCCCGGAAGCGCCAAAGTCGCCATCGAGTCAAGGAAGCAGGCTGCCAGCCTTCCCAAGCCGCCATTGCCGAGACCTGCATCCGGCTCGACTTCCTGAATCGTTTCGAGCGCATAGCCAAGATCGGCCATCGCTTTTTGACACTCCTCCCTGAGGTTGAGACTGGTGATCGCATTGCCTAGGGCGCGACCCATGAGGAATTCCATCGAGAGGTAGTACACGCGCTTGGCATCGGCGCGATAGTAAGCGTCTTGCGTGCGCAGCCAGCGCTCGATGAGCCGATCTCGAATGGCGCGCGCAAGCGCTTGATATTGATCAAGCTCCGTCATGCTAAAGCGATCCTTGGCTAAAGTGAACTCCAAGTGATCGAGAAAGCTTCGCTGTATAGCTTGAGCCGTGAGTCCATGGTAGGTTTCATAGGCTGAAAGATTAGCGGCGGATTCAGATAACGACGTTGTAGCTCTAGACATCTTTCAGGTCTCCTCTCGAGGAAAATCGGCGTTACATTCGCTTATTGGCTAGGCCAAGACTATCCAGCGTTAGGGCTTTTGGCGGGATTGGGAGCAAGCGAGCTAAACAAGCCGCGACTTACGCAGGCGACAATAATGCATAGAACAGGAGCTGTAAAGAGGGCGACAGTGCGTGGAATAAGGGCTTTATAGTCTGCCGCCGCCCCTTCTTTAAGATTTATAGAGTCCCAGTGTAAAAAATAGGAATTGTGAAAGTTTCCTACCAGGCTTATAAAAGTCAAGATCCAGATCAGTATCTCGGCAAACTCAGCTATTATAAAGCCAACTAGCGCCGTTTCAATCCATCGGAAGTTGCCAACCGAGGCTGATAAAGCTCCGAAGTAGAAAGAGCTAAGTATCATTGTGGCGACAATCGAGAACATGGCATTTCCGCGTGGCGCGTAAGGAACGCCGGAAATGCCAATGGCAAACCTGCCCATGGCTATGATAAAAATTACTATCAGGGGCAGCCTGACAAATTTGAAGACTTTGAGAAACATGCGCGCAAGCCCTTGATGTTGGTTTTTACTCTTGGAGTTTATCTTGATTTCTGAATTTTGGGCGTATCCTGTAGGGGTCATACCGACAAGTTGACCTAAAATCGCAGAACTGGCAATCTTTGATGCCCTGGGATGGGAAGACTCGGAAGTTACCATCTCTTATCTGATTTTGGTATTTCCAAAGGTAGCTGATGATTAATTCGCGGTTAGCTTCCCATTCGGGCTTCTCAAGCCAGGCGCTGCCTCCCTTAGCGGATAAAATCTCGGCATATTCAGCTTGGTAAAGCCCATTGCCCTGACGGGGACTTTTTGTCAGCGAGTAATAACCGCCTCCTACAAGCGGGGAAAAAGACTTAAAGCATTGTTCTATTGCAATTATATAAATCGCAATCTGGACATCTTTTCCCTGTAACATTTCTCTTAGGGAATGACCTTTAGACAACTTATAGTCGTAAGCTAAAAATACTCTTTCTTTTCTATTTCCGTTTTGTATTTCGAAGATGTCTATGCGATCAATCTGGCCGCGCAATCTAAGCGTTTCGCCCTGCTTGTTGATAAGCGTCAGAGGCGCTTCCGACGAACGCTGATCGGCGTCTGGGGGGCGCATGCCAAAGGCGATTTCCGTGATATGCTCGACTGGCTGGGGCTTTTCCGCCGCTTCCTCGGCGATGAGTCGCTCTAGCTGTCCGGTCAGCAAGCGCTTCTCAATTGCCCAGAGTCGGGCATTGAGCGGCGGGAGCTGTCGCTCGCGCTGTTCGAAGATGGCTGCGGCCACCCGGCGCAGGCGGTTGAGCTTTTGCTCGAGCGTCTCGGCTTCCCGCGCCGGCGGCGCGGCGCGATAAACATCGCGCAGGATGTCATGGAGCAAGCGCCCGCGCTCCTGAGCTTGCAAGTCGAGCGCCGCCGTGACCCGCGGCTGAAGCTGGAGGACGCGCCGCGCGAAGAAGCGAAACGGGCAGGTCGCGTATTCATTGAATGCCGTGGCGCTGAAAACATGCTTGTCGCCAAAGCGCAAGCCGAGCGTCGCGCGGAGGTCTTCAGCTGCGAGCCGGCCGTCAAAGGGCGTCCAGCGATGGCTGTGGCGGTCTTGTTCCATGGCGAGTCGCTGGTTGAGCGCGTCGGTTTGCCAGCCTTGGCGGATGATATACGCCTGCGCCTCGGCCAGTTGCTCGAGCGGCGCGAGCTGAGCGTCGGCGCGCTCGGCGTCGTCGAGGGCCAACAGCTTTTCTTCGGGGACGCCGCGCCGCTGGCGACTGGTCGCCGCCGCGACTTGGCGGACCAGCTCGCGCCTGGTCGTCGCCGCCAGCAGATGACTTCCATCGTAGCCCTTGGTCACGGCCGCGTGGCGCTTTCCGCCGGGCCGAGTTTCCGGGGCGAGGCGGGCGATTTCAGCCAAAAAGGAAGAGGCTGTCAGCTCTTCGTCCTCGGCGCCCACGGCCGGGTATGAGAGGTGCAGGGCGCGGGTCGCCCGGCAGGCCACCTGATAAAAGTAATGCTCTTCCTTGGCGAGCGTGGCCGGCGAGATATCTTCTAGAGTCAGTCCATCTTCCTTGAGTCGCTCGCGCTCCGCGGCCGGATAAATCCAATCGCCCGGCAGCCGGCTCGGGAAGCCGCCCTCGACCAGCCCTGGAGCGAAGATGACGGGAAACTGCAATCCGCGAATGTCGGTCGCCTCCAGGATGCGGACCGCGCCGAAAACTTCCGGCTCGATGCGCAGGGTCAGCCCATCCAGCGCCCGCAGGATGTCGGCTTGCAGCGTCGCCAGCTTGATCGCGGGCGGCGGCGCTTCCGCCGCGGTTGGAGCCGGCATCGTCGCGGCCAGGCTCCGGGCGGCGATGGCGTGGGCCTCGATAGCCGCCCGCGCGGCGCGGCGCGCGGCTTGCAGTCCGCGCAAGTCAAGCGTGGCCTGGAGGAGTTGGTTGGGCTGCCCGACCGCGGCCCGGATGTTGGCTTCCAGGCGCGCCTCAAAGGAAAGCTCGGCGAGCGTCCGCTCGATGGCGCGCAGCAGGTCCGTCGCCGGCGCTTGAAGCGGGATAGCTGTCAACAGCCGCCCGAGCCGCTGCAAAAGCCGACTGGCTTCATCCAGTTGCGAAGCCGTGACCGCGTCCGGGCGGGCGCTTGGCCGCGCCGCTCCGGCCGTCTGAGTCGCGGCTTCCGCAAGCTCGGCTTCGGATGTGGCCGCTTCATCGTCGGCCGGGTCGTCAACGGGCTCGCCCCCCGCGCCGGCTATCGCCCGGAGATAGTTCGCCACGCGGGTCGCCCGCTCGAGCCAGGCGTCGAGGCGGAGCTGATCGCCGACGAACGCGACGATGTTTTCGACATCATCCGCCGGCATTTGGCTTTCCGGCACCGCGAAGTAATCGCTCTTGAGAAGGTCCAGAAGCCGGCTCACGGGCAGGCTGGGCGCGGCATCCGCATCCGTTTCGCCATCGGGCCGGTCAAGCGCTGCGGCCAAGACTATCAGCCAAGCGCGAACGGCTGGAATATCCGTGACGGGCAAACGCTCATCGAGCGCGTAGGCGATGCCCTCATCGGCGAGCGCTCGCCGCAGCCGGGGGCCGTAAGCTTCCTTGTCCCGAACCACGATAGCCATATCGGATGGCTTCAGTTGGTCGCGGCGGACATATCGCTTGATGGTTTTGGCGATGTGGCGGATCTCGCTTTCCAGGTCAGGAGCCTGAGACATGAAGACGGGCGGCGGGGCGTCTAGCGCGTCCGGCGGGGGCGGGGCGAGCGCCGGGTTGAATAATCCGGCGCGCAGGATGTCGAGGCCCGGGGCAACCGGGTGACAGGCGACTGGCGCGCCATCGCGCTCGTGGCCATCGCGCTCGTGGCCGTCGCGCTTGTAGAAGACGACTTCCTCGAAGCCCTCGCCCATGGCGCGCACCTTCGCGATGGTTTCGCGAACCGGCGCGGAGACCTGCGGGTTTTCGGGATCGTCATCGAAGTTGAAGGTCACGCGCGGCACCCGCCCAATCAGGCGCCGCAGAACTTCCCCCTGAACTGGCGTCAAGTCAAAGAAGCCATCCACGATGAGCCACTCGACGCCATCCAGGAGCGGGGTTTGACAGGGGGCGCCGTCCAACTCGCCATCCAGCGCGGCTAGCGCCCGAAGATAGTCGGCGTCGCTTTCGGTGAGCAGGTCATTTTCCAGCGCGGCGGCATAACACTGGGCAATCCGCGCCACGTCCAGCTCGTAGCCATAGACCTGCTCGGCCGGATGCGGCGCTTGCGCGCCGGTCGGGTCGGGCGCGGGAAGGCTTTCCTGGAAGCGGGCGATGCGCCGCTCGACAATCTGGGCAAACTCCGCCGCCGTCTTGCCAGCGCGCGTGATCTCGCCAATGAGCTTGGTCACGGAAGCTACGCAGCCGCTCGCTAGGGCGAGCGGGCCAAGCGCCCGCAGTTCGCCCCGGCGCGCCAACTGGCGCATGATTTGGGCAATCAGCGGGCGGCGCAGCGGGTAATCCTCGCCGCTGATGTCGCGGCGGCGGGCGACCGGCTGCCAGCGTCCGTCGCGCTGAGCGCGGGCCATGCGCAATAGTTGGCGGATGAAGCCGTTGAAAAGATAAACCGGCAGCCGGTCCAGGCTGCCGACCGCCGTCCGCCCGTCGAGAAGGCGCTGGGAAACGTCGTCCAGCATGGGGCGCGAAGCGACCAGATAGAGCGCGCTGCGAGAGCGACCCTGCTTGATCCCGTCCCGGACTCCCGCTATCAGGCGCTCGCGCTGCTGGCCAAGCGCGGGCCCGCGCCAGATTTCGCGTTTTGGACTCATTCGCAGTCGCCTCCCGGCGCGGCTTGGCGCGCGTTAGTCGCTGGCGGCTGACGACCGCGCCGCCGCCGTTGCCTTGACGGTTACAAAAGCCAGAAAAACCGCTGCCGCCAGCGCCGCCATGGCGGCGCCGGTCACGAATGGCGAAGCGATGGAAACATGCTTCATCGCGTAGCCGCACCAAGCCGGAGCAAGGATGCGCCCGAGGCTGGCCATGGAGGCGGCGACGCCCAGCGCCTCGCCGCGCTCGTCATCGGCGGCGCGGTTGGCGAGCAGCGCCAGCAGCGTCGGGTTTGCCAGCGCCGTGCCGATGCCCATGCCCGCGCAGAGCCAGACTAGTCCCGCCACGCCGTTGGTCAGCGGGGCTGCGGCGAGCGCGATGGTCAGAAGAATAATGCCAAAGGCGAATAGCGCCCGCTCGCCGAAGCGACGCGCCAGCGGACGGATCAGCGCGCCCTGCACAACCGTCATGGTGAGGCCGAGAAACGCGAAGAGATAGCTGTTGTCGCGCTCGCCCATCCCGAACTGCAGGCTCGTGTAGAGCGGCAGCATCATCTGGTAGCAGGAGGCCGCCACGATAAACAGAAAGTTGACGACAAGGAGCGGGCCAAGCTGCGGATGGCGCAGCCACGTCCAGATGGAGGCGGCCTCGCTAGACCGATGGTTGAAGGCGGCTTCGGCGCGGCGTTCGGGCGACAGGCTTTCCGGCAGCAGCCACCACATCGCGAGGGCGTTGATCAGCGCCAGTCCGGCGGCGACGTAAAATGGCGTGGCGGCGTCGGTGTAATGAGCGATGACGCCGCCTAGCGCCGGGCCAATCGTGTAGCCGAGCCCGATGGCCGCTCCAATCAGTCCGAGGCTTTGCGCCCGGCGCTCCGGCGGGGTGACATCGCTGGCATAGCTCATCGCGAGCGCCGTATTGCCGCCTGTCACCCCGTCTAGCGCGCGCGCCAAAAACAAGACGCCAAGCGCCAGCGCGCCGTCGGCGAGCAGCGAGGCCGCGCCGGTAGCGGCGGCGGCTACTGCCGAGCCGCCCATGCAGGCGAGCAGCAGCGGCTTGCGACCCTGGCGGTCGGAGAGTCGCCCAATCGCCGGCGCGAAAAGCAGTTGCGCCACCGAATAGGCCGCCAGCAGCCATCCGACGACAATCGGCGAGCCGCCAAACGTCTGCGCGTAGGTCGGCAGAATGGGAATGACCATCCCCCATCCGATCTGATCAATCAGCGTCACTAAGAAAATCAGTCGCGCTGCCCGCCGCGGCGCGCTATGTGCGCTCATCGCCATGCTCTTGCGTTAGTTCGCCTCGCCGTAGTAGTGACACGCTGACGTGCAGGTTTCAGCAATGCTCACTCGATACAAGCAAGGTAATGCCGGCGCCAGCCGTTCCCAAATCCAGCGCGCGAGGATTTCGCTGGTCGGGTTTTCGAGTCCCGGAATCTCGTTGAGGTAGTAATGGTCGAGCTGGAGCCGGATCGGCTCAAAGGCCCGCTTGATTTGGTCAAAGTCCATGAGCCAGCCAAGCTCCGGGTCGATCTCGCCGCGGACGACGATTTCCACCCGATAGCTGTGGCCATGCAGGCGCCGGCACTTGTGGTCGGGCGGCACGCGGGGAAGCCGGTGCGCCGCTTCGAAGGTAAAGGCTTTGGCAAGCTCGACAAGCATGGGCAATTAGGCGGGGGGCATCAAGCAGGCTTGGGCTGAACGTGATATTACGCACGATAGCGGCAGCGTCAACGCCAGGCTGGCGTCAAGACCGGGCGATTATCCGCCGCAGCTTGACTTGGGCTTGCCTCGGCGCATACCGTTTGAGCAACGCGTTCGCTTTCTCTCGCTGACCCTCGATTCGGTTTTTTCGCCTTGTCCGGCTACATCCCTTCCGCATCCAGGATGTGGGAGGTCAAGCTCTCAGCCCGCACGCATGACTGAATACGAGTCGCCGCCGACTGAGCCGACCGAAGACCAACCCGATCCGTTGCTTGGCGCAACGGTGGATGGGAAATACCGCATCGAGCGAGTGCTCGGCGTGGGCGGAATGGCGACGGTGTACGCGGCGGTGCGGTTGCAGATTGGCGATATCGCCGCCATCAAGGCGCTGACGCCGGAGTCCACGTCTGTGCCGCTCGCCGTCGCTCGCTTTCAGCGCGAAGCGCGCGCGGCCGCCCGCATCAAGCATCCGAATGTCGTCGCGATTTATGACTTCGGCAACTTGCCGGACGGCCGCGCCTACATGGTGATGGAATACATCACCGGGGAGTCGCTGCGCGATGAGCTCAAGCGCGCGGGGCGACTGGCGCCGGAGCGGGCGGTCGCCATTCTGACCAGCGTGTGCGCGGCGATTCAGGCCGCCCATGAGGAAGGCATCCTGCACCGCGATCTCAAGCCGGAAAACATCATGCTGGCGCGCCGGCGCGACGGCGCGGAAGTCGTCAAGGTCGTGGATTTTGGCGTCGCCGAGCTGCACGAGCAGGCGACGGCTTCGGCGATGACCAAGCTGACGGAATATGGCCTGATGGTGGGGACGCCCCACTATATGTCGCCGGAGCAGTGCCGGAGCGAGCCGCTCGACCCGCGCTCGGATGTTTACAGCCTCGGCATCATCGCCTACGAGCTGTTGACTGGAACTGTGCCCTTCAATGCCCGGACGGTGTCGGCGGTCATCATTCAGCAAGCGACGGAGGCGCCGCGTCGCCCGCGCGATCTCAACCCCGAGCTGAGCTGGGCCCTGGAGCACGTCATTTTGCGGGCGCTCGAGAAGGATCCGGCGCGGCGACCGCAAAGCGCCGCCGAGCTGGCGCAGGATTTGAGCTTGTCGTTGTCGAACGCCCATCCGTCGCTGTCGAGCGTCCGTCCAACGACTTCGCTAGGGGGCTTTGTCGCGCCCCCGACGCGCGAAATGACCAGGCCGCTTTCGCTGAGCGCGAGCGGCGGAACCGGCGAGCTTCCGGTGCGCGCCGTCCTGTCCCGGCGGTCGGGCGCGTTGCGCTATGACAGCCTGACCGGCATTCGCAACCTGACATTCCTCAAGCAGGAAGTCGAGAGCCTCGTCGCGTCCCGGCGGACGGCGTCCCTGCTGTTGCTCAGCGTGGATGACATGAAGGCTTACAACGACCGCTTCGGCTACGCCCGCGGCGACAACCTGCTGCGGGAGCTGGCCCGCTGGCTGCGGGATCATGTGGGCGAGCTAGGCATCGTGGCGCGGCTTGGGGGGAATGAGTTCGCTGTTTTTCTGCCTGGAAGCCCCGCGCCCGACGCCGTGGCGTTTGCCGAGCACCTGGCCCAGCGGCTAGCCGGGCATCGCTTTCTCCACTCTGAGCTTCCAGACGGGTTGCCGGTGCAGGTGACGATTGCCATCGTGGCGTCGCCGGATGACGCCGCCACCGGGGTCGAGCTGCTGGACGCGGGCGGGCGGGCGCTGAGCGCCGCCAAGCGCCAAGCGCCGGGCCGCGTCTATCGGCGCGGGATCGATAAGCGGGAGCTGCAAGAGCATCCAAATTTCAACGCGTTCGTCGGGCGCGACCGGGAGCTGCAAAAGCTGGACGAGATGTTCGACCGGACCGTCGCCGGGCGCGGGCAGCCAGTCTTGGCGCTAGGCCCGACGGGCATTGGCAAGACGCGCCTGATGCAGGAGTTTCGGCGACGACTCGCCGGCCGCGAGACCGTCTTCCTGATGATGCCGTTTTATGAGGCGGGGCAGGGGACGCCCTACAAATCCTTCTACGACAGCCTGCGGGGGAGTCTCCAGGCGCTGCTGGAAGCGGCGGAGCCGGCTGCCCTCCAGCGGCTGCTGGGTCCGCTTGCCGAGCGGGTCGCGCTCGAGTTCGGGACGGAAGACGGCTTTCTGCACTTCTGTCAGTCCGTGCAGTCGGAAAGCCCGCACGAAAGGTATCTGGCGTTCGATTATCTGGCGGCGTTGTATGCCGCGCTTTCCAGTCAGCAAGTCGCGGTGTTGTTTGTGGATGACGCGCACTTCGCCGACGAGTTGAGCCTGGACCTGCTGGCTTACCTTGCCCGAGCGCTGTCCGGGCAGCGGTTGATGCTCATTCTGGCGGCCCGCGCGGAATCGCTAACCGAGCAGCATCCGCTGCGCAACTGGATGCGGGCGGTCAATCAGTCGGCGGGCTTTGAATCGCTGATGCTGGAGCCATTGTCGCTCGATGACACGGCGGCGCTCGTTCAAGCGACCTTTCCCAAGATCAAGGCCGCCCAAAGCGCCATCGCCCGCCTGTATGCCGAAACGCGGGGCAATCCGTTCTTCCTGGCTGAAATCCTGCGCCATCTGGTTCAAGCGCGGCATATCGTCCGCGACGAAAGCGGCTGGACGTTTCCGCCCCTGACGGATGTCGCGCTGCCGCCATCGGTTGTCGAAGTCGTCGAGTCGTCCTTTTCTCGGCTCTCGCCAGGGGCGCTCGAGCTGCTGTCGCAGGCGGCCGTCATCGGGATGGACTTCACGTTCGACTTGTTGCTGAGCGTGACGGAGCGTCCGGAGCGCGAGGTTCTGGCGGCGGTCGAGGAAGGCATCGCGCAAGGCGTTATCACGGAGCTGACCGAGGCGGAGGAAGACGCCTACCGCTTTCGGCACGGCACGGTTCAGAAAGTGCTCTATAACCGCCTCAATCGGCGGCGTCGCCGGACGGTTCACGCGGCCGTCGGCCGCGCGCTGGAGCAACTGGCGACGGCGACCGGTCATGGCGGCCGCCTGGCCGCCGAGCTGGCCTTCCACTTCCATCACGCGGCGGAATATCTGCCGACCTTGCGCTATGCCGCCCAAGCTGGCACGCAGGCCTGGCGAACCTGGGCCGTTGATGAGGCGCTGAAATTCTATGGCTGGGCCGAGGAAGCCGAACGCCGCCTCAACATCCTGGTGGATGTGATTTTCGACGAGAAGCAAGCTTCATTTGACAACGTCCCAGTGGAACAGCTCCGGCTGATTGCCGATTTCAACCTCAACTACGGGCAAATGCTGGTTCACATCGGCCAGTTGTCCGACGCCGAGAAAAAGCTTCAGTTGGCGCAAACGCTGGCCCGCCCTTCGCAGGATGAGCATTTGCGGGGGAAAACGCTGGCGGCGCTGGGCGAGCTGTGCGAGGCGCGAAGCGAGTATTCATCGGCGCTATTGTACTGTCATCAGTCGCTCGAAGTCTTGCGGCGCAAGGGAGACAAGCGCGCCGAAGCCCGGACAACCGCCGTCATCGGCACGCTGTACGACCGCCTTGGGCAGTTTGCGCGCGCAGCCGAGGCGCTCGACAAGGCGCTGGCGCTGGCGCGCGCCATTCGCGACCAGCAGGTAGAGGCGCTCGCGCTGCGCGAGGGCGGGTTCGTTCGGGCGCGCCAGGGCGAATTCACCCGCGCGGTGACGCTGGCCAAAGAGGGGATATCCGCCGCCGAGCGCCTGGCTGATCCATTGGGCATTTCCATTGCCGTCAGCGTCCTAGGGGTTGCGCTGCGGGCGCAGGGCGACTACGAGGCGGCTATCGAGCGATTCGAGCAAGCTCGCCAACTGACGCAGGACCTCAATCGCCCGCGCAGCGAATGCATCGAGCTGCTCAATATTGCCGAGTGCCTGGTTTGGCTGGGCGCGGGGACGCAGGCTTTGGAAAAGGGGCAGGCCGCGCTCGACATCGCCCTGCGGATCAGCAACCGACAGCTTGAAGGCTGGGCCACGTTGGCGATTGGCTATGCCTATCGGCAGCGCGGGGAGTTGGGGGCGGCCGTGGTGTGCTTTCAGTCGGCGCTGAAGATTTTGTCTTCCATTAGCGACCGGGCCGCGGAGTGCGACGCCCTGCTGGCCCTGGCCGACTGGCACTGTCTGGACCGGCATCCGGCGGAGGCGCTGGAACTCGCGCATCAGGCCGCGTCGGTCTTGCCGGATGAAACCGCTCGCCCCTGGCAGTGGCGAATTGCCACGCTGTCGGCTCGCGCTCACCGTTTATTGCGCCAAATGGATGCCGCCCGGGCCGACCTCGAAAAAGCGCGCGCCATTATCGAGCAGCTCCGCTCCAACCTAAGCCCGGTCGTCAGCCCGGACCGCTTCGCCAGCGTGATCGAGCCATTTGAAACGGAGTGGCGCGAGCTGCGCGACTGATAGTCCTGCGCTCAGGCGACGGGCTGGCCGCGATGCGGCGCGCGGCGCCCCAGGGGCGAAGCTTCCGGCTTGGTTGCCCGCCAGGGCGGAGCCGGGGCAGAATACGCGGACTTACTGGCGCGCCGGCGCGGCATTGACCAGCAGCAGCTTGCCGAGCACGTCGCGACTTTCAAGCCGCCGGTGCGCCGCCGCTGCATCTGCCAGCGAAAAGGTTTGCGCAATAGGGACGGTGAATGTCCCCTCTGCCACGCGCGCCAGAATCGCTTCAAGGTCAGCGCGTGCCTCCGGGTAGCGCCCAGCTGCCATCAGGTTGCCCAACTGGAAGCCGTAAATCCGCGCGTTTTTCGGGTAGAAGTCCCGGGTGTTGATGAGCGATGGCTCAAGCGTCACATTGGCCAGCGCCGCCACGCGCCCGAATGGGGCCAGCGCCTTGAGACCGTCGGCAAAGGTCTGGCCGCCGACGGTATCGAGAAACGCCGTCAC
>CALCKX010000043.1 GCA_937966115.1 uncultured Chloracidobacterium sp. | reverse complement strand
TGCCGCTGGTCGAGCCAGTTATGGTTGGCGCGCGGCGCCATGATCGGGCGACATTTCAGATTTACAACTTCGATCCGACGCTGGCGCCGGCGGGCAAGACCCTGATCACGGCCATGCTGGAAACGGATTTCGAGTCCTGGCGCGAGCTGTATGACCAAGATCCAGCCGCCTACCGCGAAGCGCGCGAGCGGATCTGTCGGTCGCTGGCGCGGAATTTGGACGCCTGCTTTCCCGGCGTCGGCGAGGCGCTGGATTTTACCGAGCTGGCGACGCCGCTGACCTATTACAACTGGACGGGCAATTACCGCGGCAGCTACGAGGGCTGGCTGCCGACGCCGGAAGCGATGCAGACGCGGTTGCCGTCGCATTTGAAACGGCTGAAAAACTTCTACCTGGCGGGGCACTGGGTGACGCCTGGCGGCGGGATGCCGCCGGCCGCCTACTCCGGGCGCGACGCAATCCAGTTGGTCTGTCGCGCGGAACGCCGCTATTTCGATGTCGAGGAGCCGTAAGCCGGCGCCAAGCGGCGGCAAGTCTCGCGCGCCGCGCGAAGCGGGCTAATGGGCTGATTCGCTAGGTTCTCCGAGCGCTTGGCCAGCCTCCCCAGCCAGTTTGAAGGCATAGGCGGCGATGGGCGGCCCGATAGTCTCAAAAACCGCCACTGCGCCCAACACAATCGCCGCGACGCTGGCGGCGACGTCCGGGAATAGCTCGGCCGTCGTCTGCGTCAGTCCGATGGCCAGCCCGGCCATCGGAATCAGGAGCAGCCCGCGCGCGGTCGCCGTCGGCAGCGGCTCCTGCGCGGCGGCGGCGACCGCCACCACTCCGCCGACTTTGGCCAGGCTGCGCGCCACGACCAGCAGGGCTACCGCCGGAGCGAGGGCGAACAGTTCGTGCAGGTGCAGGTTGGCGCCGGTGGATACGAATAGGATGATGAAAAACAGCTCGAAGGATTCGCCAAACTCAATCTGCGACAGCAGGTCTTCCTGTTCGAGGTTTTTGACGACAATCCCCAGCACCAACGGGGCGAAGAGCGCTGAAAGATTCAAGATGCTCGCCAGTCCAACCGTGAGCATCACGGCGCCGATGATGAAGGCGAGCCGATATTGCACGGCGTCGCGGGTTCGGTGCGTGAGAAAGTAGATCGTCACGCCGACGGCGCAGCCCAGCATGACCGAGCCGAAAAAGCGATAAGTCGGAAGCAGCAAAATGTCGCTCCAGTTTTTGCCGGAAGAGTATTGCGCCAGCGGCAGCAGCGCTGAAAAGGCGACGAACGAAATCAGGTTGTTGAGCCCCACCAGCGCTTTGGTCGTGTTGGTGACATCGCCGGCGGCTTTGACTTCGTTGGCGACGTGCAGCAGCACCGCTGGCGAGGATGACACCACAATCGCGCCGACCAAGGCCGCGACGACGGTTGAAAACCCGATGATCCACAGCGCGCCGATGATGACGGCAAACGTCAGCGCGCTTTCCGCCAGCCCGGCGATGGCCAGCGTCGGACGCTCCTTGAGCAACGCGATGTTGAGCGACAAGCCGAGCCGATACACAATGAGACCGAGGGCGATATCCACCAGGATGCGCGACTCCGCCACCGTCCGCGCGTCCAACAGCGCCAGGCCGCTGGGGCCAAAGAGCAGCCCGATGAGCATGAAGCCGGTGATGCTTGGCAGCCAGGGAAACCGGTGGGCGAGGTATCCGCCGAGCGCCCCTAGAATGAGAAGCAGCCCGAAGGTCGTCATCGTGTTGAAGGCTGGCGGCCAGGTTGGCAAAAAATCCATAGTGGCTTGTCTCGGAGGCATTCCTCGGTCGTTTCTAGCGCGTCACGCTGGCGCGTCGGGGGCAGGCGGGGGCGAATTGGCGGGCGGCGCTGACGCTTCGCCCGGCCTGAGCGCTACCTGAAACGCGGGCGGCTGGTAGTCCGGCGGGAGGCGGTCGCGCGCGATGGTCGTTCGATTGCCGTCCCGCACCGAGGCGAAATGCGGCGACATAATTTCAATGCCCGCCTCGTCAAACTTATCCCGAATGTTCGCGTGAAGGGCGGCGTAAGTATATGGCATAAGCCAAGCGTCATTGGTGTAGGCGTTGAGTTCGTGCGAGACGTGAAAATCATTCAGGCTCGTTTGCCATACAAACGGGGGCGGCTCGGCGCGAATGCTAGGCGTGGCGCGCGCCGCGGCCAGCAATAGCTCGTGGACGCGCCGCCACGGCGTTTCATAACCCAGCGTGACCGTGGTGTGCAGGATAATGCCGCGCGTGCGCGCCAGCGTCGAGTAGTTAATGATATTGCCGTTGAGCGCCTGGGCGTTGGGAATCGAGACGATTTCCTGCTTGATGGTTTCCACGCGGGTGACGAAAAACGTTTTTTCCACCACATCGCCAGTCACGCCGCCAATCTGCACGCGGTCGCCGATGCGGAAGGCGCGCGTGTAGGTCAGCACGATGCCGCTCACGACATTGGCAATCGCCGAGCTTGACGCCAGCGAGAATAGCGCCCCGATGAAAATCGAGACGCCCCGGAACGCGGGCGACTCCACCCCCGGCACATAGGGGAAAGCGACGACGAGCCCGCCCGCAATGAGAAAGATGACCACCAGCTTGTAGGTCGGTCGCGCCCATTCCGGGTCGAATCCGCCAATGGCGATGACGTTGCTCTCGACAGCCAGCGCCAGCAAGCGAGCGGCTTGAATCGCCAACCACGTCAGCGCCCCAACCGTGAGAATGAACAGCAGGTTGGGAATATACAGAATGAAAGCGCCCCACAGCGTGATGACTGGCGCGAGCGCCGCTTCCCAAAAGGAGCGCGACAAGTTGCGCGTCGCCGGAAAGAAGCTGAAAACCAGCGGCAAGTAGGCGACCAGGATGGCGGCGCGGAGCAGAAACCACGTCGCCTTCAGGGCTGTCAGCCGCGCTTCGCGCAGGCGGCCGCCAACCAGCGCGTCAAACCGATTGAGGAGGCGCGAGGAGTGCGGCGTCGAGGATGCGGTCAGTTGCCAGGCGTGGCGCAGGCGAGCGACGAGTTCATCCAGACCGCGCCACGCGGCGATGATGACGATGGTGGCCAGCGCCGCGAGCAGCAGCCCGGCGAAGATCGCCTGCCAGGAGGCCGCCTGCCGGACCCCCAGCAGCGCCGCCTTGATGCGCTCGGCATGGCGCTGGGCCAGCGCGGCCCGCTCAAGGCCGGCCGCAGCGGCGTCCGCCTCCGTCACGATGGTGATGACGCGATTCCCGAGAACGATTTCAGTCGCCTCGTCGTATTCAATCGCCCTCAACTCGTCAAGGTTGAGAAACGGCGTCGCCGCCAGCTCGATGAGCCGTCGCTCGACAATCGTGGCGCGCTCCTGCGGCGACAGGCTGTCGAGACGGGCGCGAATGCGAAGACGATTTCGCCGCCAAGCGCCACCGGCGCGCCGCTTTCGACCGCCTCGGGCGCTCCGGGCGACGCCCCCTGGGCCCAGGCAGGCGCGCTCAGGAGGCAGACCGCGGCGCCGACGAGCAGCCGCATTGCCAGAGAGAGAAGCGCTTGTTTCATCCGGTATGCTCCCGCAGGCCAAGGCATGCGGGTTTTTTATTGCTTTCAGCTAGATAAGAGCGAAAAATAGCGACTTGCCAGCTTGGCAACGCCAAACGCTCGTAATGCCTAATAGTAGCTCATGCCGCATCCTGTCGTTGACGCCATTCGGAATGGGGCCGCCCCGCGCCCGGCCAAGCTCGCCGCCGCGAGCGGCCTGCTGCCGCTCGCGCCCGACGACGCGCTAGCGGTTCTCGCTTGCTTAGCCGAGGACAGCGACGATGAAATTCGCTCGGCGGCGCGCGCCTCGGTGCGCAACCTCGACCCGGCGGTGGTGCTACCCATCGCCCGCGATGACCGCGCCGACGCGGCGGTGCTGGCGCTGCTGTGTGCCAGCGACCTCGATCCGGCGGTGACGGAAGCCGTGCTGCTCAATCGCGCCACGCCCGACGCGGCCGTTGAGGCGCTGGCGCTCAAGACGACGAGCGCCAACGTGATCGAGGCCCTGACCGTCAACCAGCAGCGCCTCATTCGTCACCCAGAGCTGATCGAGGCCATTCTGCGCAACCCGCACCGGACGCCCGAAGCCGAGCGCCGGGCGCGCGAGGTCAAGGCGGAGTTTCTCGAAAAAGAGTTCGGTCGTCTCCAAGTGGCTGGCGAGCGCGCCAATGTCGCCCCAGCGGTGGCCGCGCCGCTGAAGTCGGTGGCCGACCTCGTCCCGGAGGCTTTCGCGGACGCGCCGCCCGCGCCGGACGCGAAGCCGGCGCCCGCGCCGGCCCCGGACGCCATCGCCAGCCCGGCGCCCCCCGCGCCGGCTCCGCCGCCGTCATCCGCCAGGCCGCTCAAGCTCTCGAAGTCGCCGCCGGTCGCTCTGATTCAGCAGGGCAAGGCCCCGCGTCCGGCAAAGCTGATGGTCGCCCAGGGCAAGCTGCCGCTCGCCCCGGAAGACTTGCTCTTCGCGCAGGTCTTGCTGACGGCCGACGCCGACGCCGAAATCGCTGAGGCGGCGCGCGCCTCGCTGGCGGCGCTGAATTTCGACACGCTCCAGCCGGTGGCGCAAAGCCAGGAAACGCCGGAAGAGGTTTTGCACTATCTGCTGTTGCGACCAGACTTGCCGGAACGCTTCGGCGAGCAGTTGCTGATGCACCCCGCGCTGCCGGACGAGTCGGCGCTGGCGTTCGCCAAACAGTCCGCGAGCGGCTATTTGCTGGAAGCCCTGACCATCAACCAGCAGCGGCTCATCCGTCTCCCGGCGCTGCTGGACGCGATTCTGGCCAACCCGGCAAGCACGTTTGAAGCCACCCGCAAGGCGCGCGAAGTCAAAACCGAGTTCTTCGAGAAAGAGCTTGGCGCGGAGCGCATCGCCCGCGAAAAAAAGGCCCGCGCCGCCAAGTTTGCCGCCGTCCTGGACCTCCCCCCGCTGTCGGACGAAGCGTTCGAGGCGGAATTTCAGTCCGTCCTGGCCGGCTTCGAGGCTGAGACGGGGCAGACCTTCTCGGATGAAGCGCCGGATGAAGCCGCTGCCGACGCCGACTTCGAGGCGATGCTGGCGGCGATCAAGAGCGAGGAAGGGCTCGACTTGCGCAATGCCGCCGACCCTGAGACGCAAGAGCGGCTTTCCATCTATCAGGCGTTGGCGCGAATGTCGGTCAAGGAACGCATTTTCGCCGCGCTCAAGGGCGGGCGGGACGCCCGCGCCATTCTCATCCGCGACTCAAATCGCATGGTCAGCACGGCCGTGGTCAAGAACCCGCGCATCTCCGAGGCCGAGGTCGAGGCGATTGCCAACATCAAGGGCATCAACGAGGACGTGCTGCGCATCATCGCGATGAACCGCGCTTGGGTGAGCAACTACGCCATCATGCACAACCTCGCGCGCAACGCTCGCTGCCCGCTGAACTTCAGCATGCAGTTCATCAACCGGTTGCAGAACCGCGATCTCGTCAACCTGACAAAGAGCAAATCCATCCCGGACGCGCTGCGCCAAGCCGCCAACCGGCTGGTCACGAAGCGCCGCGAGGCCGGCGGGTAGGCTTTTCCCAACAAGATGCCAACGCATCCGGTCGAAGCTGGAACGACTCCGCCAAGCCCCCTCCGGGCGACGCCGTGACGCGGAGCTGATGGAGGCGCGTTGATGTCATCTGGCAAATGGTTATCAGGCTGGCTGCTGGCGCTCGCGCTCGGTTGCTGGCACCAGCTTGCACTGGCCGAGCCGCGCCTCCGGGCGCAGCAGTGGTCGGTCGAGCAGGGGCTGTCGCAGGCGAGCGTCAACGCGGCGCTCCAGGATCGCGCCGGGTTTATGTGGATTGGCACCCACGACGGCTTGAATCGCTTTGATGGCTACGCCTTCGCGATCTATCGCGCCGACCAGTTTAATCCCGAGAGCTTGACGCACAGCTATATTACCGCGCTCGCCGAAGCCCCGGATGGGCGGCTGTGGGTCGGCACGCTGCGCGGTCTCAACGCGCTCAACCCGCGGACGGGGCGCGTTCAGCGGTTGCCCATGGACGACGCCCGCATTCTTGCGCTGCATTTCGACCAGCAGGGGCGGCTTTGGGTCGGGACGGCGCAGGGGTTGGCCAGGGTTGACCCGGCGACGCTCGCCGTGACCGACCTTCGCTTGGCCGACGCGAGCCGCTCGCCGCCCCAGGGGGCTGGCCCGATACGCGCCCTGGCGTCAGATGGCGCGCAGGGACTGTGGGCGGGCACGGAGCAGGGGCTAGCCCGCTTCGACTTCGCCACTGAGCAATTGACGCGCCTGACCGCGCCGGGACTGCCTGCCGGTCGCCTGTGGTTCATTCATCCGATGCCGGATGGCGCGCTCTGGCTCGGCCATGACGCTGGCATCGCGCGCTTTGACCAGGCGGCCAACCGCGCCAGTCCGCTCGCCGTGACCGACTCCCGAACCGGGAAGCCGGCTCCAGACTGGTTGCGCTCGGCGCGTTGCTCCATCGCCGACGGGCGGGGATGGGCCTGGATTGGCACGGAAGACAATGGGGTTGTCTGTCTTGAGCCGCAAACCGGTCGCGCCTGGCGCTTCGTCCACCAGCCATCCGACTCGTCGAGCATCAGCGACAACGCCGTGCGAGCGTTGTGCCGCGACCGGGCCGATGGGCTTTGGCTTGGGACGGCCTCGGGCCTCTGCCGCTATGATCCGGGCGCTCCCGTCTTTACGGCCTATCGCCACGAGCTCGGCAACCCCAACAGCCTCGGTTACGACGCGGTCTCGAGCTGTTTCGAAGACCGTCAGGGCCGGCTCTGGATTGGCCTGGATGGCGGCGGGCTGGACTGCTTTGACAGCCAAGCCGGCGTCTTCGCCCACTTCGCCACTCGGTCGCCGCCGCCCTATCGGCTAGCCGGGGATCGCGTCTGGCGCATTGCGGAAGACCATCAGGGCCGACTCTGGTTTGGCGGCGGCGTCGGCGGGCTTGGCCGGCGCGACCCGCAGACCGGCCGGCTGCGGTTTTATCGTCCGAATCCGCGCCGGCCGCGCAGCTTCAGCAGCGAGGTCATCTATGCCCTGCTCGTGGATCGCGACGGCGTCCTGTGGATTGGCACGGAGCGATGCGGGCTGGCGCGGTATGACGCCGCCACAGATGATTTCACCCATTTTCGCCACGACCCGACGGACGCCCGCTCAATTCCGAGCGATACCGTCTCGCGCCTCATCGAGGATGGCGACGGTCGGCTGTGGATTGGAACCTCCCGCGGCGTCGCCCGGCTTGACCGCGGAACGGGCCAGGTTCAAGCCTTTCCCCTCGATCTGAGCCCGGCGGGCGGCGCGGAGGAGTTCGGCGTCACCAGCTTGTTTCGGGACGGCGCCGGCGGCATCTGGGTCGGGACGCGCTTTGGCCTGTATGGCTTTGACGCGCACGCCGAGGCGTTTCAAGCGTTTCGCCCCGGGCCGGGCAAAGCGTTTGTCGGGCGCATTGTCAACGATGTGGCGGAGTCGCCCGCTGGCGTGATCTGGGCCGGCACGGAAGATGGCCTCAATCGCATCGAGCGCGCCACCGGCCGCGTCACGCCCTTCACCACCCGTCAGGGGCTGCCCGCCAACCGAATCGCGCGCCTTTACGCGGATGCGTCCGGCAAGCTGTGGCTTGGCTTGAACGTCGGCCTCTGCCGATTCGATCCGGAGACCGGGCGCTGCCAACTGTTCGACACGCGCGATGGGCTGGCGGACAACCAGGCGCGCCAGAGCTTTTTCCAACGGCGCAACGGCGAGGTGCTGTTCATTTCGGCAAAAGGCTTCACCGCGTTTCGCCCGGAAGCCGTCCATCCGAATCCCGCGCCGCCGCCGGTCGCCATCACGGGCTTTCAAAAATTTGACCGACCGATACCCTTTGACGGAGAGACGCTGCCGCCGCTCGACTACAATGAAAATTTCTTCGCCTTCGAGTTCGCAGCGCTCAACTACACGATTCCTGAGCGAAACCAGTATGCCTACAAGCTGGAAGGCTTTGACCGCGATTGGGTTTACTGCGGGACGCGCCGCTATGCGAGTTACACCAACCTCGATCCCGGCGAGTATGTCTTTCGCGCGCGCGGCTCGAACAACAGCGGCGTTTGGAATGAGGAAGGCGCACAGGTGAGGATTCGCATTCGCCCGGCGCCGTGGCGGACGCAGTGGGCCTACGCCGGCTATGGCCTGTCGCTAGCTGGCGTCGTCTGGGCGCTCCTGCGCTTTCGG